>JAUNQV010000180.1 GCA_030535995.1 Bacteroidales bacterium
AACGAGTCAATGACAGGTTCGCAACTTGGTTGAATTTATATCGAACTCAGGTTAACATAATACCTGTTCCGGTGGTTTTGTTAGTTTGTGATATTGATTTATTTATTTTGAGGTTCCTTGCATAAGGCCAGAAGCTGAAGGCTACCGCTTGTGGGGGCAATAACAGTGCGAGCCCGGGCGATAATTGAAAGCGAAGAGGGATGCCGCGGCATCCCTCTTAGCTTTTAATTATTCGGTAAATTTATTTCAATGTATCTACTATCCTGCCGCAGGCGAGTCCGTCGCCGTAGGGGTTTACGGCTTTGCTCATGGTGTCGTAGTGTGCCTGGTCGTCGAGTAGCAGTGATACCTCGCTTACGATCTTGTTGTAGTCGGTGCCTACAAGTTTTACTGTACCGGCTTTAAGTGCTTCGGGGCGTTCGGTGGTATCGCGCATCACAAGTACCGGTTTGCCAAGGCCTGGAGCTTCTTCCTGTATACCGCCGCTGTCGGTGAGTACGATGTTACTCTTTTCCATAAGGTACACGAATGAGAGGTACTCAAGAGGCTCGATGAAGAACATGTTGCCGAGACCTTCGAGGTTTTCGCCGAATACTTCATGTATTGGTTTTCGCACGTTAGGGTTTAGGTGCATGGGGTATACGAAGTCAACATCGGGGTACTTCAATGTCAGGTCCTTGATTGCTGTACACATGTTTATGAAGCCGTCGCCGAAGTTCTCGCGGCGGTGACCGGTGATGAGTACAAGCTTTTTGCCGCTATCGAGGCGTGTTACATCATAACCGGCTTGTGCAAGAAGGTTCTTGAGCTCGTCGTTGAGAGACTTGTCTTCCTTGATTTTGTCAACTACCCAATAGAGCGCATCGATTACGGTGTTGCCTGTTACGGTAATGCTCTTTTCTTCTACGGCTTCGCGCAACAGGTTTGCCTTGCTCAATGGGGTGGGGGCGAAGTTGTATGTTGCAATGCGGCCGGTTATCTGGCGGTTCATCTCCTCGGGCCATGGACTATAGATATTGTGTGTGCGCAGGCCGGCTTCTACGTGACCGACAGGAATCTGTTGGTAGAATGCGGCAAGCGCAGCTGTTGTGCTGGTAGTGGTATCGCCGTGAACAAGAACTATATCTGGCTGCGTCTCTTTGAGTACATCGCGCATGCCGGTGAGTACACGTGCGGTGACATCGTAGAGGTCTTGGCCTTGTTTCATTATGTTAAGGTCGTAATCGGGGGTAATCTCAAATAGTTGCAATACCTGGTCGAGCATCTGGCGATGCTGGCCGGTTACGCATACTACAGTCTTGAATGTCTCCGGGTATTTATAGAATTCCTTTACCAATGGAGCCATTTTGATAGCCTCGGGGCGAGTGCCGAACACGAGCATTACTGTTTTCATTGTATTATTTAATTATTATGGATTAAACCCAATAGTGTTTTTTTTGCAAAAATATAAAAATAAAGTAATTTGTGCAGTATGTCGGAGAAAAATGCACTGTAAACAGACTACTCTTCCTGCATCATTCTTTTAATATTGGCTCTTGCCTGGAACAGGCAGTTCTTTACATTGTTCATGGTGGTTCCGGCCTTGTGTGCTATCTCATGGTATTTGTATCCGTTTATTCGCAGTGTCATTATCTCCCTTTGTCGGCAGGGGAGGTGTGAGATGATTTTTAGTACCTCCTTGGCGTTGTAGTGCTCTCGCAGTCGGTTGTGTGGTTGTATGCCGCAGGTTCCTCGGCGAGAGTGTTGCAAGCGTCGTATAAATGCATGGCATATCCATGTTGAATTATGCGCTTGTGGCGTGATGCCTGCCGCCTATTGTTCTTGAGAATGTTTGACATTATCTCACATGCCCATGCGGCGAATGTGCTGCTTTCGCGGTATTGGCCTATGTTCAGAAGTATGTGTAGTGTGGTTTCCTGCAGGAGGTCGTTTGCAGCGCTTTGTTCATGGCATAGGTTGTGGGCGAGTGTGAATAGGGTTGTTTGTGCTTCGAGTATCCTGCACCGGATTTCTTCGGAAGAGAATGCTTCTCCCGGCTTGCTGCGTTGTTTCATTTGTGTTGTGGGTGTTATTGTTGTTTAAATATAATACCTACAACAACTGTTTTGTTAGTTCGGAGGGGGTATCTTTTATGATATTTTAGCTTGTAGTTTCCACTTGTGGCCCGGGACAAAACTGCAAAGCGGTAATTTTGCAGGCCGAAGTATCCCGGTATCGGTAAATTATCGGCCTGTTATTTGAAGTGCCTCTTGCGCCAGAAGTAGTGCCACAGTTTAAAATACGGGCTCCATAA
>JAUNQV010000091.1 GCA_030535995.1 Bacteroidales bacterium
ACTCTTTACCAATAAAATTATTATTAATCCGTCCAACTTCTTGGGGTCAGATCACTACCCCATCGCATTTTTTATGCTCGCAAAGCAGGGATTATTTTTTATCCTGCAAGCCGAATGACAGCCACACCTCGGGTGGGAAATTCTGCTTCACCGGAGCCTTCGACGCTGCAAAAATTTCTTTGAGAGCCTCAAGCTTAGAGTGAGCGGCATTGCGCGCCTCTTTAAGCCTTGCCTCGGCCTCTTCCTGCACCGCAGCGGCACTTTCAAGCTCGCGGCATGCAGCCGACAGGCGCCCGACATCAATTGTAATACCCTTTTTTGCAAGCAACTCTGCCTGCTTCTTGACACCCTCAACCAAAGACTCAGCCTTTGCAATGGGGTCGGAATAAATCTTGTTCATAATATTGTTTTTAGTGGTTAAGCAATAGGCCGCAGAGCCGGGAAAGCCGGCTGCAAACCTCTTCGTTACATGTAAAATTAAACAAAAAAAGACAGATTTTCAAACATGTATATTGCTATATATCAGCAATATACATATATTCAAAACCTTAAAAACCAAACGATTACAAAAAGGTTAAAAAATGCAAAAACGCCTAAATCCGCAATTGATTATCGTATAGAGATGTCTCGCATACGCTTGACATGACAATAGGCGTTGCCAGAAACGAAAAAGTTGCAAAACAACAACTCACATTGCATTTGGTTGAACTATATTTGCCATTGCAGTGAACAAAAAAGCAGTAGAAATTAACAGAACGGACAACCTCTGCCGCAGAGCGACATTCAGCATTGGCCGTTTGGAATTATCCCCAATGAAGCAAGGCGCATTACAGTTCCCCGCTTCATCGGGGATAAAAATCATAAACACTTTATCGGCAAAAACGGTGGAAATTCCAAAGCAAAGAGCTATCTTCGCGCATAGCAACAAAACAGAAGAATTATGAAATTACTTGAAGGAAAGACCGCTCTTGTAACCGGAGCAACACGAGGTATAGGACGTGCCATTGCGGTAAAGTTTGCCGAAGAGGGTGCCAATGTGGCTTTCACCTACAGACAGATAAACAGCAATGCCGAGGAACTTATAAAGGAGATTGAGGCTTTAGGAGTGAAGTGCAAGGGCTATGCTGCCGATGCAGCCGATTTTGCAGCGACCGATGCTGTAGTGAAGGAGGTTGTGGCCGACTTCGGGCGCATTGACGTGCTTGTGAACAATGCCGGAATAACAAAGGACGGCCTTATACTGCGCATGACCGAGGAACAATGGGATGCTGTGATAACCACTAACCTAAAATCGGCCTTCAACTTCACACGTGCGGTTGTTCCTTTTATGGCAAAGCAACGTGGCGGAAGTATCATCAATATGTCGTCGGTTGTGGGAGAGAACGGCAATGCCGGACAGTGCAACTACTCGGCATCGAAGGCGGGACTCATTGGCCTTGCAAAATCTATTGCCAAGGAGATGGGACCACGTGGCATACGCGCCAACTGCATTGCTCCGGGCTTCATTGTTACAGACATGACAAGTGCCATTCCCGAGGAGATGCGTGCCGAGTGGGCAAAGACCATTCCGTTGCGCCGTGCCGGCAACCCAGAGGATGTTGCGAACGTGGCACTTTTCCTTGCCAGCGACCTTTCGGCATACGTTAGCGGGCAGGTAATCAACTGTTGCGGTGCAATGAGTTGCTGATTCAGCCTTTGCAGCCTACATACATTCTGCAAATTCCAAAGGTAAACGAGGGGTGCTATCTTGTTGAATAATTTCCTTATTCCGTCTTTCTTTGCCATGGCTATTATGGTGCAAGTAATACTGTAGCAGAAGATGTGAAGCCTACCGCCACTCTACTTACGGTGCTGCAAATTTATAAGATGTTTATTTTTTCAAAAATAAACATCTTATAAAAACACCTTATATATTACAGCACTCCCCTACTTTCCTCCGATATTGAACCTGTAGATTGCATGCAGCATTACATAGCTATAGAAAGCCTTCATTTTGCCGAAGTAACGCATTTGCGGAGTCATATAGCTGAATTCCGATGTACGTTGGTGCAACAAATCAACCACCTCAAGCTGCATGGTAAGTGCCTTGTTCTTCAAAAGCGACTGTGAGATTGTCGCATTCAACAGCCACTGGTCGTGGTTCATAATATCATTGTCGTAGCCCCGACGGCCGTAGAAGCCAAATGAGGTATTGATTTTCATTCCGAACGGCAGGTCGACCTGCGGTTGCAAACTGCACTCTATTGTGTGGCCATACTGATTATACTCGGGCGTGTTATCATACCGTGTGATTTCGGCCGAATAGTCACCGCTCAGGTTTACACTCCACATGCCGCTACGCCACCGCAAACGCATATTTGCCCTTGGTGAGTGCGAGTAGATTACCGACAGACGGGGTTCTTCACCCATTGCACCTATAAAGCTCTTGTTGCGGTTAATGTGATAACCGGCACCGGCCGACAGTGTCCAGCAACGCTCTGTGTCGAGCGGTTGTTCGGTATTCACCCCCAAAAAGAGATAATAGCAGCCGTTTACATTCTCTTGTGTGTGGCGCATCTTGCCGGTGAGAGGGTCGGTGGTAATAATATCCTTTACTGAATTGCGGTAGATGCCGTAGTTGGCATATAGGCTGTAGCTGTCGCCGCGTTTCTCGTTGAACCAGCGGCTGTAGAGGTTAAAATGGTTATTCCATTGGTCTTTCAGGTGGGGGTTGTTTACAAATTCAACCATCTGGTCGCTTGTGTCGGTAACAGGCAGCAGGTCAAGCAAAGGAATGCGGTGACGGTATCCGTAATAGGACAAGGATATCTCACCGTTCTTGACAGGCTTCCATTTTAACCGCGCCTGTGGAGTATAATCGAAATAACCACGTGAAGGGGTGTATGAGACTTCGCCACGATTGTAGCGGAGCTCTTCATCGATGTAGTAGATATCACCGCCGATGGTTGCCTCGAAGCTATCCCACAAGAACTGAATTTGGAGGTTCGATTCATGGACATTCCTTGTACTCTGCGAATAGAAGCTGTTGAAAATATCTTTGACTGCCGCAAGCGAATCGGCCGTAGAGGGCCTGACACCCACAGGCAACCCGGAATGTGAATAATAGGGGTAGCGGTCAAGGCGGTATAGAGCTGTTGCTTCATCGGCCCTGGCACGGCTGAACCTGTATGAGAGAGAGAAAAGTATATTCTTGTTGAACGCTCCGTCGAGAACTGCTTTCATGGTGAGCTCACTCTCATCGTTGGGTGCAACATTATAGTTGCGCTCTACAGCCAACGGAGTTTCAACTTTAAAGTAACGGTAGCACGAAAGTGCGTCGTAAAGAGCTCTTCTGCCGATTACATTATATCGCACTCCTACATTAAACGAGTACCCCTCCTTCTTGAAACGGTGTACATAGCGTGTATCGACAGTAAAATCATTCCTTCGCCAGCTATTAAAGCCCTGCGCCGAAGTTGAATTTATTCCCAAGGCTTTGAGTTCATCACTCACCTCTTCGCCCACAAGCCCCAGCTGTGGTGCAGCAATGTTCACCGCAGACGAATAGAGAGAACTGTTTTGCGCAGTGCCGTTGCGAGAATCAGCATAATTGTATTGGAGTGTTGCCGACAGGCGGTTGAGCGAGTCGATATTGTACGTAAAGTCACCCTTGAGGGATATATCCCTGCTGCGCCCGGAAGAGAGTGTACGGCTATAGCGGTAATGGGTTCCGGAGTTGCCAATTATTTCCTCGACATTGGTGATATGATCCTGATTGTCGCTGTCGTGCCCCAATTCTACCTCCGCATCGAATTTCATATATCCGCCGGATGTGTTTCCTTTGCCGTTGTCCAATGAGATTGTAGCGCCTGCTTTGCGATAGGTGTAGAGGCCACCGAAAGAAGACCAACTGTTGTTCTGCCAGTTTCCGTTCTCATCTACAACCTGGTCCTCACTTATATTATTGAGCTGTGCATAAACAGCTGTACGGCACCTTTCGGTAAAGTTTGAAGCGAAGGCCTTTGTCATGTATCTGCTGTGAGTGCCACCTCCGATGCTGGCATTCATATTCCACATCGACATATACTCCTCTTTTATCTTGAGGTCAACGACCGTTGCCTTTTCGGCATCGTGTACCCCTGCAAACTCTTTCTCTTCATCGTTTTTTTCGTAGACAGCCACATCCTGTACAGCCTCGCTCACAATATTCGACATTGCCGTATTGGCATCGCCGATGAAGGGCTTGCCGTTCACAAGTATTGAACTCACAGCCTTACCCTGAAAGGTGAGATTGCCATCACTGTCCATCGAAAGGCCGGGCAGTTGCTTGATGAGAGCTGCTATGGTGGAGCCCTCGGGCACACGGAAAGCATTGGCATGATACACAAAGGTATCGGCCTTTATTGTAAGTTCCTGGGCAAGGCCTGTAACCTGAAGTTCCTTCAGCAGTTTCTCGTCTTTTCTTAGCAGCAATGTACCCAGCTCTACACTCTTGTCACTGCCTTTGAGCTGTACATTCATCACAAGCTGCGCGTAACCTACAAATGATATCTGCAACCTGTAGGTTCCCTCCTTTTTTACGCGGAGAACAAAACTGCCATCGTTGCCGGTGGATGTTCCGGCAACCATCACGGTGTCATTCTCAAACAACACGGCTGTTGCCGAAGGCAATCCCTCGTCGGGGGTCTCGGCATCGGCTACTCTGCCTTTAAGCACAAAATCCTGTGCAAGAGCAACAGGAAAGATAAACGCAGAGAGAATGAACAGCAAAAGCCACTTTTTCATACGTAACAGCAAAATAAAAAAGGGATATGCCACATATATAATCAATACCTTATTTTGTATTTATGTTATAATTGCAACCAGCATGATTGCACACCGCACTGTGGCATACCCCCCACCGGCCAAAGAACCACAAAATGACCGATAGTTCAAATCCTATGTTATTTCATTATTAATGACGAACGTAAAAGGCATTTGTTACAATATTTATGATTAAAAAATGTTAATGCAGCATTTTCCGGAATATCGTGCCTCTTTACGTGCGCTTTTTATTGAAGGCGAAACTGAATTGGCAACATATACTTTACATTGACTGCTTTGCCGCTTTGTGTTCCCGGGTTCCATTTGGGCATAGAGGCTACTACACGCACTGCCTCTGCAGCGAGAAGCGCTGCTGCCGGATGTTTCTCGGGAGCAGATGTGTCAATGACCTTTTTATTGCCGTTCTTGTATGCGACAACAATCATTTCGTCTATTCTTTCAATATCTGCACTGTCGCCGAACAGAGCTTCAACCTCTTCGGTTTTTCCTTTCAAAAGGCTGTCGGAAAAAGAGTATTTACCGTTTACAGCCTTTGCATCTATTATTTTACCCTCCTTGTCCACTATAAACTGCACTATTATCTTGCCTTGAAGGTTAACTTCGCGCGCTGCCTTGGGGTATTTGATATTGGTCTGAAGCCACTTCATGAGCTCCTGCATTCCGCCCGGAAACTCGGGTGCCTTCTCGCAAACAGTATATACTGCCTCATTTCCTACCGGAGAGGCGGTCTCCTTCTTCTTGAGTTCAATGTAAAGAACCCCTTTCTTGCCACGGGCCCTGTATTTGTCAACCTCCTCGGCGGGAAGTTTGTCTATGGACACCACTGTAATACTCTCAATATCCTCATTCTTGATATTCTCCATGCTCTCGTAAAGTGCACCGTCAACAACAATTGCAAAATCAGACGATTTCTTCACCATCATGCCTCCACCCTCAAGAGTTATTACAGACTCCTTTTTGGGAGCAGTAGTCTTGCCTTGAGGAGCAAATGCCACGGGAATCATGAACCTTACATTCACAGCCTCACCGCGCTGCATTCCGGGCTTCCACTTCGGCATTGACTTTACAACGCGAAGAGCTTCGTTGTCGAGCGACGGTGTACCGGAACTCTTCATAATGACAACATCATTCACCGAACCGTCCCTCCTTACCACGAACTGCACGAAGACCTTGCCTCCTTTGCCGGCCTCCATGGCATCGGCCGGATACTTTATGTTTTCAGCAAGGAACTTCACCATGGCCGAACCACCACCCGGAAACTCGGGCTGTTGTTCGCACACCTGATAGACAACGGTATCAGCAGCAACCGCCGTTTCGGGAATTACCGGAGTTCCTGCAGAAATTTCACCCGAAACACTTGCGCCGTTCATGGCAATTTCATTAACTTTGGAAGCAAGTTCAGTCTCCACTGCATTGGCATTCTCAACAGTTGAGAAAGAGAGTGCAGCAACGGCTGCAACCGGGAGTATGTACAAAGCCTTTGCACATCTCCACTTCTTTGATTTTTCTTTACACATCATAGTGATACGTTTTTTGGTTAAACTGTGATTAAAGCTGTTGGCAATAGAGTAGAGCCTTGCGCCAACGGCTTTTTTTATTATTAATAACTGGTATTGTTTTGCATTTACGCCCGAGTTGATTACCGCCTCGTCGGCCTCGAACTCATGTATATCCTTAAGACAATTCTTCATTATCCATGCAAGCGGGTTGAACCACTGCATGATTATCACCGCATCGGCAAACATTATATCCCATGAGTGACCGGCACGAGCATGAGCAGTTTCGTGCACAAGTATTTCGTGCGCACCCTCTTCAAGGTCTTCTTCGCTAACAACTACCCAATGGAACCAGCTGAAAGGCTTCTCCTTGCCGTCATGCACACAGAGCCTGATTCCTTCGCAACCGAACTGACGGGCATCCACAACCCTGCTGCGCGCAATTTTACGGGCAACCTGAACATACATCACCGCCTGACGCACAACAAGCAGTGCAACACCAAGGAAATATATCGTTGCAACAAACAAAAGCAGGCCGAAAGAGTCATCTTCGACAACAACCTCCGCCGGCACGGCATCGGCAGTAACAGCCGGCACAAGCTCACCGAAATCAAATACAGCCTCTTGACCGCCGGCAAGTGCAACCGCAGCTGTTTCCTCGGCAAAATAACTCTCTATCGCATTGCCGAAACTCTTGAACGGCGACTCAATGCCAAGGTTCATGACCGGCAACAGAAGAGCAATACCGAGTATTGAGAGCATTATAAAACGGTTTACCCTATGGAAAGTCTCCCGGCTCATGAAGAGCATGAAGAGAGACACCAGCAGTGCAAGCACAAACGCCGATTTAAGGATGAATATAAAGAATGTAGCCATAATGTTCATCGTTTATTCTGTTTTTCCACCAATTCTATAAGACTCTTGAGTTCATCGACAGAGATTTTCTCCTCTTTTACAAGAGAAGAGACCGCATTGAGGTATGATTTACCGAAATAACGGTTGACCACACTGCCGAGCGACAGCTTGCCGTGTTCGTTCTCGCTCACAGCCGCATAGTAGCGGTGGGTATTACCGAAAGCCTCATGCGCAACGTAACCTTTGGCCTCCAAGCCACGTACTATTGTCGATATGGTATTGAAGTGAGGCTTCGGGTCATCGAGCAAAGGAATTATCTCCTTAACGAACAACGGGCCTCTCTCCCAAAAGAGTTTCATGAGTTCCTCTTCTCTGTTTGTAAGATTTTTCATAATATATAACGAATTACTTTAAACTACAAAAACATGTTGCGCCAACTATTCTTTTTAGTTGACAGTGCAAAGAACTATATTTTTTAGTTACAAAACTAATTTTAATAGTTAACAAAAGTTAAGAGAAGAAAATATTGAAAGAACAGCACATTAAAAGCGACATCGTGGCAATACAACAACCGTCTCCGCGGCTTCGCATTATAGTTTTGCAAACAAACGATTGAAACCACCGATAAACATGAAAAATCAACCAACAATTCCTGAAAGAGCAAAAGCCAGTGAAGACGGCAATAAAGGCAAGATTACTCCATCAACAAACATCGTAATCAACACCAACAGATTATGGTACGGGAAAGACAGTACTGTCAGCGCATTCATTGCAACAGCGTATGATGACGAAGGCAAAAGAGTAAATTCAATGGAAGGCTATTTCCTTGAGCCCGAAACAGATTACGACAGGGCTGAGATTGCGGGCGACGACAAAGCAATAAGGTATGGGACATACAACATTGTACCCGGAGAGAAATGGCAACGATTCGAGTGGTATGTAGACAAAGTTCCCGGCCGAACCGGAATTGCCATACACGGAGGCACAGACGGTAGCAACACGTTAGGTTGCCTGTTGCCTGCAGAGGATTTTATATACGATAAAGAAAACGAAAATTATCGGACAGTGAATTCCGGAAAGAAGAAAAAGGAATTGTTCAATTTTTTCAAGAAATACGGAAAGAATGGAATAAAGATAAACGTAGGAATATAAAAAACGTAAAAAATAGAAAACACTATTGACAAACGATTATTGAGATAGTATTTTTGCAGCAACAGCAAAAGGTACACAAAAATGTCAATACTCGGTTTCATATTATGCTGTTGTATGTTGTTACATAATGACAAATACGTCACTTTATACAACAACG
>JAUNQV010000181.1:0-1993 GCA_030535995.1 Bacteroidales bacterium
AGAAATCTTCAACAAGCGTTACTTCAAGTGCATGTGTGACCTCGATGTAAGAGTTTCACTCTGGGAAGACGGTAAGGAAATTGACTCATATTTCATGCCTGGAATGAAGATTGCGCCGCGCACGGCAAAAGCATTTGCACACAAGTTCGATGCATCAAAATTCAAGGCCGACAAGGAGTACTTCCTGAAAGTGCAGTTGCTGCTCAAGAAGGATATGCCTTGGGCAAAGAAGGGATATGTGCAGATGGAAGAGCAGTTGCCGTTGCAGGCTGCAGTAAAGGCGAGCACCTTGGCTGCTGCTTCGGGCAATGGAACAAAGGTTAAGGTAAATGAGAACAAAGATGCTGCGATAACTGAAATAACAGGCGAGGGCTTCACCATTGCTTTCAACAACAAGACCGGTGTTCTTGACAATGTTGTTTATGGTGAGACAACAGTGTTCGAGAAGGGTAGCTCAATGTCGCTCAGTGCATTCCGTGCACCGGTAGACAACGATGTTTGGGCTTGGAACCGCTGGTTTGCACTTGGATTGTACGACCTTAAAGACGAGGTGCAGTCATTCGTTACCAAGAAGAACAACGACGGTACTGTAGTTATCCAGTATATTGTACGTACACAGGCAAAGCATCCTGGTTCACGTATAAAGAATGAGGACAACAGCTTTACAGTTAAGGACGGTTCGCGCGAGTTGGGCGAGAACGAGTTCCACTTCATTTCGAACAGAATATGGACAATCTACCCCGATGGTTCTGTTGAACTCAACAGCTCTGTTACCGGCAGCGATGCAAATACAATGCTTGCCCGCATCGGTTACCTGTTGCAGTTGCCTACAGAGTTGAGCAACTATACATACTATGGCCGCGGTCCATGGAACAACTACAACGACCGTCGCACAGGTGCTTTCATCGAGCAGCACTCAAGCACTGTAGCCGAACAGTTTGTACACTTCCCCAAACCACAGGATATGGGTAACCGCGAGGAGGTACGCTGGGCTGCACTCACAAACGAGGCCGGCAATGGTGTTATCTTCGTTAACACTTGTGGACTATCTACATCGGCTCTTCCTTGGAACGATGTAGAGCTCACCGAGGCTGCGCATCCTCATCAGTTGCCGGCATCATCGGGTACATGGTTGCACCTCGACAGCAAGGTGAATGGTCTTGGCGGTAACAGCTGCGGTCAGGGCGGTCCTCTTGAATATGACCTTGTTAAGGCCGGTGATAATACTGTTGGTTTCATCATGCGTCCTGTAAAGGCCGGTGACAAGTATACCGATTTGGCCAATGTGTCGGCATCGGGTGTTCTTCCCGTAGTGTTGAAACGTGACCTCCGCGGTGTCGTTACAATGAGTTGCGAGAAAGAGGGTGCCGAGATATATTATAAGATAGGTAAAAAGGGTAAGAAAATGAAGTACACCGAGCCGGTGAATATGGTTAAAGGTGGCGAGATTACAGTATGGGAGAAAGAGACCCCTGCATTGGCTGCTACATATTCATATAGCGAGATAACATCGGTTCCCATGACTGTAGCTTTCTGTTCAAGCCTTGAGCCTGGTAGCGGTGCCGAGAAGATGCTCGATGGCGACCTGACAACAATATGGCATACAATGTACTCTGTTACAGTGGCAATCTATCCTCACTGGATTGACTTTGATGCCAACGATGTTGTAAGCATCAAGGGATTCAAATACACTCCACGCCAGGACGGACCAAACGGTAACATAAAGGGTTACAAACTTCAAGTGAGCCTCGATGGCAAGAATTGGAGCGAGCCTGTTGCCGAAGGCGAGTTTGCAAACAATTCAGAAACGAAGACTGTTCTTTTCAAGGCACCGGTAAAGGCGCGTTTCGTACGCTTTACAGCAAAGAGCTCTCAGAATGGACAGGATTTTGCTTCAGGTGCAGAGTTTGAACTTATAAAAGAGTAATCTACCAAGCATTTTATTCAACCCTAATAACACGTGGATGACTTTTGGGTCATCCACGTGTTTTGT
>JAUNQV010000181.1:2003-2288 GCA_030535995.1 Bacteroidales bacterium
AAATATAGTTAAATGGTGGTATGCTCCTTATTTTATTGTAACTTTGTAAAAATGAATTTAAATTAAAAAACATATACCATTATGAAAAAAGCATTAATAATTTCGCTTTCAGTACTTGCAGGTCTTTTGATTATAGGTGCAGTTCTGTTGTTTGTCCTTTTGGGCGGAAGCAGCAAGCACTATAGTGCAATCCCCGACGGAAGGGTCTCTCTTGTAAAAGTGAACGCAGGCACGTTGTTGGAGGATTCGGAGATCGTTGAGCAGCCTATCGTAGAGACGGCGCTC
>JAUNQV010000023.1:0-24256 GCA_030535995.1 Bacteroidales bacterium
TTATAATGCTTTTGAAAAGGTATACAACCTCTTCATTGCTTAATATACTGGGTATGGCAGTAGCTTTTGCTGCGGTGTATCTTATAATGGTACAGGTCAATTTCGACCTGTCATATAACAAAGGTATACCCAATGCAAGCAACATATACCGTCTTGAATATCCTAACTGGGCCGAAGAGGGGTACTGGAGCACTACATGGGCACGTCAGTTGCCCGACGACCTATGCAAGGGTGTACCCGAGGTTGAAAAGAGCGCTACAATATGGCCATCGGGCAATTACAACATCAATTCCGATTACTCAAGAAAGAGCGATAGCGGAATAGAACATATATATATCGATTTGTGCGAAGCAGAGCGTGAAGGACTTGATATCTTCGGGCTTGAGATAATCGAAGGCTCGCTCGATAAATTCCTTGACCATTCCACTTTAGTGCTGAAGGAGTCTGTGGCAAGGAGGTTCAATATCTCGGCCGGTGATGTAATATGCTATGGCAATGAGGCAAGCGAGGAGAATACCGCCACGGTCATTGCAATATGCAAGGACCCTGCGTCGCCAAGTATTCTTGACGCGTGTGACGGTTGGGGAGGCATGTTTCCGCAGGAGGACGACAACCCTAACAACTGGAACGTCCCCTATTACCTTGTGCTGAACAACGGGGCATCACCCGATGCTGTCTGTGAAAAGCTGAGAAACAACCTCATCGGGTGGCTACAATCCATGAATGCAAGTGAAGAGCACATTGCCGAATACCTCAAACGTGCCAACCCACGCCTGAACCCCCTCACCGAGCTCTATTTTTCAACTGATGTCAGTGGGGCAGCGCATGCAACCGGCAACAAGGCCACTACATATACGCTCCTTGCCATTGCCGTACTAATAATGGCTATTGCGCTCATAAACTTTGTCAATTTCTTCTTTGCGCTTATTCCCGTGCGTATAAAGACAATAAACACATGCAAGGTATTCGGAGCATCATCCTTTACCCTGCGCCTGAACTTTGTCTTTGAGACAGTGGGGCTTGTACTTGTGGCTCTCTGCGGTGCGGCGGCTATTGTGAGCATGTTCATGGAGACACCGCTCACCGAGCATATATCGACCTCAATAGCCTTTGGTGACAATATAGAAGTTGCAGTGGCTGTTGCCGCTATCGCCCTTGTTACAGGAATTGTTGTGAGCATATACCCTGCGTGGTACATAACCCGTTTCTCACCGGCAATGGTAATGGGCGGCTTCCAGGCCACTGCGCCGGGCAGAAGATTGCGCTACACACTTGTGGCAGTACAGTATATCATCTCAATTACGCTTGTCATCTGTTCACTTTCAATATACAGGCAGTATGATTACATGCTCACACATGACATGGGCTTCAACAAGAACAACCTTCTTGTAGTAGACCATCTGCCGGGCGGAACTGTATTCGAATCGTACGACCCGGAGAATGGATTGTCACAGAGCAGGCGCGATGCCTTTGCCGGGAGCCTGATGAAAAACCCCGAGATAGAGGATGTCACTTTTGCCGACGGTTCATTCATAAATCTATCGAGAATGCAGTGGGGCCGCGACTTCAATGGCCAGAGTATATATTTCCAGGTATATCCTGTTTCATGGGATTTCCTACGGTTTATGGGGATTGATATAGTTGACGGGCGCGATTTCCTCAGCAGCGATGAACACACTGCCAATGGTGCATATATATTCAACGAGGACGCTGCACGCAAGCTTGGCCTGAAGGTGGGCGATGTCTTTTCGGGTCACCGTTCAGGCACTGAGGTGGTAGGTATATGCAAGGATTTCAACTTCCGTCCCATGCAGTACAATATTGAGCCTTTCGCATTCTACATCTTCGGCAAGTACCCCTGGAGGGTGATGAATAAAATGTATGTACGTACAACTCCGGGAGCAGATGTTGCAGCAGTGCGCGAGTTCATAGCAAAGACAATTGCAGAGTATGCGCCCGATATGCCTGCCGACAGTTACGATATCTCATTCTTTGACTCCGAACTTGAGATAAATTACAAGAAAGAGAGCAAACTGGCTTCACTCATTATCCTGTTCACAGTGCTTTCGATATTGATTTCGGTAATAGGAGTCTTCGGCCTTGTGCATTTTGAGACACAGTACCGCCGCCGAGAGATTGGAATACGCCGTGTGCATGGCGCATCGGTAAGCAGCATACTGGCAATGTTCAACAGCAAATATCTCAAAGTTCTTGCAATATGTTCAGTGGCGGCTGTAGTATTCGGCTTTGTGATAATAAAATACTGGACAGAGCAGTTTGTCTACCAGGCGCCTTTTGCCCTGTGGGTATACCTGCTTGCCATAGCTTTGGTTGCCATTATAACAGTGCTTACCGTCACCGCATGTTCATACAAGGCCGCTAATGACAATCCTGTTGAAGCAATTAACAAATGATAAAAAGACAATTATGTATTTAAGGAACTTCATAATCTTGCTGAAAAGGTATATCACTTCTTCTGCATTGAATATACTTGGTATGGCGGTGGCCTTTGCTGCGGTATATCTTATCGCAGTGCAGGTAAAGTTCGACATGTCATATAACCGTGTAATCAAGGACTCGGAGCGTATATATCGTTTGGAGCATCCTTCGTGGATAGGTGACGGCAGTTGGGATTTCAGCTGGAACCGTCAGACACCGGATGAAATGTGTGCCGTTTGTCCTGAGGTTGAGGCGGGTGGCTCAATTTATGAGTTACAGGATGCAATGTACTACTCTGGAGATGTATCTGTAAAGCGTAATGGTTCAATTGAGAATTTTGTCATCAAATTCGGGGCTGCAGAACCTGAGGTGCTGGAGGTTTTCCCTTTTGAATTTATTGCCGGCGGCGCTTCGTCATTCCACACCGAATATGACATTATCATAACAGAGAGTATTGCCAAGAGATGCAATATCTCAGTGGGAGATAAGTTGCATAATGGCCGGAATGCCGACAGTGAATTGCTGTTTACGGTTGTAGGTATCTACAAGGACTTTCAACGCCCATCTACAATTGCCATGTCTGATGGTTTTTGCTATATGGCAAAAGCAAAACCCGAAGAAGAGGGCAATTGGGGTACTCCATACTATGTACTGTTGAGAGAGGGTGCTTCGCGCGAGGATGCCGAGGCGAAAATGTATCAGTATGTTATTGACGATTGTCAAAAGAGAGGACTTAGTGAGCAGGAGGCAGAGGTTCAGATCTCGCGTATCAAACCGCGCTTAATGCCTATCAACGATCTTTTCTTTGCAGAGGATACCCATAATATTGGAATATCAGGCAGTCGTACGACAACATACACACTCATTGCGATTGCTGTATTGATTCTGGTTATCTCGTTTATCAACTTTGTAAACTTCTTCTTTGCTCTGATTCCGAGCAGAATCCGTGCTGTGAACAATTACAAGATTTTTGGTGCGCCTACAGCAAAACTGCGTCTTAATTTCCTGTTTGAGACAATTGGGCTGATTCTTGTATCACTCATTGTTGCAGCAGGCATTGTGGCACTGTTTGCCGATACACCGCTTAAAGAGTATATCTCGACTTCGGTTGCCATCAACGAGAATTGGTCGTTGGCAGGTGCCATTGCTTTGGGTGTAATTCTATTCGGTATAGTGGTTTCGTTATACCCTGCGTGGTATATTACCAGGTTCTCGCCAGCATTTGTTATCAAAGGTGATTTCTCTGCATCAAAATCAGGTCGTATCTTGCGCTATGCACTTGTAGGAGTACAATATTTTATCTCCATTACATTGATAATCTGCTCACTCTTTATCTATCGTCAACATCAATATATGCTTACAAGAGATATGGGCTTCGACAAGGAGAATATCTTGACCGTAGAAATACCATACGATGCGACTTATGGCTGGACAAAAGAGGATGGAATCACAATGGACTATACTAAACGCAATGCTTTGGAGGACAAACTCAGACAGAATCCTCAAATTATGGATGTTGCTTGGGGACAAGGAGAGTTTATTTCTGGCGGTAGTATGGAGTGGTCGCGCAAGACCGAAGATGGACAACATGTCACTTTCAGAGTGTATCCGGTATCGTGGAACTTCTTGCAGGTAATGGGGATTGACATTGTCGAAGGCCGTGACTTTATCCCTTCTGATAATGAGGTGATGACAGGTGCAATGATATTCAACGAGAAGGCTGCTAAAGACATGAATCTTTCTTCTGAGAGTAAAATACAAGGTCATATCAGCAACATGCAAACACAAGTGGTCGGTATTTGTGAGGATTTTGATTTCCAATCAGCCCAAAACACCATCAAACCGTATGTCTTTGTTGTCTTTGGCCAGTATGGCTGGGACTTGCCTCGCAGGGCTTATATACGTACAGTTGCGGGTGCCGATATTGCGCAAGTAAGAGAGTACATACACCAAACGATTGTTGGTTTTTCTCCCGATGTTGTGCCCGAGAATATCAATGTAAGGTTTTTTGATGATGAGATTGAAATTATTTACCAGAAGGAAGACAAGCTCTCGACACTTGTTACGCTATTCTCGTTCCTGTCAATCATTATTTCAATTATCGGAGTATTCGGCCTGGTACTCTTCGAGACTCAGTATCGCCGTCGCGAGATAGGCATTCGCCGAGTTCATGGAGCATCAGTAAGTGAGATACTTACATTCTTTAACTGTAAGTACCTTTATATTGTGGCCATCTGTTCGGCTGTGGCAATACCAGTGAGCTACTACATCATCGACAACTGGATGCAGCAGTATGTCTATCGTACGCCGATGTCGTGGTGGGTATATGCTTTGGCTGTGGGAGTAATCCTGTTGATTACCATCGTTACCGTTTCTCTCCACTCATGGAGTGCGGCGAATGAGAACCCTGTCGATGCTATTTCGCGGTAAATAAAAGAACGAGATTCTTTCCTTCGGTCGGAATTGCATACATATTGCATTTTGTCATATTGAGCGAAGCGAAATACCTCAAAAAAAGTAGAAAAACAATATTAATAACTAAAAAAATACGATTATGCTTAAAGTAGAAAATTTGAAGAAGAGTTTCTTTACAGAAGAGATTGAGACTATTGCCCTTAACGGTGTTTCTTTTGAAGTTAAGGAGGGTGAGTTCGTGGCTGTTATGGGCCCCTCGGGTTGCGGTAAATCAACATTGCTCAACATCCTGGGCCTGCTTGACAACCCCACCGGTGGTACATACACCTTGCTTGGCAAGGAGGTAGGCGGCTTGCGCGAGAGAGAGCGTACCCAGTTCCGCAAAGGCAACCTCGGTTTTGTATTCCAGTCGTTCAACCTTATCGATGAGATGACAGTGTTCGAGAATGTTGAGCTTCCGCTTGTGTATATGGGCGTGAAGGCATCGGAACGTAAAAAGCGTGTTAATGAAATTCTTGAGCGCATGAACATTTCGCACCGTGCCGGCCACTTCCCGCAACAGCTCTCCGGTGGTCAGCAGCAGCGTGTAGCAATTGCGCGTGCCGTAATATCCAACCCGAAGCTTGTCCTTGCCGATGAGCCTACCGGTAACCTCGATTCTAAGAACGGACAGGAGGTAATGCTCCTTCTTCAGGAGCTCAACCGCGAAGGAACAACCATTATCATGGTTACCCACTCGCAACACGATGCGCAGTATGCATCGCGTACTATCTGCCTGTTCGATGGACAGATAGTTACCGATGTGGCAAACAAACTGTAAAAACCATTGTACCGGACAGAGCAAAGAGCAAAGATGAAAGTAACGAGCGCTATGTCGGGATGAACTGTGCGAGGATATTATGAACTGCATTGTCATGTCGAGCGCATGCGAGACATCTCAAACAATTGAACTGTATTTAAACAACTTCTTATGCAAACACTGAATTATTCATTCCGCTACCTGTTGAAAAGCCGTGGCAATACCTTGGCAAGAGTTCTCTCTTTGTCATTGGGTGTAGCTGTAGCTCTTCTTGTATTCTCGTACGTGGGGCTCAACCTCTCTTTCAACAATTTCTTTCCTAACAAGGAGAGGGTATTCCAGGTATGGGAACAATCGCCGAAGATTGGCGGAATGGCACATAAACTGGTTAAGCCGCTTGCCCCGAACCTTGTCGCTGATATACCCCAGGTTGAGGCTGCTGTACACTTCATTGAGGTGCAGAAGATATTTGGCACTACAGACAATCTGATGGAGGCTACAGCATTACAGACCAACAGCACTCTTTTCGATGTCCTTGACTTTGGGGTTATCAGTGGCGACCCTCACCGAATACTTAGCAGCGAGGGCAAAGCCGCCGGCGAGATAATGATTTCGGAGCGTCTTGCCAAAAAGATGTTCGGTGATGAGGAGCCGCTTGACAAGAAACTGGGAAATGAAGTTGTTGCCGGTGTCTTTGAAACACCACGTGTAAACCAGTCGATAGGCGATTTTGATATACTTGAACACTTGCCGTATGATGAGGACAATGAGATATGGACCGGCCAAGACAGCTATACGACATTTATAAAGCTATGTGAGAATGCCGATATTGCCGAGGTTGAGGCTGCGATGCCCGAATTTATAAGAAAGCACGGCATTGAGGAGCATTGCAAGGAGTGGCAGATTACATACTGTTTTGTACCTCTCACATCTACAATCTACGTAGAGAGTGATGTGAAGCAGATGCAGATGATATATTCGGCTATAGCCTTGCTGGCTCTCGTTGTGGCCTGCCTCAACTATGTGCTGCTTACAATATCCTCGCTTGCCGAGCGCAGCCGCACGATTGCTACAATGAAGTGCAACGGAGCCTCGCGCGCAACTGTATTCAGCATGCTGCTTGCCGAGACACTTCTCATATTGCTTGTCTCTGTAGCTGTTGCAACCGTTCTTATCGCAACCCTGCATGGCGAGATATTTGACCTCCTCGGCTACAAGGTGAGCGACCTCTTTGCACCAGAACGTATATGGATTCCTCTTGTCGTGTGTCTGTTGGCTTTTGCTGTTGCGGGCATTGTGCCGGCGGTGATATTCTCGGCGGTGAGCATAAACTATGCTTTTCGCCGTGGCGGGGACAACAGGGCGTGGTGGAAAAAATCACTGCTCTTCCTGCAAGTGACAATGGCTGTGGCTGTGGTGATATTCCTCTTGGTGAGCAACAGACAGGTGTCTTATATCATGAATTCCGATTATGGCTATAAATTCGACAGGCTCATGGCGCTTGAACTCTCGACCGAAATTAAGAATGCCGGAGTCATTGCCGACAAACTGCGCAGCCTGCCTTTTGTGGAGAATGCCGGAATGTCGTCTTCATCGCCCTTGTCGGGATATTCGGGAATGCCATGCGTGGATGAAGAGGGTAACCTGCTCTTCTCTTGCCGTTGGGATATAGTCGATGAGAACTATATACCGTCGATGCAGATGAGGATTGTGCAGGGACGTAACTTCCTGCCTACTGACGGTGCCGACAAGGTCATTGTAAACGAGACGTATGTCGAGATGCGCGGGTGGAAAGACTCTCCCATAGGCAAAATCATATACGACAGTTCAATGGTGCCTTTTGAGATAGTGGGTGTCATTGCCGACTACCGCATGATGAGTACCGGCGTGGCAAAGCCAATTTTGCTGCATACGGTACCTTACTTGAGCGACCTGGCTCCTGAATACAGAGTGGTGGTACTTTACAATATTCTGATGAAGGATATTGACAAAGAGAATGTGAAGGCGCTGGATGATGCCATAGCATCGGTATATGACGGATACTACAAGTACAAGATTATACCTTACAGCGACTGGATAGATATAACATTTGCTCCTGTAAAGCGCATGCGCGACGGTATGTTTGTTGTTGCCGCAGTTGTGTTGCTGATAGCTTTCATCGGCCTGTGCGGTTACCTGCAGGGTGAAATGGCGCGCCGCCGCAAGGAGATTGCAGTGCGCAAGGTGTGCGGTGCCACGACAAACGAAGTGCTTATGGTTCTTGGAACAAGGCTACTGTGGATTGTACTCCCGGCAGCAGTGTGCGGTGTTGCCATAGCCGTGTGGCTCAACGACGAGTGGCTCTCTACTCTTGCGCAAATGCGTTGCAATGTGCCCGTGTGGATATATATTGCCGGGGTACTGGCTGTGATGGCATTTGTATATGCGGTGCAGCTGTTGCTATCGTGGCGTGCCGCAAACGAGAACCCTGTAGAGATGATAAAAAGGAATAATTGAAAAACTGTTCATTACGAGCGCAGAGAAGAATCGCAAAAACAGAGGCTCCATAAAAATATAAAACAATGAAAATAGCATTAAAGAATTTTATAACCACGCTCAAAAGATATAAGATTGCCTCGCTGCTGAATATTGCAGGGTTGGCACTGGCCTTTGCTGCCTTCTACATTATAATGGCACAGGTGTACAGTGCTTTCACCTACAACGGTTCCATTAAGGACAATGAGCGGATATATATGATATCGCCTTACAGCGAAATGTTGGGACGCTATAATGAAAATGCGCCCAATCCTGTTTCATACGAAACCGCAGAGGCTTTGCCTGTTGTTGAGAGCATTGCCTCAATGGCGTGGTATGAGAGCCCCACCCATGTGTGGATAAATGGCAACGGGAATGGCTATGAGAAGTTCAAATGCGGTGTTACCAAATGCAACAGCACACTGCTCGATGTATTCTCGTTCGGCATTGTTGCAGGAAACGCCGAAGACTTCGGGCAGATGAATGCTGCTGTGGTGTCGGAGAGCATGGCAAAGACAATGGGTATAACTGTTGGAGATGTCATCAAACTCGAAGAGGGAGAACTTGCACCGGGTACACCGCTCACGGTTGTTGCAATATTCGAGGATTTTGACGAGAATACCATTCTTGGCGGACGGCACATATTCCGCAACGACAACAGGAAAGACGGTTTGGTAAACAACAACTGGAACTATTCGGTATTCGTGAAGTTCCGGGAAGGGGCCGGCACTGATGAATATATTGCTTTGTGGCAAAAGAGGTACTATGAATTCAACGAAGGTATGTATGAGCAATATGTGGCCGCAACAGGAGCCAAAATCAGCAAGGAGGAGAAAGAGAAACTGTGTAAACTGGAAATAAAACTTGTACCTATGGATGAGTTTTATTTCAATACGCAGTTTGAAAATTACTTGAACGGTTCCGTCGGCACAACGATTACACAGCTTGCAATTGCTCTGGTAATTGTAATTGTGGCTTTCATAAATTTCGTAAACTTCTTCATAGCGCTTGTGCCTGTACGCATGCGTACAGTGAATATATGCAAGGTTTTTGGTGCAAGCAGCAAAACATTGCGGTGGAACTTTATTTTTGAGGCCGTAGGGTTGGTGCTTATTGCTCTTGTCATTGCCTTTTACATGATAAATGCCGTACAGGGTACCGGTATAAACGAGTATGTAAACTTCTCGTTGGCAATGGGCGATAATGCAGAAAGCGTAGTGCTTGTGTGTACAGTTGCCATTATAATGGCTGTAGCGGCAGCCGTTTATCCTGCATTCTACATTACAGGTTTCAATGCCTCGCTTGCTGTCAGAAAAGGATTTGCAAACTCAAAGGCCGGCCGTGCCTTGCGTTCGGGGCTTGTGGCATTGCAGTTTACGGTATCTATGGTACTTATGGTTCTTGCACTTGTATTCTCCATGCAATACAGTTATATGGTACGTTACGATATTGGTATGGATAGGGAGAATATGCTTATGATAAAATCGGAAGACCTTGCACCGAAACATGAACTTTTCATCGAGAAACTTGCTGCAAACCCTAATATAGAGGCTGTGACATCGACAAATTGGGGACTTTTCGGTTCCGGCAACTACAATTCAAGGCTCATAGATGGTGTTACTGTGAAAATGCAGATACATTATGTGCGGCACAATGCTCCGCAGGTATTCGGTATTCCTGTAATAATGGGGCATGGTTTTGTTAAGGGCTCTCCCGGATACTTGATAACAGATTACACAGCACAGGCAACAGGGCTTGGTATCGGTGACAAATGGGATAATGAAGAGATAATAGGTATAATACCTCACATAAACTTTGTGGGGGCAAACAAGACCAAAATGAATACGATGCTTTACAGTCAAGCCTCGTCGGATTACCGTATGTATTTCTATGTACGCCTTGGCAAGAATGTGGATATTGAGGAGGTTTGTGCCGATATACGTGCCATTGCAAAAGAGATTGAGCCCAATGCCGAAGAACCGGAGATTGAATTTGTAGACAATGCCATTGCAAAGGTCTATGGCGATACCAAGAAGCAGACTGTAATGATTTCTCTATTTGCGCTTATTGCTGTTGTAATATCACTTATGGGTGTGTTCGGCATTGTGCTCTTCGAGACACAGCACCGTCGCAGCGAGATTGCTGTACGCAAGGTCTATGGTGCGACAAATGGCGGTGTGGTGGCAATGTTCAACCGCCGCTACCTATTCATAGTGGTTGTGTGCTTTGCGGTAGCTGCACCCGTTGCTTGGATTATTGCAAGCGACTGGCTCCGGGGATTTGTCAACCGCATAGAACTCTCATTGTGGCTGCCGCTTGCCGTGCTTGTTATTGTAGCGGCTTTGACGGTGCTGCTGGTTACCCTACGCTCGTGGAGGGCTGCGACAGAGAACCCTGCCGATGTAGTAAAGTCAAATTAAAAAACCATATTAGTTCTGTTTCTGATAATTATTATTAACTTCGCGCTATGGCAAAGAGAGGAACATTACTTATAGTAGATGACAACAGGAATATACTGTCGGCGGTAAAACTGCTTGCCGACAGTTACTTTGCGAAGGTGGTGACACTCTCATCGCCGACGACGTTGCTCTCTACAATAGCCGCCGAGCAGCCCAATGTGCTTCTGCTCGACATGAATTTCAATGCAGGAATAAACAGCGGTAATGAGGGTATATACTGGCTCAAGGAGGCCAATGCAAAATTTCCACAACTTAAAGTGGTGCTATTTACCGCATACGCCGATATTGACCTTGCTGTTAAGGCTATGAAACATGGTGCATTCGACTTTGTTGTAAAGCCCTGGAACAACGACAAACTGATTGAGACATTGATGAATGCCCTAAACAGTTCCAAGGATAAAGGCAAGAAAAACGCCAATCCCGAACGCAAAGAGGTGCCGATGTTCTGGGGCACAAGTGCCGAAATGGCACATATACGCACTGTAGTCGAGCGTGTGGCTGTAACCGATGCAAATGTTCTCATTACAGGCGAGAACGGTACGGGAAAAGAGCTGCTTGCACGTGAGATACATCGCCTTTCTCCGCGCTGCGGAAAAGAGATGATATCCTTGGACATGGGTGCCATACCCGACCAGCTATTCGAGAGCGAACTTTTCGGGCACAAGAAGGGAGCCTTTACCGATGCCTACAGCGACCGCGATGGTAAGATGGTTGCCGCAAACGGCTCTACGCTGTTCATGGACGAGATTGGGAACTTGCCGTTGCACCTGCAGGCGAAAATGCTTGTTGCACTGCAGAACCGTATGGTTACACCCGTAGGCGGGAACAGCCCAAAATCAATAGATGTACGCCTTGTAGCTGCAACGAACCGCGACCTCTTCTCCATGGCAGAAAGAGGTGAATTCAGGCAAGACCTTCTCTTTCGTATAAACACCATTCACATCAACCTCCCACCTTTGAGAAAACGTGCCGTGGATATTGTTCCGCTTGCAGAGATTTTCCTCAAGTTCTTTTGCGAAAGATATAAAAAACAACCGATAGGCTTATCACAAGAGGCTGCTGCAAAGCTGATTGCACATACGTTCGAGGGAAACATCAGGGAATTGCAGAATATAATTGAGAAAGCTGTGATTATGTGCGACGGTGATGAGATTACTACAGAACACCTTCAGCTCTACACACCACAAGTTCAGGCACGCAGCACCGCTTCGACACTTGAAGAGATGGAGCGTACAGCAATTGCCGATGCAATAGAGTCGTGCGGTGGAAACCTCACGATGGTTGCACAAAGATTGGGTATAACAAGACAGACATTATACAATAAAATCAAACGATACGGATTATGACAAATCGCAGGCTACCTCTTTTCAGGCTGTTGCTGCTTGTTTTTCTTCAAGTGGCAGCGGGCATGCTTTTGGGGTGGCTTGTAGCGTGTGAACTTTACGGTTTTCTGTTTCCGGCCGCTATATTGGTTATAGTATTGACCTGGAGACTTGTAAATATCTATAGGAAAATTATCAAGAACCTCGATTTCATATTCAGTGCTGTACGCAACAACGATTTCTCTTTCCGTTTCGTCGACAACCCGCTACACACCGAACATGCAGTTCTCAACTATTCGCTCAACAGAATAAAAGAGGTGCTCGATGAGGCTAAAATGAAAGCTACCGAAAAAGAAAAGTACTTCGAAACGGTAATAGAGTGTGCCAACATTGGTATTATCATTCTGCTAGAAAACGGTGCGGTAAAGCAGTACAACAGCAAAGCCATGAATCTTTTGGGAGTGCCTATGCTTGGTCATGCCGATAGGTTGCGCCAGATATCGCCCGACCTTGCCGATACATTGCTTGCCATTACCCCATTGGAGCAGAAAAGTGTATGCTTTGCAACGGAGAGCGGCGATGTAAATCTACTGCTGAACTGTTCATCGATGCAATACGAAGGACATAACATGCGCGTGGTGTCAATAGAAAACATAAACAAGGAACTTGATACACAAGAGGGACTTGCATGGGAAAAACTGACACGCATACTCACCCATGAAATAATGAACTCATTGGCACCGGTCACATCCATCAGCAACACCTTGCTTCATTGCAACAACGAGCCATCTACAATGCATCAAGGGCTGGAAACGATACACTCTACCAGCGACAGGCTAATGCGTTTTGTCGACTCATTCCGCTCGGTAACACGCACACCACCACCGGTGAAGTCGGCTTTTCACTTGATAGACCTCATAAACGAATCTGTAGCACTGATTGATATCGGCAAAGCGAATTTAAAAATAGACATATCACCTGCAGACACCATGCTTTATGCCGACCGTAACCAGCTATCGCAAGTACTTGTAAACCTGCTGAAGAATGGCACTGAAGCTACTGTTGGACAAAAAGAGAATGGCCGCATCGATATTTGCTCGCATATTGCCGATGACGAAAAGGTTTATATTGAGATAAGCAATAACGGAGGGGCAATACCGGCCGATATTGCCGAGAATATATTCACCCCTTTCTTTACAACAAAAGCCGATGGCTCGGGAATAGGTCTTGCACTATCGAAGCAGATTATACGCCTGCACGGCGGAGCTCTTTATCTCTCGCATAATAGCAACGAGAAAGTTACATTCACCATTGTCATAGATTAAGAGGGTGGCCGCGGCCACCCTCTTAATCTATGGTTTATTGTGTAATCTTTATGCCTACGAAGAACGTACGCGGCTGTGTCGGGCCGTAGAAATAACCCGAGTCTCGGAACTCACCCTTGTCAAGGTCGCCTTGGAAACTGTTGAAGATGTTCTGTACTCCGGCATTGACTTGGAGGTTTATGTGGTCGCGCAGAACAAAGGTATACCCGGTCTTGAAGTTGAGGTCGAAGAAATCGGGAGTTGTCTCCATGCGGTCGTTCTCAATGTATCCGGCATAGTGCGGTACTATCATTGAGCCTGTATATGTTCCCGATAGTGAGAGATCGAGATTCTTGAGAGGAGAGGTTGCAAGTGTAAAATAGCCATAAAAATCGGGGGTGCGCATCATGCGCTTTGTTGTGAGCGCCACACCATCGACCTCGGTCCAAGCCTCGGCCTGTTTGTAACGGCTTCTCTGCGCAGTAAAGCCTACCTGCAACGAAACATCCTTGCCATGAGCTATCTTTGCATCGATATTTGCACCGTATACCTTCGCTCCCTCACCATTGCGGCGCTCTTTAATTGAGAAGCCATTATCATTTGTTCCTATATCCTCTACAATGAACACATCATCGAGGCTGGTGTAGAAACCTTCGAGAAGTATATTTGCCTGCCAGTGGCCGAAATTTGTTGTCCAGTCGATAGAACCGCTGAAACTGTTGGAACGCTCCTCTTTAAGGTTATCGGCAAGCTGTATCTGCACACCCTCTCCACCAACGGCTGTCACATGAAGGTCTTCATCGTATGCCTGCGGTGCACGGAAACCTGTTGAGTAGGTAAGGCGTGCCTGGAAATTGCGGCCGGGCTTGTAAAGAAGATTGACACGCGGGCTGAATATGGGATTATCGATAAGGTTGTGCTTGTCGATGCGCGCTCCCAACAACAGTGAGAAGAGATGCATATCCCACTCGCTCTGCAAGAATGTGCTTGCAATGCGCACATCCTGTTTCATGTCGCGCTTGTAGCCGGTCATTATGTCGTGCAGGCTGTTCTCCTGATACTCTGCACCGGCGGTCAAGGTAGCCGGCGAGAATATGAAGTTATTGAAACTGCCGGTATATGTTGCACCGGCTATCCATGTGAGGTCATCGGTCTTGCCATAAGCATTAGGGTCGCGCTGTGCACCATAGTAGCTGCTGCGGTCTATGTGCTGCACGGAGGCAAAGAATGAAATCTTGTTCTTGTAGCCATGCCATCCCAGGTCATAGGCAACGCCACCGCTGTTTATTATGTGCTCGGTCTGTTCGGTAATGTCACTCTCATGCGGCTGGAGCTCGAACTTATTGCCACCACGGCGCATCTCTTTTGTAGTATGGTACTCAACACTCAAGCGACTGGTGTGTGTAGGGCGGTAGAAGGTGCGCAAACCAAATGTATTTATATTGGTTTTTCCAAGTTCCGAAAAGCCATCTCCATCGTGGTCATAAGGGTTACGGTTACGGTAATTTTCATAAACAGCAATACCGTATGAGTTGTCTTTTGAAACGAGTGATACATTCGCTCCCACACTCTGCTCCCAGCTGCTGCCATCGTAACATGCGAAATTCGAAGATATTGAAAAGGAGTTGCTTGTAGGGTCTTTTGTTATGATGTTTACTGTACCGCCAACAGCATTGGCACCGAACAGTGCCGAACCGCCACCGCGTACAACCTCCACACGCTCTATCATATTCACCGGTATCTGCTCAAGACCATACACTCCACTCAAAGCACTCACTACAGGACGGCTGTTGATGAGTATTTGAGAGTAGGGACCTTCGAGACCATTTATACGTACCTGCGGAAAGCCGCAGTTCTGACAGTTATTCTCTACACGCAGACCTGTTACATAATTCAGGCTCTTGGCGAGATCGAGCGAATTTACAGTCTCAAACAGTTTCTTCGAAGCTACCGAAACTACAACGGGAGCCTCCCAACGGCTTATCTCGTTTCTGTTGGCCGAGACTACAACCTCGTCAATGGTAACATTCTCCACTTTCAGCTTGAAATGGACAACTGTTGTATATTCCCTGCTCACTGTAACCTCTTTGGTAACTGTTGTATACCCCACTGCCGAAACACGCAGGGTATACTTGCCGGGAGCCAGATTACGGAACTCGAACTGCCCCTGTTCATTACTCATTGTACCGTCGCCCGTTTCCACTATAAGAATTGAAGCATAGGCAATATCATCCTCGTTGCCATCCTCGATTACATGGCCCGAAATCATATTGCCCTCTTTTATGGCCGGGGCACCTGCTGCCTGCAAGGCTGCACCTGCCATACATAACAAAAGTGTAAAAATCAGTTTTTTCATATTCTTTTTATTTATTTTCTTGACAACTCTTGTTCAAAAAGCCGTTTATTTGAATTACGATGCAAAAATACTCCATAAAACAGAGCCCGTAAATCATTATAAGTTGCTAAAAGCAATGTATCTCATAGTGGTTTTATATAATTTTAAACAAAAAGTGCGCAATACATCGTACCGGTTTTACAAAAAGTAGCCGACTTGCTTGTATAGACAAACTTTTTAACATACTTTCGCGCAATAACATTACAAAAGCAACTTTATGAGAAAATTATCTACCTTTTTATTACTTCTTTCATTAGCAACAGCAACCCTGTTTGCCAACCCGGTTGAACCCGAAAAGGCACTGAAGACTGCTACAGAATTCTGGAATTCAAAGAACAGTGGTGCTGCAAAGCTTAAACTGTATACCACAGACGACATACAGAAGGCGGGAAGCCGCGTGGGTGAAACTGCCGACAAGGCACCGCAATATTATCTTTTCGTTCCGGAGGACAACAAGGGATTTGTCATTGTTTCGGGCGAAGACAGGCTCTCCCCGCTTGTGGGTTATTCTACAACCTCGTTTGAAACAGCACAGGAGATGCCTGCTGCCCTTTTGGCATGGCTCGATGAGTACAGCGACTATGTCGATGATGTACGCGAAAACAACATTGGGCCTGTAATTACACGCGCCACTGCAAAAGGAAGCAAAGTAGAGCCAATGCTCACAACAAGCTGGAACCAGAACGCGCCATATAACGACCTGTGCCCCGAGATAAGCGGAAGAAAAGCTCCTACCGGCTGTACAGCAACCGCTATGGCACAGATAATGAAATTCCATGAATGGCCCGAAAAACCGAAGGCCTCAATAAACTGGTATAACAATATTACCCAAAAGAATGAATTCATAAACATCAGGAACAATGTCTATGAGTGGGAAAAGATGCTTCCCCATTACAGAGGAACATATACCGCCGAAGAGGCCAATGCTGTTGCACAGCTCATGGTTGATGTAGGCAAGGCAATACAGAGCAATTATGCACTTGAAGGCACCGGCAGCTCCGAGATATATGTTTCACACGCATTGGTGAATGTATTCGACTACTCGCCCGATGCAATGGTTTTACGCCGCAGCGAAACAACCGAAGAGGAGTTTGTAGCCATCATAAGAGAGAACCTTGAGGCGCGACAACCGGTTCTTTTCTCCGGCCAGGGCCAGTCTTTCTCTTCGGGACACGCATTCGTGTGCGACGGAATTGACGAGAATAACCTATTGCACATAGACTGGGGATGGGACGGAAGCTACAACGGCTACTTCGACATGACCTACATGCAACCCGAAGGTACAGGTACCGGAGGTGGCTCGGGCCGCTACAATGTAGCACAGGCCATAGTAGCCAATATACGCCCGCGCGGCACCGGCGAAGCAAACAGAATAGGCGACCCGACAATGTACTACACTACAATATACGACCCTAACGACACAGCTCAAAGCCCTGCCGAAATAAATGAATATGTAACGAATGTTTCAACAGGAACTGTAGGTTTCAAGATAGGCACATTCTTCCTCAACTGGTCACACTCCTCGGTAAACACAAATATTGCAATAGCATTCGAGGAGAGTGAAGGGGAATACTACTACGACGAGGTTGAAGGTGCAAACCTCTCTTTGGCTTTCAATAAAAGTTCCGGTTACTATTTGACATTCAGTTACGACCTTAACGGAATTGAACAGGGTACCCATAACATAAAGATATGTTACAAGAACAATAGCGGCGAGTTTGTTCCAATGCCAGGTGACAACAACCTGCAATTGGTATTGGACGGTACCAAAGTAACTTTGCGCAAGGCTACACCGCAGGTTGAGTTGGCTGATATAAATTACATTATATCACCGATGTTCCTTGGTGACAGGCTCTCTTTCACAGCAGAGTTTATAAACCGCAACAATGTAAACTCCACTATACTTGTTGTGCCTGTACTTAACACACAACAGCCCGACGGCACATACACAAGCCGTGTGATATCTGATAACGCTGCGGTAATTGATGTTTACGACAATAGGAATATTTACGTCGAATTCATTACAAACGAAAGGTTTAAAGCTGTTGGCAACTACTACATATCGTTTGTGTACAATATGAGGAACTACTACACTGACCACAGCAAGGATGTTGATTACAACAACCTGCTGACAGTTGAGGGAAAGGGCGAAGTGTTGACAATAACCAAATTACCCGAAGGTCCGGTTCCTTCTGTAGCGTCAATGAGTGCAAACAATGTTTCGCAAGGCAAGAAAATGAGTGTGAATGCAACAATAAAAAACATCTCTATAGACAATTCGGCATACACAGGAACGCTGGGACTCTTTATTAAGAACCACTCTACGGGCGAGGAACTGTTGTTGGAAAAATACAATATCGAAAACCTGGCACAGGGGAGCAGTGTACTATTAAACTATAGCTCTACTGGATTTTTCCCGAAACTTGCTGCCGGCAGATACTCTCTCTTCTTCCGCGAACAGAAGAACGGATGGACTGCTGTAAAACATTCTACAGAAACCTGTATCTTCAATGTCTTGAAAGATGATACACCGATTCTTTATGCTGCCGATGTAATGGAAATAAACAACGGCAAGGTTGTAGTACAGGGAAATGACTTCGATGTAAAAGCGAAGTTTGCTGCCTTGAACGGAGATTTTGACGGCTATGTAAAGGTTAGCATAACCTCCGGTATTACAGCTGTTATAAAGAGTGAATATATTCCTGTTTCGGTAAAGGAGGGTGAGATTACAGATGTTACAATACCATGTACATGTGCAGCTAACACAAAATTAGGGCTCTACAACATGAGTATTGTATGCTACGACAGTGACAAGAAAAGGATTGGCTACCTGTCGAACAACGATTTGACTATTGCAGGAAACGGTGAATTCTGGGTTGGTGATGCAACAGCCATTGAGGAGATTGACGGAACAGAGGCAACCGTATATGCTGCCGATGGCAACATTCATGTATGCGGTACAAAAGAGGGTGATACAATAACTGTATACAGTGTTGACGGCAACAGAGTATATAACGGCACAGCTACAACAATTGCAGTTGAAAAAGGATTGTATGTGGTTTGCATAGAAAGCCCCACTGGCGGTATAAAGCGAATAAAGGTAGCTGCAGGAAACTGATTGCAGACAGATAGTTAATTCTAATGAGGGTGACCCAAAAGGGTCACCCTCATTGGTAGGGAGGTTGGATAAAAAGAGCTATTTTTAGGCTTGCGAAGCCCGAAAAAACGCAACCGACGCTGTAATGCGAGAGCAGAGAATGCTTGTATTCTATGCCGAGCTACGAGGAGGAAAAGCCACTTAGTGGGTTAATTTACTAAGCGTAAATGAGTATTTTTCGGGCAAGCGTAACAACAAAAGAGCCTTTTTAGTCAGCCTCATTATATTTTTTGCTTATTGACAAAGTTTAATTATTTTAGCGGAAAATATATTATTACTTATGAAAAGATTTCTCATAACAGCCTTAATGGCATGTTTTGTGCTTGCTTCGAATGCATTTGGCCTGCAAGGACGCAAAGCAAGGAAGATAAAAGAGTTCTTCATCTCTACCATGCAAAATGGTGGAGGTACATATACAAACAATAAAAAAGTTGCAACCGATGATATTGAAGAGGTGAGAGAAAGAGTTTGGAAATACTGGTGCGAAGCTGTTGCCGAATTCGACGGCAAGGAACTTATGACACCCTTTGCACAAGACGAGGCAAGAGATACCGGCTATTGGAAACTGCCGCAAGAGCTTGAGGCCGATGCCATAATGCCATATTACTTTATAAAGAAAGGTGAGCAGCCTGGTAAGGGCTATCCGCTGCTGCTATACATGCATGGCTCCGGGAACAAAATACGTGAATGGGAAACAGGATTCAGGCTATGCAGCAGCTACAACGATGCCCCATCGCTGCATTTCATTCCACAAATTCCACGGGAGGACCATTACAGATGGGCTATACAAAGCAAGCAATGGGCATGGGAAAAGCTTCTTCGCTTGGCATTTGCATCGGGCTACATCGATGCAAACAGAATATATTTCTATGGAATATCGGAGGGAGGATACGGCAGTCAGCGATTGGCTTCGTTCTATGCCGATTACCTTGCCGGAGCCGGCCCTATGGCCGGTGGTGAGCCATTGAAGAATGCTCCGGCCGAAAACCTTGCAAACATTGCATTCTCACTGCGTACAGGCGAAAAAGACTACGGCTTCGGGCGCAATATAATGACGCATAACCTATCTGCGGTAATTGACAGCCTGCAGAATAGCCATCCCGGCCTCTACAACCATTTTGTTGAAATTGTTCCCGGCATGGGGCACGGCATCGATTATGACAAGACCACACCATGGCTTGTAAAACATACACGCCAGGCTCATCCGCGCTATTTTTATTGGGAGAACTACGATATGTATGGCCGCAAGCGCACCTGTTTCTACAACCTCAAGGTAAACGAGCCCTCAACAGTGAATGATGAAGAACGTACATGCTACGAGATGTCAATTACAGACAACACCATTGAACTTGTTGTAAAGAATGTCGTTTACACCACAACAAAAGAACTGGGTGGAATTCCCATGTTCTTTGAAAAGAGTTATTCAACGGCAAACAGAGGAAATGTAACAATATATATAAACGAACAGCTATTCGACCTTTCACAACCCATTAAAGTAATTGTAAACGGGAAAGAGGCCTTCAACGGAAAGGTTACACCACGCATGCAGGATTTTATTAGGAGTTGCGCAGAGTTCTTTGACCCCGAACGTATATTCCCCGCTTCAATTACTGTTGAAATTGAGTGACGGTACAATAATATAAAAGCTCTGCCGTTATATCATTAGGCAAGATAGTGCATACTTTACACCTTTTTGTCGTTTTTTTTGAGTATCTTCGCCAAGTTTTTTGGCACAGGAAAACCAAGGTGCTCCAAAAATACAGAAAAAAGAGTAAATGAACCAGGAATATCCATCGACACTGCTCGAGAGGGCTGTAAAGGAATTTACAAAACTTCCGGGTATCGGGCGCAAGACAGCAACCCGCCTGGTACTGCATCTTCTCCGCAAAAAGGAGGAGGAGGTCGAAGGCTTCTCAAATGCCATAATCACATTAAAAAAGGAGGCTAAATACTGCAAGGTGTGCCACAGTATATCGGACACTGATATATGCCCGATATGCTCAAACCCCATGCGCGACCAAAGCATTGTATGTGTTGTTGAGAATATACAGGATGTAATGGCTGTGGAGAACACCATGCAATACCGTGGTGTATACCATGTTCTTGGAGGGGTTATCTCTCCCATGGACGGCGTTTCGCCAAGCGACCTCAATATTGCCACATTGGTTGAACGTGTTTCAACAGGGGAGATAAAAGAGGTTATACTGGCATTGAGCTCTACCATGGAGGGCGACACTACAAATTTCTACATTTACCGTAAATTGTCGCAGACAGGGGTTAAATTATCGGTTATAGCACGAGGTATTGCCATTGGTGACGAGCTTGAATATGCCGACGAGGTTACCCTTGGAAGTTCAATTGTAAACCGCATGCCCTTTACCGGAAAATCCGTTATATGATGCAAAAAGATAGAATTTTAAAATCGTTGAGAGTCAATTACGCAGTCTCATTCATTGCTGCACTGTTGGTTGTTGTTGCCTTTGAATGTGGTTACCTGTACAAGGGTGCATTGCTTACTGTTCTCTCAAATACAGCAGTATACATTGTTCAGGTTGTGACAGTGATGCTCACTGTAATATTGATTCCGTTGGCTATAAAAGGATTTTCAAACAACCTGAAAAAAGCAAAGGGTGCCAGCGAACGTGAATTCCTGAAGATATACAGCAAAAACACACTCCGCAGAGTATTTCTGCTGTTTATCGCTATTATTGTCAGCGAATTCGCATATTATGGGCTCAACTACGAAGGTGCACTCTATTGCGCAATACTTGCCTATGGGTCACTCATATATAGCTACCCTACAAAACTTGTACTTGAGGATTACCTCCAAGGCTTGAACAATTAAAAAGTAACGGAACTGTGAAACTGTCGGTTGTAATAATAAGCTACAATGTAAAATACTTCCTTGAGCAGTGCCTCTGCTCTCTTGAGCAGGCCACAGCAGGAATAGAGCATGAGGTTATTGTCATTGACAATGCCTCTACCGACGGCTCTACCGAATATATTACATCGCGTTTCAAAAATATAAGATGGGTAGCGAACAGCGAGAACTACGGCTTTTCGCGTGCCAACAACATGGCATTCACATACGCACAGGGAGAATATGTTCTCATGCTCAACCCCGACACAATTGTCACAAAAGAAGCAATAGAGGGGTGTATAAAATTCATGGACAACAACCCCGACGTAGGTGCCACCGGAGTTAAAATGCTTAATAAGGACGGTAACTTTGCCCTTGAAAGCCGCCGTGGTATAGTAACACCATGGGTAGGTATATGCAAGGCAACAGGCTTGAGCAAATGGTTCTCAAAAAGCAGACTCTTCGGACACTACTACATGAGCTATCTCCCCGAAGACGAGGTCAACCAAATAGAGATGGTTTCGGGAGCATTCATGTTCCTCAGACACGAAAAACTCAAAGAGATAGGTTTCCTCGACGACAAATTCTTCATGTACTGGGAAGATAGCGACCTTTCGTACAGAATACTAAAATCGGGTGCCAAGAACTACTATCTACCACACCCGATACTTCACTACAAAGGCGAAAGCTCCGTAAAAAGCCGCCTTAAATACCGTTATTGGCTCTATTACTCGTTGCAGATATTCTTCAAGAAACATAACCCGCTGTACTATATACTGTCATATATTCCTCTAAAGTTAGTGGTGTATATGCTGAAATTCCGTATACACTACATTAACCCACTTTTCCTTGGAAACGACTGGGATACACGCAAGGTAGAACCGGCACAGCGTTTCATTATAGTAGGGCCCAAAGAGGTACATAGCGAAATTGAAACACTGCTCAAAAACAGCGGAATAGATAAAGGCCACAAGTTCATAGAAGCCAATGAAGAGCAACTGAAGACCGGAAAGGTGAGAATTTCCAACCCGGGAGATTATAACCACATACTCTTCGATACCTCTGCAATATCATACGATACAGTATTAAAGACACTCCAGAACCTTAAAGGACAATCACTGAAGATTGCCACCTATTCTCCAAAAACAAAAATTCTCATTACCGATGGTGTAATATACAACACCAAAGGTATAATTGAAATTTAAGGAACAACATTTCAAATAACAATAGAACAATCAACTTATTGTATGAGCAGCTGGCTTAAAGACGATATACTCGCTCTTCGCTCACCCGAACCCGAAGATCTCGAACTCCTATACTCAATGGAGAACGACACAGAACTGTGGGAAATTGGAAGCACCCTGCTACCCTACTCACGCTACACACTGCGCGAATACCTACAACAAAGCCGTCAGGATATTTTTACCGAACGCCAGGCACGCTTCATTATAGAGCTCAACAATGGAGAAAAAGCCGGTATGATAGACCTGGCCGACTACGACCCGCTTAACTCACGAGCCGAGGTATGCATAGGGCTCACAAGCCAATACCGCGGAAAAGGAATAGCAACACATGCACTGGAACTGCTATGCAACTATGCAATACATAGACTACATATACACCAGCTCTATGCCTACATACCCGAAAACAACACAGCCAGCCTCAACCTGTTCCGCAGCGCAGGCTTCAAAGAGAGTGCAACACTCAAGCACTGGCTACGCCGAAACAAAGATTACATAAATGTTGTTTTAGTGCAAAAAATTGCCGAATAACACACTATTTTTGAAAAAAAGAGAAAAAAATGTGGTTTACACACAAAAAATATACCAAAAAGTTTGCAGATTAAAAAATAATGCATACCTTTGCACTCGCTTTGAGATACAAACAAAGCAGAAACATATTGGTGCGTTAGTTCAGTTGGTTAGAATATCTGCCTGTCACGCAGGGGGTCACGGGTTCGAGTCCCGTACGCACCGCAAGAAGAAACCGCAAGGTTTCTTCTTTTTTTGTATATACTCTCCCCGTGACCCGGGGTCAGGGTTCTTTGCAAGCAAAGCGGCAAGCCGGTTACGAGTCCCGTACGCACCGCAAAAAGAGTTCCAAAGAAATTTGGGACTCTTTTTTGTTACAATAAAGCAAGGGGGAAAAGAGGCAGGTATTGAAAAGAAATTGCACAGTCATTTGTTTCGACACACATTTGCCCACCATCAACTGAACGAGAGGCATTTGAATTATTTTTTCTTATATATTATTATATGCACTGCAAATTGAAGGCGTGAGCGTCTACAATTTGAGGACGGCAATAACTGCATATTGCAGACGGTTAATCTTCTGAAAACAATTTATCAAAATTATGTCCCTTTATATAATTAAACTTCACTTTATTTACAGGTATTTTATCTAGTAATCCTTTTTCAACCAAGGCATCAACATCCAACTTCACTGTTGGATGACTTACTGAGAATCGATTCTGCAATTCCTTTATAGTAAATAAAATTTTAGGGTTATTTTTCACTAAATTCAGAATAACAGCCTGCCTTTCATTAAAGGCACCTAATTTAATAAAGTCTGAAACAGCATTCTCTTCACTAG
>JAUNQV010000023.1:24266-24550 GCA_030535995.1 Bacteroidales bacterium
ATCAAGAGTTCTTAAATTGTATATTATGAAATATCCAATATCATTATCATCATTTTCTGTATAAAGATATGCTTTTTCATAACCTTTCTTAGACCTATAAATAACTCTTGAAATCGATAGAAATTCCGTTAGCCAATACCCTTTTCTAAGCATATACCAATAAAACAGAGCTCTCGCAGTCCTTCCATTGCCATCCACAAATGGATGAATGTAAGCTATCATAAAATGAATGATAATAGCACGTATTATTGGATGGATAAACGGAATATTTGAATCATCATTTA
>JAUNQV010000092.1 GCA_030535995.1 Bacteroidales bacterium
TCACTTCACTTCATATTTCTCGCTCGTTTGTTTATATATTTGCATTTGGGGGTGTAAAGCCTCCTAAATGAATATTTTCTTAATTATTTTTATTATGAAGAAATTTTTACTCTTTGTTTTTACAACTATTCTATTACCCCAGTTTGCTTTGGGCGAAGACTATCCTATAGTTTTTGACAAGGATAAAGGTTATTCGCGCAACGATCGTCATCTTGATGGCGTTGTTTTTGATGCGGCTATAAGTGGTCGTCAGTCATTGTCTATTGCAACTCCGAGAAAAGTTTATACATTCATTGAGAACCCTACTTTCAATGCTATGGCCGGCGAAACTGTTAATGCACAGTTTCTCTATACAGGCAATTGGATGAATGGCTTTGTTTATATCGACCGCGGTCAGGACGGTAATTTCGATGTTGTGCAGAATGGCGACGGAACAGTTTCTGCCGGCAGCGATGCTGTGGCGTTCTCCTATGCCGAGCCTTCGGCGGGCTCGGGAGTAGGCTACAACAGCAACGGTGAGCGTGTCAATAATGCTAATGTACTTAATCCGCCGGCATTTACTGTGCCCGAAGATTTGGCACCCGGTTTTTATATGATGCGCTATAAGGTGGATTGGGCTTCGATAGACCCTGCCGGACGGCCCGAGGATGGCAACGGTATTCTAAAGAATGGTGGCGCAATATGTGATGTGCGCCTGAATGTGCATGTAGCAGAAGGTAATCTTGCGGTGGATGCCGAGAATGGAACTTTGCTTGCTGCCGACGGCGCTGCTCTGCCGGCAAAAGTTCCTTTTGGCAAGCCTATTGAGCTTAAGGTTGTGCCAGCCGAAGGGTATGTACTGGATTTTATTTCTGTGCGTCATGGGCATAATCTTGGCGGGGAACAGTACAAGCACAGTGTTCAACAGTTTGCCGTGGATATGTATCCCGGGTATTTTGTGAAAGATGGCATTCTTGTTGTTCCTGCTTCGTATGTCGACGGCGATGTTGAACTGACAGCCGTTTTTGTCAGGGCCGAAGGCGGAGAAGGCGGTGAGGGGTATGCGTTGTCGTTTGACAAGGATGTTGAGGCATCGAATACATTCAATAGAATTGCGGTAAATGATGTTGTCTTTGATATCGATGGAAGTAAGGCATATTACGACTTTACATCATCGCCTGTTATGATGTACAATGCGAAGAACCTCTCTGTGGCTTTTGAAACGGCGACAGGCAAGGATAATTATCTGTATATCGACCTTAACAATGATGGTCGTTTCACAGCCGTGGTTGGTGAGGATGGGAATGTAGCTCTGTCGAGTGAACTTGTTGCTTATAAAGGGGATAAATTGTATTTCCAGTTCCCCGAAGAACTTCCCGATGGCATCTACCGTGCACGTGTGAAAGTCGATGCGGATAACATTAGTTCAAACGGTTCGCAGAATATTGTTGCTGAAGGTGGTTACATTGCCGATTTTCTCATTAACCTTGTAAGCGGAGAGAAATCTCTGGCACAGCACACTGTAGATGGCTGTATCGACGGCGACGGCTACACGGCTCTTCCCTTGAAGGTTACTCCCGGTACGGGCTTCACTGCGGTTCTGCGTGGTGCTCCCGGCTTTGAGTGCGGTGAACTTGTTGTGCGTCATGGGCATAATCTTGGCGGTGAACAGCTTGTCAACGGCAATAGCCAGTGGCGCGAAGATGCAGTTGCTGTAGTCGATGGCAAAGCGGTGGTTGATGCTGCGCTTGTCGATGGCGATGTGGCTCTGTTCGCAGAATTCATTCCACAAGAGGGTAGTGAATGGCAATTGGTTTTCAGTGACGAGTTCAACGCTGCCGATTATTCGCAACCGCTCGATGAAAAATGGATGCGTTGCCAGCGCTATGGCTCAACATGGAACCGCTGGCTCAGCGACAGTAAAGAGGTGATATATCTGCAGGGTGGCGACCTTGTGGCACGTGCAATTCCTAACCCCGATACAGCAAGTGACCCTGTACCTATGATTACCGGCGGTATAAAGAGCAACAACCGCTTCGGTTTTACCTACGGCTATGTCGAGGCGCGTATTTTGAGCAATGCCTGGAGAGGCCACTTCCCTGCTTTCTGGATGATGCCCGAAGACCAGTCGGCCGGTTGGCCCGATTGCGGCGAAATTGATATATGGGAGGCTATTGACACCGACGGACGCTCCTATCACACGATACACAGCAACTGGAGCTACGACCTCGGGCAGAAGAACAATCCGCGCTCAAGTTTTAATACCGGTGTACCATACGACCGCTATCATACTTATGGTCTGCGCTGGAGCGAGAATATGCTTGTGTGGTATGTCGACGGAAAGGAGGTCGGGCGCTATGCCAAGTCATCAGATACATCGGCACTCAATCAGGGCCAGTGGCCTTTTGACAAACATTTCCATCTTATACTCAACCAGAGTGTCGGTAACGGCTCTTGGGCAGCAAATGCCGATGTGGAGCATACCTATGAAACCCGCTTCGATTGGGTGCGTGTGTACCAGGAAAAGGGTATGGAGAATACCAATGGCACTGTGGGCATTGTCTCTGTTGCCGGTAGCGGCAAGCCCGTAGTGGCTGCTGTTGCAGGTGGCGTGAACATTGAGGCATTATCTCCTGTAAAGGTCGAAATATTCGATATTGCCGGCCGCAGAGTGGCATCGCTCATGGTTGAGGGCTGTGTCGATATACCTTTGCAGAGCGGTGTATATGTTGTTGCAGGGCAGAAGGTGTTTGTGAAGTAATTATTCATTTCTCATATAAGGAGGGTGGCTTTGGTGCCACTCTCCTTTTGTTTTGCTTTTAAATATTTTTAAAAGTAATAATAATTGCCGGCCAGTTGTATTTTTGCCATAAAAGCACTATCTTTGCAAAATGAATTTTTGGCAACTTCCATAATTGTGTTCTTTTATGTGCAACGGTTTGCCGCTTATTTAATCTGTTTCCGAAATGAGGAATATAACATATATACTACTATCTGTTGTTTTGCTGTTTACATCCTGCAACACATTCAACAAGGTGTATCAGAGTAATGACATAGACTACAAATACGAGGCTGCCAAGGCCTACTATCTTGAGGGTGACTATTCAAAGGCATCGCAGTTGCTTGAGACAATGGTTACAATGCTCAAGGGCGGCGACAAGGCCGAAGAGTCAATAGTGCTTCTTGCAATGTGCTATTACGACTCGCAGGATTACGAAACGGCATCGCAGTATTTCAAGGTCTATTATTCCAATTATCCGCGTGGCGAGTATGCCGAGTATGCCCGTTTCTATTCCGGAAAGTCGCTTTACATGGATATTACCGAGCCGGAGCTTGACCAGTCGAGCACGTTCCTGGCAATAAGCGAGCTTCAGCTTTTCATGGAGTATTTTCCGCAGAGCAGCTACCGTAGCGAGGCGCAGCGCATGATACTCGAAATGCACGATGTGCTTGTAGAAAAAGATTACCTTTCGGCAAAGCTCTATTATGAGCTCGGCGATTACATGGCCTACATGGGCAATAACTATCTGGCATGTATAATTGTGGCACAGAATGCCCTCGACGATTATCCATACACCACCAAGCGCGAGGAACTCTCGATGCTAATCCTGCGTGCAAGGTACAAGATGGCTCACAATAGTGTAGAGGAGAAAAAGATTGAGCGTTACCGCGAGACTATAGACGAATATTATGCCTTCAAGACCGAATTCCCCGACAGCAAGCACCTTAAAGAGGCCGAGGAGTATTACAAGGAGGCTATTAAAATAGTAAAAGATTAAATAAAATATTAGTAAAATGGATTACAAGAAAACAAATGCTCCAACAAACACTGTCACACGTAACATGGCAGATTTTGTAAACGAAACAGGCAATGTGTACGAGTCGGTAGCAATCATCGGCAAGCGTTCTAACCAGATTGCTGCAGAAATGAAAGAGGAACTTCTGAAGAAACTCAACGAGTTCTCATCATCTACCGACAACCTCGAAGAGCAGTTCGAGAACCACGAGCAGATAGAGATTTCGCGCTACTATGAGAGACTTCCCAAACCTACACTCATTGCTGCGCAGGAGTTTATCGACGGCAAGATATATTTCCGTGACCCGTCAAAGGAGAACGAAGAGGAGGATATTTGATATCGTTTCCATAAATTCAGTACGTAACGTATGAAATTCCGTTTCTATCAACTGCTTTATATTGCGGCCATTGCCATGATGGTTGTGGCACTTATGAAGCCTGTCATGAAATTCTATGAGCCCACCGGTGTTACAGCGCTCATGGACAATTTCTCTTATTGCCCCGACGGTGCGTCATCTACCTCCGTAGTTGCGCTTGCAGTGGTGCTGATAGTTACAATACTGGTCGATGCCTTTGCGCTTTTTGTGTCGCTGTTCAGCAACTTCGGCCTGCAGAAGAGAAGTTCTGTCCTTGCGATATTGCTCCTTGCCGGCTATTACATAGTGCTGCTCATCTATTCCTTTATACTTGTCGAGGGTGCGGCAGTGTCCATGCTGAAGGCTATGTATCTTCCGCTCTTGGCGCTTGCGGCCAATGCGGCAGCCTTTATGCTTGCCCGCAAGCAGGAGGCAAAGATTATTGCCCGTGCAATGGGTTTCCGTTTAAGGGATTGATACAGTTATAATATAAAGTTCAGGGTGGTAATTTTTTACCACCCTGAACTTTATATATTCTCCCATGCGAACCCTTTTCTTTTAATCCCAACTTTTTGGCGGCCAAAAAGTTGCAAAAAGCCCCGGCACGCGGGAAAACCAGTCTGCCGGCTCTTTGTTTGCGAGTCGCAAGCGACATCCCTCAGTCGAGCCGGCATTGCCTCTTTGGCCTTTTCCCTCTGTTGCAGGGTGTTGCGGAACTTGCTTTGCGCGGCTATTCAAGAAAATATATACCCGCGCAAATCTTCAAACAGTCCTCACACAATGGCCTGCAACAGATGGGGCCTCCGCTCTGTTTTTCAACGGTGCCGGTTTTTCTTTGAAATTACCTCTGTATGCGATAAAGTATTGTAATAGTAATGCCATTAACCAAACAGATATAGTAGCCTGATGGTGTTCGCGCGAAATTCCTGTTGAACCCTTTTCTTTCTCATGTTGTTTATACATAAAAAAGAGTATGAACAGAGTCAAGATTACAGTTTTTGCCGACCCCGTATGCACATGGTGCTGGGGCAGTGTGCCGGTTACAAGAGCGCTCGCCTACAATTATGGCGACAAGTTGGAGTTCTCCTATGTCATGGGAGGAATGATAGAGGATATTGCCACATTCAGCAACCGCAGGCTCTCCATTGGTGGGGATGTGGAAATGTCCAACAGAAACATTCATAAACATTGGATAGATGCCTCGGCTGTTCACGGAATGCCTGTCTGTGAGTCGGGGTTCCATCTTTTCTCTGCAGAAAGGCGCTCGACCATTCCGCAGAACTATGCTTATATTGCTGCAGAGCTTTATATGCGCAAGAATCCTTATGCGCATCCTGTCGATGCGCATCTTCACTTCCTGCGTCATCTGCAGGAGGCGACAGCGGTCGATGCGGCTCTTACAAACAAGGTCGATGTTATAGCAGGTATTGCGGCAACGGTAGGTTTCGATACCGAGAAATACCTGGAAATATACAACGGTGCCGATGTGAAGCAACTCTACAAAGAGGGCAAGGCTCTTTGCGGAAAATATGAAGTACAGGCTTTCCCTACCTATCTTCTTGAGTATCGTGGCGAGGAGATGATGCTTCGCGGCTATTCAGCCTATTCAATCATCTGCCACAGCATAGACCATCTCACATACGAGAATATAAAACCTGTGACCGATGGCCGTCAGCAACTTACTGCCGAGAATGTCAGGAAATTCATTTCGCGGTACGGCAATGCATATCCCATAGAAATTGCCACTGCTTTTGGAATTAAACGCCGTAGCGGGCATGTGGCGCTTAATGTAGAGTCGTATGAGGGCTTGCCCGATGTAGTTGACGAGCTTCTCGAAGCCGGTGAGATTGCTATGGCTCCAAAGGGCAACGGCTTCTTCTACTACTGCCTGAAAGAGGGTGAAACGCCGTTGCAAAGGCGTAGCAGGCATCTGGCAGGTGCTTTGTAGTTTCTCCTGCAAACCGTTGTAGAGATATTGTATTTGTGCAGCCAACTGTTAAAAAATATTTACAGCAGGGGCTGCACAAATTCTTTTTATTGCCGTTTCTGCTTTTTTTGGTTACCTTTGTGAACTTTATAGCAAAAGGCGTTTGCTGTTTTTTCCAATCAAGCAGGTATGAATAAATCTCTCGTACTCATTTTAGCTGTTATAACGCTGTTCTCATGCTCCTCGAAAAGGGAGTATATGGTGCGTATGCACACGACTGCCGGTGTTATAGATATGAAACTATATAACGAGACCCCGGCTCACCGCGATAATTTCGTAAAGCTTGTGAAGGAGTGTTATTTCGATTCGCTGCTGTTCCACAGGGTTATTCCCGATTTCATGATACAGGCAGGTGACCCCAACTCCAAAAATGCTCCCCGAGGGGCGCTTCTTGGCGATGGCGGCCCCGATTACACCATAGAGGCCGAATTCATGCCCGAGAAACATTTTCACAAACGCGGTGCTCTTGCTGCTGCACGTGAGGGCGACGATGTGAACCCCTCAAAGGCCTCGGCTGCCAGCCAATTCTATATAGTTTGGGGTAATATCTTTACTCCAGAGCAGCTGAAAAGGCTTGTCGAGGGCTACAAGAAGGCTACCGGGCGCGAAATAGTGTTGTCGCCCGAGCAGGAACAGGTTTATACAACAGTGGGCGGAACACCGCACCTCGATGGCGAGTACACTGTGTTCGGCGAGGTTGTCGGTGGTCTTGAGGTTGTCGATGCCATCCAGCGTGTGAGGCGCGACAGGAACGACCGTCCGCTAAAGGATATAAGAATAATAAAGACCGAAATAATAAAGAAGTGAATGTTATGCTGAAAGTTGGTGACAAGGCTCCCGAACTGTTGGGAACCGACGAGGCAGGTAATGAAGTTCGTGTGAGTGATTACAAAGGCCGCAAGCTGGTTGTCTATTTCTATCCCAAGGACAGCACACCGGGCTGTACTGCCGAGGCTTGCTCGTTGCGCGACGGAATGGATGCTTTGGTTGAGGCCGGTTATTCGGTAGTGGGCATAAGCGGTGACAGCGCCGCATCGCACCTGCGTTTCAAAGAGAAGCAGCAGCTTAATTTCCCTCTTGTGGCCGATGTCGACAAGAGCACCATACAGGCTTTCGGAGCTTGGGGCGAAAAGAAGATGGCGGGCAGGGTGTACATGGGAATAATACGCTCGACATTTGTGCTCGATGGCGATGGTGTGGTGGAGCGTGTGATTACCAAAGTCGATACAAAAAATGCTGCAAAGCAAATTCTTGAAAATTAAGAGTTTATAAATAATAATCTATTACTTAATTAATTATGTTATTGAATTTATTAATGTTTATCAATGCCGTTGCTGTTGAGGCGGCGTCGGGCATTTCGGAGGCTGTTGCATCGGTTTCGGGGCTCTCACCCGAGCAGTTGAAACAGGCAGTGACAGGCCTTGTTGTTTCGTTGGGCATCAAGCTCATCAAAGTTGTTCTCATCTGGTACATCGGCCGTTGGATAACACGCCGTGTTGTCAAGGTTACCAAACTCATTATGGAGAAGCGCGATGTAAATCTCTCTATCCGTACATTCGTCGGCAGCCTTGTAGATGTTGTGTCAATGATTATACTCATCATCATGATAATAAGTGTGCTGGGTATCGACACCTCTTCGTTCATTGCAATCTTCGCTTCTGCCGGTGTTGCCATTGGTATGGCATTGAGCGGTACTTTGCAGAACTTCGCCGGTGGTGTGATGATTCTTCTTTTCCGTCCTTTCAAGGTGGGCGACTTTATTGAGGCACAGGGTGTTTCGGGTGTGGTAAAGGAGATACAGATATTTAATACTGTAATCAATACCGTTGATAATAAAGTAATTCTCCTTCCCAACGGCCCGGTATCTACGGGTATCATAAACAACTACTCGCGCGAGGCTTTACGCCGTGTCGATTTTTCATTCTCAATAAAATATGGCGATGATTTTGAGAAGGCAAAAGCTGTGCTTTTGAAACTTATTGCCGAGGATGCGCGTGTGCTCGACACACCGGCTGCTCCTTTTGTTGAACTTGGTGCCTTGTCAACAAGCTCTATCAATATTACCGTGCGTGTATGGTGCAAGCAGGAGGATTACTGGGGCATTTACTTCGACCTGAACAAGAAGGTTTACGAAACATTCCCCAAAGAGGGTCTTAACTTCCCTTACCAGACATTGACAGTCAATGTAAACAAATAAAAATAACAGTATTGTTGTTGGACAACTTTGGCATATATCTCGCGTGTGCTCGATAGGCAGTAGCGCCGTGATATTATGACTCTTGGGTCAACACCAATATTAAAC
>JAUNQV010000093.1 GCA_030535995.1 Bacteroidales bacterium
ATGGATTAAGTGTTCCACACGCATTGCAGACTGACTTTGTCCAGTGATAACCAGTATACTTTGCATCCACACCCGGAGTGCCATCGTCAAGGTTATAATACTCATCACCGTCTGCATTTGCACCGTCTGAGTATTTTACACCTCTGTTTGCTGCTGTTTCACCGCTACGGGTATATTCAGGAACACGGTATGTTAATACGGTTGTATCTTTACCGCATTCGTAACAGTGCTGTGTCTCGTATGTGGTTGTTGCATTCATATCAAGCTCGTTTGTTCTGCCGTTAGCAGTGAGCCAACTATCCGCTGGATCCACATATTCGTTATCCTGTGCGGCAAAGGTTGTCGGCACCATGCCGATAATCATAATACATGCAATAAGCAAAGAAATTACTGATCTTAATTTTGAACTATGCTTTGTTTTCATTATTTTCTTACCTCCTAATAATTTATCCTAAATTAATATCATTGTTTTGAGATGTTTCTTGTGCTTGCATCTCTTCAAGCTTCTCTCTTGCCCAATCAGGCAAGTATTCGTCTTTTATGACACCTAAGACCTGATGTCTGTCCCATCTGCCTTTGTCATCGTCAATAAGGCATGTCGCATATACTGCTCTGCCTATAGCGGTCGGACTGCACCCGAATCCGCCTGTCGCAATCCAAAGTTGATTTTCAGGGGACCAATATTCTTCTTTCAGGTGTTTATGGCTTATAACCACAACCTTGTCTTCCAAATCTCCTATTTCCTCTTCACCATGCTCTCTTGTAAAGAGGTTGAGTTTGTTGAACTCATACTGGCGCGGACGGTTGTCGTCGAGCTCCTTCTCGTCCTTCACCCAGTCGACAAACAGGTCGTAGAGTGGGCGGTGAGGTACGAACTCAAGTGTACAGAGCGAGTGTGTCACCCCCTCGAAGTAGTCGCTCTGTCCATGGGCAAAGTCGTACATGGGGTATGCTTTCCACTTTTCTCCTGTGCGATGGTGTGCTGCCTTCACTACACGGTATATTATCGGGTCGCGGAAGTGCATGTTGGGGCTTGCCATGTCAATCTTGGCACGGAGTACCATGCGTCCTTCCTCTATCTCGCCGGTGTTCATCTTCTGGAACAGCTCAAGGCTCTCCTCTGCGGGGCGGTTGCGGTATGGGCTCTCTGTGCCGGGCTGTGTAGGTGTGCCCTTCTGCTCGGCAATCTGTTCGGCGCTCTGTTCGTCAATGTATGCCTTACCCTCTTTTATGAGCTTTATCGCAAACTCCCAAAGCTGGTCGAAGTAGTCCGATGCGTAGTAGACATTTGCCCAGTCGAAGCCGAGCCATTTTATATCCTCCATAATAGCATCTACATACTCCACATCCTCCTTTGTGGGGTTTGTATCGTCGAAACGAAGGTTGCACACGCCACCATACTTCTTTGCCATTCCAAAGTCGAGGCAAATGGCTTTTGCGTGTCCTATATGAAGGTAACCGTTGGGTTCGGGCGGAAAGCGCGTCTGTACCTTTCCTCCGTTCTTCCCTTTTTCAAGGTCGTTTATAATAATCTGTTCAATAAAGCTGTTGCTTTTCTTCTCGCTCTTTTCGGCTTCGTTGGTTACGGTCATCGTCTTTATGTTTTATTGTTTAACTTCTGTATAGTGTGTTGTGGGGTAGTTACACCCTTGCAAATAACCTACAAATGTAGGCTATTTTTTTGAAATTATGAAATATTGCTGCTCAATAAGAACTATGTTCTTTCTGTTTATCGCTTTATTGCGAGGAAATACCCCAGTTTGTATAGTTTGAATATTGTGAGAGAGGGTTTTTTGCCGGTTAGGTTTCTGCGCATCAAGCGTCGGGTTGTGCGCCATGCAAGCATGAAGAGCCCTGTAAGGTGGTGTCGCTTGAGCTTATCGACAGCTTGCAGCAGTGGGGTAGTGCCAATCTCCTTCCCTAATGTGCTCAACGTAATTAACGACTGCTCGACTTTTGCCAGGTAAACAGCATTGCTCTCAAGGCCGTTGTGCAGCAAAGGGTTATCGATGTGCGTTATTGTTATACCTCTGCGCTCAAGTTCTTTGCCGAACAGGGTATCTTCGTAACCGTAATGTTCTATTTTTTCGTTGAAGAATATCGAGAGAAAAAGGTCGCGTTTTATGGCAAAATTAAATGTTGAAAAGTCTTTGTATGGTGTGAGGCTACGTGTGGCGGCACTACGTTTTTTGTCGGCCTCTTTCTCGTATCTGAAACGTAGTGTACAACTGTTGTCGGGCAACTCTTTTGTATGATATAGCCCTCCACAAACAACATCGCTGTTTTCAAGAACCTTTGTGTAGCATTGCAGAAAGTCTTCTTTCTCAACAACGGCATCGCTGTCCAAGAATAGTATGTTCGGGTATTTCGCTTCAATGGCAAGGGTGTTGCGTATGTTTGCCCTGCCAATATTCTTTTCCCTTATAATCCTGCGGCAATTTGTCAAGATATCTGCTGCTATGTTCAGCTGTAAAGCAGCAGGCTGTGTGCCATCTTCGCCGACAAGAATTTCGAAAGGCTTGTCCATGGCTTCTCCCTGCCTGTGAAGTTCTTCTATCAACTCATGGCAGTCGTAGTCTTTTGTCGGTATTAGAATCGATAACATAATCTTTGTTGAGGTTACTCAAAGATAATAACAAATGGGCGATAAATACGAATTTTGTTCAATAAATTGTTGCAAAATATTCTTTTCTCTCCAAACTCCCCGCTCTTTATCCCTCATTATTTGATATATTTTTATATCTTCGCGCTATATTACCATAAATATTAATTTTAAAACAATATATCTATGAAGAGTGACATTCAGATAGCTCACGAAACAAAGCTTGAGCGCATTGAGAACGTAGCAGCCAAAATCGGTATCGATGCCAACGACCTTGAACATTATGGAAAATACATTGCAAAACTCCCGCTGAACCTTATCGGCAAGCAGAAGGGCAAGCTCATTCTTGTTACAGCCATCACAGCAACAAAGGCCGGTATAGGAAAGACAACTGTTTCCATTGGTCTTGCTCTGGGCTTGAACAAGATAGGCAAGAAGGCTGTTGTTGCTCTTCGTGAGCCTTCGCTCGGCCCCTGCTTCGGAATGAAGGGCGGTGCAGCCGGCGGCGGTTATGCACAGGTGCTCCCTATGGAAAAAATCAATCTCCATTTTACCGGAGATTTTCATGCTATAACATCGGCGCATAATATGATTTCTGCGCTTCTCGACAACTATCTCTACCAGCATGCCAAGGAGGGCTTCGGTCTTAAAGAAATTCTGTGGCGTCGTGTACTCGATGTAAACGACCGCTCTTTGCGTCAGATAATAACCGGCGTAGGTCCTGCCACAAACGGTATAGTAGAGCAGGCCGGTTTCGATATCACCCCGGCATCGGAACTCATGGCAATACTTTGCCTTGCAAGCGATGAGGCCGACTTGCGTCGCCGCATCGAGAACATAATGCTCGGTTATACATATTCCGGAGAGCCTTTCACCGTGAAAGACCTCGGCGTTGCCGGCTCAATCATGGTTCTGCTCAAGGATGCCATACAGCCCAACCTTGTACAGACAACAGAGAATACTCCGGCCATTATCCACGGTGGCCCGTTTGCCAATATTGCCCACGGCTGCAACTCGCAGCTGGCAACCAAGATGGCACTTGCCCACAGTGAATACACAATTACCGAGGCCGGCTTCGGTGCCGACCTGGGTGCAGAGAAATTCTATAATATCCTTTGCCGCAAGAGCGGTCTGCAACCCGATGCTACTGTAATCGTGGCAACAGCGCAGGGCCTTAAGATGCATGGCGGTGTGGAACTCGACAAAATCAAGGAGCCCGATATGGATGGTCTGCGCAATGGTCTTGCCAACCTCGACCGTCACGTTGCCAACCTCCGCTCTTTCGGCCAGTCGGTTGTTGTTGTGTTCAACCGTTTCGCTACCGATACCGACGAGGAGATGGCACTGCTACGCGAGCACTGCGAGAAGGAACTCGGCTTGCCATTCGTTATAAACAACGCCTTTGCACAGGGTGGTGAGGGTGCTGTGGAAATGGCACAGATAGTTGTCGATACAATCGAGAACAACCCCTCTAAAAAGCTCGAATTCACATATAACGACGAGGACAGCATACAGCAGAAGATAGAGAAAGTTGCCAAGAATATCTATGGCGCAGCCTCTGTTACATTCGCAAAACCCGCTCTCGACCGCATCAAACTTGCCGAGAAGTATGGCCTTGCCAAGTTCCCTGTCTGCATTGCAAAGACACAGTTCTCTTTCAGCGCCGATGCGAAGCAGTATGGTGCAGTCAAAGGCTTCAACCTTCAGATACGCGATGTCGTGCTCAATGCCGGAGCCGAAATGATAGTTGCCATTGCCGGCGATATCATACGCATGCCGGGCTTGCCCAAAGACCCGCAGGCAAATCACATCGATTTTGTTGATGGAGAGATAGTTGGCTTGAGCTAAATATGTGAACGGCTAATAAATATTCTATGGCACAACCATTGGCGGAACGTCTGCGTCCCACATCGTTTGAAGGGTACGTCGGTCAGCAGCATCTTGTAGGAGAGGGTGCTGTGTTACGCCGTATGATAGATTCCGGGCGTATCCTCTCATTTATAATGTGGGGCCCTCCCGGAACCGGAAAAACAACCATTGCAAAAATCATCGCCCATAAACTCAACCGCCCTTTCTACACCCTTAATGCAGTGTCATCGGGAGTGAAGGAGGTGCGCGAGGTTATCGACAAGGCGAAGAACTCCCCGCTATTTTCCCGTGGCGGTGCCATACTGTTTATAGACGAGATACACCGTTTCAACAAGTCGCAACAGGATTCTCTCTTGAGCGCTGTTGAAACGGGTACGGTAACCCTGATTGGCGCAACAACCGAGAACCCCTCGTTCGAGGTCATCAGGCCGCTTCTTTCGCGATGCCAGCTCTATGTGCTCAAGTCGCTTGAGAAAGAGGATTTGCTGAAGCTGCTCGACCATGCCATAACCTCCGATGAGGCTCTGCGCAACAGGGGTGTCGAGCTGCGCGAAACGGCAGCCATGCTACGTTACAGCGGCGGTGATGCCCGCAAATTGCTGAATATACTCGAACTTGTCGTAGAGAGTGACCCGGACAGCCCGGTTGTAATAACCGACGAAAAGGTGAAACTGTCGTTACAGCAGAACCCTCTTGCCTATGACAAAGATGGTGAGATGCACTACGATATAGTTTCAGCGTTCATAAAATCGATACGTGGCAGCGACCCCGATGCTGCACTCTACTGGCTTGCGCGCATGATAGAGGGTGGAGAAGACCCTGCATTCATAGCCCGCCGCATAATAATATCGGCTGCCGAGGATGTAGGGCTTGCGAACCCCAATGCACTCTTGCTTGCCAATGCCGCCTTCGACGCTGTTACCAAGATAGGCTGGCCCGAGGGGCGCATCCCTCTTGCCGAGGCTGTTGTCTACCTTGCCACCTCTCCCAAGAGCAATTCGGCCTATATGGGAATAAACAATGCGTTGGGTACTGTGCGCGAAACAGGTAATCTTCCTGTGCCGTTGCATCTGCGCAATGCGCCTACCAAACTTATGGCCGATTTGGGATATTCCGACGGGTATAAATACTCCCACGACTATCCGGGCCATTTCGTAAAGCAGCAGTTCCTGCCCGACGGTGGAGAGAACTTCTCCTTCTGGCTACCGCAGGACAATCCGGTGGAGGCAAAAAGCAAGGCATGGATGAAACAGTGCTGGGGCGATGAAAAACCCTACAGTAAATAAATAGAGATGAGCGAGGGCATGCCCTCGCTCATCTCTATTTATTTATGGCTGTAAATCAAATTACTACCAATACAGCACCGTCGGCAACAGTATCGCCTTTTGCTACATGTATTGCTGTAACCTTTCCGTCGCAGTCGGCGTTTATGTTGTTCTCCATCTTCATGGCCTCAAGCACAACAACAGTGTCACCCTTCTTAACGGTGTCGCCTACGGCAACCTTAATATCGATGATAACACCGGGTAGCGGAGTCTTTATGGCATGCCCGTCTACGTTTACAGGCGCAACTGCAGGAGCGGCTGCGGCAGCGGGAGCAGCAGCCGGCTTTGCTGCAACAGGCTGAACCTTTACCACAGGCTTCTCCTCTACAGGTTTTTCCCACTCAACCTTGTACTCCTCCCCGTTTACAGTAACGGTTGCAGCAGTGTCGTTTACCTCGTTAATGACAACATCGTATTTGTTGCCTTCAATTGTATATTTGTACTCTTTCATGGTTATTTATCTGTTTAGGTTATTCCAATGTTTGTTTGTGTAGGTGATGGTTATTACACCGCTCTCGTTGTCGTGTACATTGTCTCCAAGATAGCTGCATAGCGCCATTGATATTGCAGCAGCCACGGCATTGTCAATTTTCTTGTTCTCTCCCATAATGGTTAAGTTTTAAAGAGGTATATTTCCATGTTTCTTTCTTGGCAGCTCCTGACGTTTGCTCTCAAGCTGTGCAAGGGCACGTATTATGCGGAAACGTGTATTGCGTGGCTCAATGACATCGTCGATGTAGCCATATTTCGCCGCCTGGTAAGGGTTGGCAAAGAGTCTGTTGTACTCTGCCTCCTTCTCGGCTATGAATGCTTTGGGGTTCTCGGCCTCTTTGGCCTCCTTTGCATAAAGCACCTCTGCCGCTCCGGCTGCTCCCATCACGGCAATCTCTGCACTGGGCCATGCATAGTTGAGGTCGGCGCGCAGCTGCTTGCAGGCCATCACAATGTGTGAGCCGCCGTACGACTTGCGCAGTGTAACTGTAACCTTGGGTACTGTTGCCTCGCCAAAGGCGTAGAGCAGTTTTGCTCCGTGCAGAATAACTGCGTTGTACTCCTGTGCTGTTCCCGGCAAGAATCCCGGAACATCGACGAGTGTTACCAAAGGTATGTTGAATGCATCGCAGAAACGTACAAAACGTGCTCCCTTGCGCGAAGAGTTGCAGTCGAGTACACCTGCATATTTGCATGGCTGGTTGGCAACGATACCCACCGACTTTCCGTTCATGCGGGCAAATCCCACAATAATGTTCTGTGCATAGTCGCGGTGTACCTCAAGGAACTCTCCGTTGTCAACAATCTCGGCAATCACACGATACATGTCGTATGCCTGATTAGGGTTGTCAGGTATAATGGTGTTGAGTATGTCGCTTGTGCGGTTTACCGGGTCGGTGCAAGGAACATCGGGCACGCTCTCCATGTTGTTCTGTGGAATGTAGCTCATGAGTTTGCGTATAAGTGCCAGGCCCTCCTCCTCGGTCCGGGCTGTAAAATGTGTCACACCCGACTTGCTTGCATGTACGCTGGCTCCGCCAAGCTGTTCCTGTGTAACCACCTCGCCAAGCACGGTTTTTACCACCTTGGGGCCGGTGAGGAACATGTATGCAGTGCCCTCCATCATTATGGTGAAGTCTGTGAGTGCAGGTGAATATACCGCACCACCTGCGCATGGGCCGAAAATTCCTGAAATCTGCGGAATTACACCCGATGCCATTATATTGCGCTGGAAAATCTCGGCATATCCTGCAAGAGCGTTTATACCCTCCTGAATACGTGCGCCACCGCTGTCGTTTATGCCGATGACCGGTGCTCCCACCTTCATTGCCATATCCATTACCTTGCATATCTTCTGTGCCATTGTCTCGCTCAACGAGCCGCCTGTTACTGTGAAGTCCTGTGCAAATACATAGACAAGTCTGCCTTCAATAGTACCGCAACCCACAACAACGCCGTCGCCGAGGAACTGTTTCTTCTCCTGCCCGAAGTTGGTACAACGGTGTGTCACGAACATGTCCATCTCCTCGAAACTGCCTTTGTCAAGCAGCATGTCGATACGTTCGCGCGCAGTGTACTTGCCACGCTCATGCTGTTTTTCTATGGCTTTTTCTCCGCCGCCCAAACGTGCTTTTGCGCGCAAGGCAACCAGCTCTTTGATTTTTTCAAATTGCTTGCTCATAATATCTGTTTTTGTGTGATACTTTTATATTGTTGATTGTCGGGATGACACTGCAGTTTCCCGTTTTCAGTTTTTAGTTTCCCGTTTTAATCCCACTTTGTGGGCTTGAACCTGCTTCCGCTCGTTGCAAGAGCTCAAGCAAACTTGGCTCTTACTCGCTTAACCGCAGATTTCCGCTTTCCGTTTTGACAATGCCGTCTTTTCGCAACCCGCACGGCATCACCTGCAGCGA
>JAUNQV010000024.1 GCA_030535995.1 Bacteroidales bacterium
GCCGTACAAAGGTTACAAAGACATCTTTCCGCTTCTTGCAGACACTTTACAACCTCGGTCCCTCACCAGAACCTAACATGACAGTTCTGTGGAGCCCCGAACTTCCCGAGGGCTTCAAGGAGTTCTGTGCAAAGGTATCTATCGATACATCTTCAATCCAGTACGAGAACGATACATTGATGCGCGAGGTACGCGAGTGTGACGACTACGGTATCGCATGTTGCGTTTCTTATCAGGCTGTCGGCCGTCAGATCCAGTTCTTCGGTGCACGTTGTAACTTTGCAAAGGCTCTCTTGCTTGCAATCAACGGTGGCCGTTGCGAGAACACAGGTACAGTTGTAGTAAAGGATATCCCTGTTCTTTCAGGCGATGTTCTGGATTATGAAGAGGTTCTTGCAAACTACAAGAAGGTGCTCATTGAGATTGCACGTGTATACAACGACTCTATGAACATCATCCACTACATGCACGACAAGTACTACTACGAGAAGGCACAGATGGCTCTTATCGATACCGATCCTTCAATCAACCTCGCATACGGTGTTGCTGGTCTCTCTATCGCTATAGACTCGCTCTCTGCTATCAAGTATGGTAAGGTAACCGTTAAGCGCAATGAGCTTGGTCTTACAGAGTCTTTCGATATCGAGAACGACTTCCCATGCTTCGGTAACGATGATGACCGCGTTGACCACCTTGGTGTTGACTTGGTTTACTTCTTCAGCGAGGAGCTCAAGAAGCACCCTGTTTACAAGAACGCTAAACCTACATTGTCACTGCTCACCATTACATCTAACGTAATGTACGGTAAGAAGACCGGTGCAACACCTGACGGTCGTGCGAAGGGCGTTGCTTTCGCTCCGGGTGCCAACCCAATGCACGGACGCGACAAGAACGGTGCTGTTGCATCACTCAGCTCTGTAGCAAAATTGCGTTATCGCGATTCACAGGACGGTATCAGCAACACATTCTCTATCATACCAAAATCTTTGGGTGTTGACAATGAGACACGTGTTGAGAACCTCATCACATTGATGGACGGTTACTTTACAAAGGGTGCACACCACCTCAACGTGAACGTGCTTAACCGCGAGATGTTGATGGATGCAATGGAACATCCCGAGAAGTATCCGCAGCTCACAATCCGTGTATCGGGCTACGCTGTGAACTTCATCAAGTTGAGCCGTGAGCACCAGCTTGAGGTTATCTCACGTTCGTTCCACGAGCGCATGTAATAAACAACATAGTGTTTAATGAAAATAGGCTGGCTGCAAGGCCGGCCTATTTTTTAACCGGAAATGATAATGACTATAAGAGTACATTCATACGAGTCGCTCGGTACATTCGACGGGCCGGGCTTGCGCCTTGTTGTTTTTCTTCAAGGATGTAATTTCCGTTGTCTCTATTGTGCCAACCCCGATACTATAGACCCGCGCGGCGAGAGCAAGGAGACCAACATCGAGGATATTGTACGCATGGCCATGAATGAAAAACCCTTCTTCGGAAAGCGGGGTGGCGTTACATTCAGCGGTGGCGAGCCTACATTCCAGGCAAAGGCTCTTGTTCCTCTTGTGAAGAGATTGAAAGAGCAGGGTATACATGTGTGCCTCGACACCAACGGCAGTATCTGGAACAGCGATGTTGAAGAACTGCTTTCACTTGTAGATTTGGTATTGCTCGATGTCAAGCAGTTTAATCCCGAGCGTCATTCGGGGCTGACAGCACGTAGCAACGCACAGACTCTGGCTACTGCAAAGTGGTTGCAGGAACATGGACATCCCTTCTGGATGCGTTATGTTCTTGTGCAGGGATACAGTGCCTTCGAGGAGGATATACGTGCCCTTGGCGAGCATTTTAAGGGTTATGATATGATAAAGCGTATTGAGATTTTGCCCTATCACACCCTTGGTGCCCACAAGTATGAGCCATTGGGCATGGAGTACAAACTCAAAGGTGTAAAAGAGAATACTCCCGAGCAACTCGATGCGGCGAAGGCTCTCTTCGATGAGTATTTCGATTGCGTGTATGTGAATTGATATATTCGCAAGCCTAAAAATAGCTCTTTTTATCCAACCTCCCTATTAAAGAGGGTGACCCATTTGGGTCACCCTCTTTTGTCTATCTTTATGTTACTTTATTTGATTTTTGTCCAGAGAACAGTTTTGCCTATTCCCCAAATATTTCCGTATACCTTTAGTGTCTTTGCATCCTTGAATTCAATGTCAACACTATATATTTTACCACCGGTAGGGTCGTAAATATCGGTATCGCCCCACTCCTGGTCATCGGCATCATATTTGAGTCCTTTAATAAGAACCACCTTATCAATGTCAACACTACGAAGTTTCTTGTTCGGGTTCTTTACATCCTTGCGTTTGTTGCCGTTCTTGTCAAGTGGGTTCTCTACCCAGAAAACCTGTGCTGTGTAGGTCCCGTCTTTGGCTTTTGTAATTCTGATTTTGCTCTTGCTGCCATCCTTGATGCTCAAATACTCACCAATGATGTTGTCGCCTTTTGAGTTCATGTTCTGTGCAAATGATGGAGCAGAGAACAGTACTGCACAAACCAGTGCGAAGATAATTTTTTTCATTTTGTACAAGTTTAATTGTTAGAACAGTACAAAAGTATTCAAAATTTTGCACAAATAGGTGGTAAATGTGCAGAACCTGTAATGTTTTGCACATTTTTAAACTTTCGTTGCACGAAATAAACGGGATTTGGTAAAAATGTTTGAAGAGTAGCTCTATTCCTCTACGTATTCGTAGCCAAGTTCCTTGATTGCAGAAATTATCTCCACCGGGTCGTAATGGTCGCCTTCTACGTAGGCAACGCCTTTTTCAAGTTCTACATGAACGGCCTTTACGCCATCAATTCTGGAAAGGTTATTCTCAACATTGGCTTTGCAATGGTTGCACATCATTCCGTTTATTCTGAATCTTCTTTGATGTGTCTCGCAGCAGCACTTCTTCCTGTTCTTTAGTTTGAGTATATAAGCAACCGCAAGCAGTGCTGCAAATACTATGCTCGATGCAATCTGCCACCATGGAGTGTGCATGGCATGGTGACAAGCTGCGCTGTGGCTGTGTGCTGTAACGGTAAACCACTCGGCAGGCATTGCATGGTCAATCAGCAGCCCGAATGATATTGCACCCAATATAATGGTCAGCAGGTATATGAGCAGGGTCTTGCGCCCCAGTGTACGGTTTATCACAAGAATTGCTGCCATATTTGTGGCCGGGCCTGCCATCAAAAGTACCAAGGCTGCACCGGGAGATAGTCCTTTCAGCATGAGGGCTGCTGCTATGGGTATTGAACCGGTCGCGCAAAGGTACATAGGAATTGAGGCTATGAGTATCACAAGCATGTTTAGCAACGGGTATTCGTTGAACTGCACGAAAAAGTTGTCGGGCAGCAATGCTGTTATTGCAGCAGCAATAACAAGGCCTATGACAACCCATTTGCCTATGTCCTGTACCATTTCTATAAAGCCATAGTGTAATGCATCTATGCATTTTCTTGAGAAACTTTTTTTTCTATTTTCGGCTTGGCATGTTACGCTGTTTTTCCCGTTATCTTCCTGTAGCCTGTTTACGGCATAGCCACCCACTATGGCTGTGATGAATGCAACAAGCGGTCGCATTATGGCAAAAGGTATGCCAAGAAGCGAGGCTGTGGCAAGTATCGAGTCGACTCCTGTCTGTGGGGTTGAGATAAGAAAAGATACAGTAGCTCCTTTCGATGCTCCTTCACGCCTGATAGAGGCTGCTGTGGGTATAACTCCACAAGAGCATAGTGGAAGCGGAACCCCAAAGAGTGCAGCCCAAATAACCGAGCTCAGGTTGTTGCCGGAAAGTTTGTTGGCGTATATCTTGCGTGGAACAAACTCGTGCAGTATGCCGGCTATGAAAAAACCGAGCAATATATAAGGTGTCATCTCATTGAGCAGGTCGATGATTGGCTGCGTGTAGCTTAAAATTGTTTCCATGAATGTATAAAAAAGCGGTATACTTGTATTTTGTTACAAATATACTGCTTTTTTGCGGTTCATAAAATCGTCATTACTTGCTAATAAACATATCTGTTCTCCTTTTTATTGTCATTTTCTATTATCTTCAGGTTAATGGCGGCCTGTTCGTCGCCCATGGCGGCAGCCTTTGCAAATGCCTGCTTTGCTGCATGGCGGTGATGTCTGCGGTACTCGATAACGCCCTGAAGGTTCAGTATCCTCGGGTCGTTGCGGTATAGTTTCAGTTCGTCAATGAGCTTGCGGTAGTCGGGCGAGGGGTTGTTTACAAGTTCGTCTACAATGTTGTTTATTGCTGCTGCTATGCTGTCGGGCCGGTTCCGGTAGTAAATACCAGTGCAGCATGCCATGCGGTGTGCAGGAAATGCCTTTTCGGTCAGTTCTCGATAGAGGTTGCCGTTATCAAACTTCTTCAGCATTGCTTCGCGCCTTTGTACCGATTTCTCGCGCTGCAGTGCTGCCACAAGGCTGTCGCCTCCATCTATTTTCATTGATTTTATATCATCATATACCATTCTCCAACTTTTGCCGCCATCGGCAATTTCAAATAACGAATCGGGTAAATGGTGATGCTTTCGTATATGGTCGCGCATGTTGCCGGCTCTGGCAAGCCCAAGTCCTGTAGAGTTGCTTTCCCTGCCATCGGGTGAGGTATAGCCTATAATCTGTACCCCTTCGAGTGTGGTAGTACTGTCGGCAAGTACGGCATTTATTATATCCATAAAATCCTCAATGCTCTGTGCATTCTGCAAATACTCCGGGTCGAGTCTTGAACTGTTGGTGGTGTAGCGTACTATTGTCGGGGTAACTATGGCATCCTGCCCACTTTGGGCATCGAGCGGTGTATAATGTGCAATGTTTTTGACATGGGGGTGCTCCTGTGCAAGGTGGTCGGCAATACTCATGGCTGCAGTTACTCTGTGGTTGCTCAATGGGGGGCATTGGGGCATGCATATTGCAACGGTGTCGCAACTGTATTCTGTTCCGTTCTTGTCCTCATGCTCGCAATAGGTTATGGCGTAGACCGTGTCGCTTATGAAGTTTTCGGGTACGGCGAGTACGTGGCTGCTTGGCCCATGCCTTTGCAGTTTAGGGCGGTTGTCATATCTTTTTACATACCTGTTGGCATATCTGCGCCCCTGTATGTGGCGTGTTGCTGTGCTTATGCATGTATCAGGTGTGCATATATGTGTAACGACAAGCATGCCTTCGTCTCTCTTCGGTTTAGGGTTGTCGTAGCCTAATGTAAAATACCAACAGCTGTCGCTGTGTGCTACAGAGCAGTTCTCGGGTGAAATTTGAGCATTTGCCAGGCATGCTGCGGCTGCCAATAATGCGGTGATAAGGATTTTACGTTTCATAGAAAAACTGTTTTTTTAGGTAAACTGATGCTTTACCTCTACTTAACGTAAAATCTACGGGTTTGGTTCTTTGGATGTTATATTATGCTTTTTATAATCTGCGGCAGTTCAAGCAATGTCTTTATGGTTGCAGTAGGCTTGTGCTGTGTGTCAACAGCTTCTTCTTCCCAGCAGATGTTCTTCAGCCACACGGTCTTGCAGCCGAGAGTCGATGACGGGTATATATCCTTGCGGTATGAATCGCCGATTACAATGATATTCTCTGCCTCAAGATTGAGGGCCTCGATACCGAGTGCAAATAGTGCCGGGTCGGGCTTGCGCAGCCCTACAACAGATGATTCTACTATCGTCTTGAAAAATTTGTCCAATCCGAACTCATCGAGAACTACCGGCATATTGCCATAGAAGTTGGTTACAAGAACCATGGGGTATTCATTTGATAGCTGTTCAACTATAGGACGTGTGACGGCAAGGCTCTGTTTGACGCTCGTGTAGCAGTTATCGGCAACAATGTGCGCCATCTCTCTTGTGAGTCCGGTGGCGCTTGTGTTCTCGCTCAAATAATTGAACTGCAATGCAATTTTCTTGTCAAGAAGTGTGTGGAACGTATCGCCGGCCCCGATAATTGGATATTTGGCCAGTGAGCGCTCTCCATGAACGTATGAGTTGCGGAACTCTTCGCGGGTAATGCCTATGCCGGCCTTGAGGTACTCGTTCCAGATGAATTCACCCCAATGTACCCCATTGGTGTCGATTGTCCCGCCATAGTCGAAAATAATGCCTTTAATGCTTTTCATCTTGCATCTCAATTTCTTTTGTCAGCCTTTCGCATAGTTTCTCATGTTTGTACTGCATATATATGAAGAGTGCCATGAGTACAACAAGCTCAAAGATGAGGTATATCCACAGTTCGCCTGTCAACAATGCAAAGCAGAGCATTATAGCCCGTGAGTTGAAGGTGAGAATGTTGGTATATTTCATAAGCGGCAGGCTTCCCTCTCTGAACTTCTTGCGTAGCCACTCCGGCAGTACGGTACCATATTTCTCGTGTACTTTTTTTATGAAAATCTGGAATTTGGGCGACATCCTCTCCTGGTTTTCCACGTAAGCAATGTATGCGTTAAGGAATATCTTCCAGAAGAAATTTCCACGCCATGGTGTCTTCTTGTACTCCTCGCGTTGGGCATTGGAGTTGTGGAATTCGTTTCCGTTCTTCTCGTTTGTGAAGTATAGATGTATGTTGCGGTAGTAGTCGGCAAGCTGGCATTGCGAGCCGTGTACCCAAAAGCCGCAGAATGAAACAAGTATCCAAATGATTGGGCCCCAATTGTATTCGGGTGCAAATGGTATTGGCTGGAAGGTCTCTCTCGCTGCAATGGCAAAGTATATACAGAAGAACCAGCAGTCACCGGCGAAGCCGTCGAGTATACGCCCCCAACGTGTCTTTTGGCCTGTAATGCGGGCCAGCTGTCCGTCGGTGCTGTCGTAGAGGTTGGCCCACATGAGCAGAAGCACACCTGCAATGTTCCACCTGAGGCTCTCCTGCAGAAAACATACGCCGGCTGCTATTCCCAGAAATATCGATATTATGGTAATGACATTGGGGTGAACTCCGCGGTTACGGAAAAACAGGGCGCAATGGAACCCCAGCGGGCGGTAGAACCAAAGGTCGAGAAACTCTTCGGTATCAAATGATTTTATCGAAGCGTCGTATATCTTTTTATCTTCCTCTTTCATATCTCTTGCAATTCATTATAAGTGTAGCAATCTCTTTTGCGGCCACATCGCGTATGGCCGAGAAACTCGGGAAATCGTTGAAGTCGATTATATGCACCTTGCCGTTTTCCTCAACTATGCAGTCGCCTCCGTAAATGAGAGTACCTATGGCCTTTGCTGCCCTCCTTATTGTCTCTTTCAACAAATCTTTGTCGAAAGGGTGGTGCTTGGGGGCGCCGTTTATTTTTTCCAATCCGAATTTGCCGTTATCAATATCGGGGTAATAGCAGTGTATGAATTCAGTGCCTATTCCATAGAATTTTATGAGGTCACCGGCAATGTGACGGCTGTGTATGCAACTCTTTTCGCCTCTTTCCTGCATTTTTGTGAAACACTCTTTTGCCTGAAGGGCGTTCTTGGCAAAGGTTACATCATCTTTGTGACAGCTCCATCCTGTCGCATTCTTTATCCAGGCTGGGTAGGGTAGCTTTTCCAATAGCCCTTTGTCCTCAATAATACTGAATTCGGGTTGTGGAATACCGGCCCTGTCAAAGATTGTGGTAAATTCCTTTCGTGAACAGGCATTGACAGCGCGTGTGGGGTTCAGCACTATTACCCCCTTCTCTTCGGCTCTTTGCAACATTCCAAGGGTTGCGGTGGTGCGTGTCATGTGGCAAACCACATCGGTGTCACTCTCTATCTCCTCATTTTCTTCAATCGCTGTTACTTCTGCTCCCATAGAAACAAGTTCACTCTTTACACGCTCAAGAATGGCAGTGTCGTTGCCTGTCATGTTGGGGGAGTGTCTGCGGTTACGTGCTATGGTAGTGACTTTCATTCTTCGGAGAGAAATTTTTCGGCTTTGGCAATATCCTCGGCATGGTCAATGTCTATAATTTTCTTGAATGGGTGTGCCTTGAGCTCCAAGCCGTTTTCAACCAGTGCGCGCTGGAAGTTGCGCATACGCTCAATGCCTCTTGCCATACATTTGTCCAGAATGTCAATAGCCTGTGGCGGAAGTCCGTAGATGCCTCCCGAGATATATCTTGTTTCGGGTGTCGGCGAATCATGGAAACCGGTTATTGCAAGCCCCTTGCCTGTTGCTACATATAATGGCTTTTCGTCGTCGATGTAGTCTGTCACTGCCATTATTCCACCGGTGCTGCATTTTTCCAATGCATTTATGTATTCTGTAAACTCCTCTTCGTGGAATAGGGTATCAACCGTGGTCAGGCAGAATTTATCTCCTCTCAAGTGCTTTGAAAGGGCATGCAGGCTGTGCATTGAGCTCGGGGTATCCTCAACGACAATGTTTATCGGGCAGTCGGCTTTCAGGTTCCGGAGAAAAGCCTCGGTTTGCGGTTGCCGGCGGTTGATGATTATGTTTATACTGTTTGCTCCGTGTCGCTCAAAAATCCTTACAAGGCGTTCCAGCAATGGAACTCCTTGCAGTTCTATAAGCGGTTTAGGGCATTTAATTCCCTCCTTTGCCAAGCGTGAGCCTTCTCCGGCAGCTATTATCGCGAAATTCATCTTTACTCCTCGTTGTCGGCCTGTTGCAGGTTAAGGCGGTTGCTGTCGTCGCGTTTCTCGAAGTATAGCTTGCGCAACGGGTTGCGCCTTGCCTGTTCATACATATTGCGGTTGCGATATATGTCTATTGCAGTGTAAATGGCCTGGCGGAAAGAGCTCTCGTCGGCTATGCCTTTACCTGCAATGTCGAATGCCACACCGTGTGCAGGTGAGGTTCGTATTATCGGGAGCCCGGCTGTGAAGTTCACTCCTTCGTTCATTGCAATAGCTTTCAGAGGTGCAAGCCCTTGGTCGTGGTACATGGCAAGTATGGCATCGAAGCAGGTATATTTGCCGCTTCCCATGAAACCGTCCACTGCGAAAGGGCCGTAGCAGAATATTCCGCCATCATTCATTTTGCGTATCGTCGGAATTATCACCTCCTGCTCCTCGTTGCCGAGCAGGCCGTTGTCGCCGGCATGGGGGTTCAGTGACAGAACAGCTATTTTGGGTGCGTCGATGTTGAAGTTTACCTTCAGACAGTCGTTGAGCAGGGTCAGTTTCTCTTCAAGAAGTTCCGGAGTTATTGCTGCCGGAATATCGCGCAGTGCCATGTGTGATGTGGCAACGGCTACTCTCAAATCTCCGCTGCATAATACCATGAGCGACTTGCTCTCTCCGCCGCAGCGTTCCTGAAGGTACTCGGTGTGTCCGGGGAAGTTGAACTCTTTACACTGTATGGTGCTTTTGTCAATGGGGCATGTTACAAGAACATCTATTTTGCCTTCGTTGTAATCCTTTATTGCAGCTTCCAAGGCTTCATAGGCAGCCGCTCCTGCTTCGGGTGTGCTGCTGCCTAGCTCAATATGCAGCTCGTCGCTGTTGCAGTTTATTATGTTGAGCTTGCCATGCTGCATCTCTCCGGCATGTTCTATGGCATTGTATGGTGTCTCCATCTCCAAGGCTTTGCGGTGGTATGCCGCGGCCTTGGGAGAGCCGTAGATTACAGGGGTACATATCTCGAACATTTCGGGATTGTCGAAAGTCTTGAAAATTATTTCGTATCCGATTCCGTTGATGTCGCCTTGTGTAATTCCGACACGTATATTCTTTCTTTCGTTCATAGTGTTTCTTTTTGTTTATTGTTCGTTCTCATCTTCATCGGCCTCAACTACTATTTGAGGAATGTGTATGCTGTTTTCAATGAGCTTGTCGGCAGGCAATTTTAAAGTGTACAATGATGCCTCGAGTTTGCGCATGTAACGACCTTTCTTCTGTCCGGCGGCATATACAAAGGCCTCAACAACAATAATTTTGTTGTTCAGTTCGTCTACAACAGCATGCGAAACAAACGGGCCTCCCATCATGTCGTTCTCCATGTACCACAGGCCTTTGGCTATCTGCAGATAACGCTCCTTGTATGCGGTTTCTGTAATTGTAACATAATCGGCCTCGGTCTGTATGTATTGGTCGGGCTTTCCGCCGGGCATGTTCTTCTTCATTACAGAGTCGCGGGTGTGTATGTAATTCTCAAGCGAAAACTGTTCTGCCGATGTGTAGGGGATACTGTACACGGCAAAGCTGAGTATCTCGGGCTTTGTTGAGTTGAAGTCGGAGAGCCACAGGAAATTCTCCCCCTTCTTAATTCCGTTCATCTCGGCAGGAATCATCAGTTCGCAACCGAACATCTCTTTTACGGCTTCGAGTGCCTGGGTGTTGTGTTCTGCCTTGAGGTTGTCAATCTCACGGTTCATTTCTGTGGCTGTGAGAAAGTCCACTATCACCTGGGAATTTTCCCTTACGTATGCTTCAAAATCCTCTCTCGTAGGCGACTGTATGGTCAGTATAATCTGTGGTGTCGCAAATGCATCCTTGGTATATTTGAATGTGGTCTTTGTGTACATTCCTTTGTTGATGTCCACGTTAATTATATTACGGAACGGCTTTGTGAGGTTGCCGAGTTCGTTCACACGGGATATCTTGAAAGAACGCTCCGATTGTGGAAGTCCCGGAATATCGGTGTCAAGAACAGCTTCAAGTGCCCTTCCTGCCGGTGCTGCCCAGAAATCCTCCTCGCATACTACAAGAACTTCATAGGGGTTGCCCACCGCACTCCGCATAAAACCGTTTGAAATCTCCGCACAGCCGGCAAATAATGTCGCCAGCAGTAGAATTGATAATATTTTTTTCATATAATATTATATTTTTTATTCTTGTTTCTCTTTTTCGTTTTTCAATGTCGAGAGCATGCCGCAAGCGGCAAATATGTCTTCGCCACGCGATGCTCTTATGGTTGTGAAAAGGCCGTTCTTTGTGAGGAAATCCCTCAACTGTGTCATTGTTTCGTTGTCAACCCCTTCAAGTGGAACCGATGGTATTGCATGGTAGCGTATAAGGTTTATACGGCACTCCAGCCCTTGAAGCAACTTAATCAGTTTCCTTGCGTGTGAAGGTGTTTCATTTATACCTTTGAATACAATATACTCGAATGTGAGGCGGCGCTGGTGGCTGAAATCGTATCCGCGCAACAGGTCTATAATTTCTGTAATGGGGTATCCCTTCTCTGCCGGCATAATTTCGGCTCTTTTTTCGGGAACGGGGTGGTGCAGGCTTATTGCAATGTGGTAATCTCCCCCATCGAGCAACCGTTTAAGTCCTTTGCGGTGCCCAACTGATGATACTGTTATACGGTGGGGGCTCCATGCAATGCTGTATTGTGCTGTCAGAATCTCTATGGCTGCAAGAACATTGTCGAGGTTATCACACGGCTCGCCCATTCCCATAAAGACAATATTTGTCAACTTGTCGAACTCCGGCAATGCAAAAATCTGGTTCACAATTTCATTGGCTGTGAGGTTGGCTGTGTATTTCTGCTTGCCGGTCATGCAGAAGAGGCAGTTCATCTTGCAGCCTACCTGCGATGAAACACATAGTGTCGCCCGCTCTCCGTCCGGAATGAATACGGCCTCGACAAAATGGCCGTTCTCAACCTCATAAAGGTACTTTACTGTGCCGTCGATTGAACGTGCAGCATCGGCCGGGGCTTTGTATCCTACTTCAAAAAGCTCGTTCAGCCTGTTCCTGTTTTTGAGAGAAATGTTGGACATCTCATCAATGGAGCGCACCCTCTTCCTGTATACCCAGTCGGCAATCTGTTTGGCGGAAAATGCCGGCATACCGGCTTCAGCGGCAGCCTCTTTCAGTTGCTCAAGTGTCATACCAAGGAGTCTTCTTTTAATGCAATCCATTGTTGGTTAATTTTACAAAAGTTCGTATATAGCCAATTTCGGTACGAAGATAATGCAAAAAAAGCGATTATTATTTATATATTTTGATTTATTTATAATATAGCCGATAAACAAATTGTTCGTAAACTTTGCTTTGCATGCATAGCTTTTTTATTAAATTCGCGATTAAAACGCAAGAATATGAAAAATTACACAATAGATATGTTCATGCCTCTCCCTGAAGATGGGGTGTTGGCACCGGGTATAGAGCGATTGATAGAAACGGATGTTGTAAAGCATGTGTGGTTGTGGAGTGCTGCGGAGGTTAAAGGCTTAAATCGGCCCAAGGTTACAGTTCTTCAGGTGGAAACATTGTCTTCAACAGCACTTTTTAAAGATATGGCCACCCGTGCCGAGGCCGATTATGTACTTTATATTTCAAAAGAGCAGGTTGATGTAGATGTCGATAAATTCATGGATTTATGCAACGGCGTGCCTCAAGAGGCTTCTTTGGCTTATGCTCATTACAACAAGTCGGTTGGAGGTGTCAAAATTGCTGCTCCAACAATAGATTACCAAGCCGGCAGTCTGCGCAATGATTTTGATTTCGGCCCGATGCTCCTTTTCAGAACAGCTGCTTTGAAAGAGTACTTGAAGGAACAGCCCGAAGAGTATGATTATGCCGGCCTTTATCAGTTGCGTCTTTCGTTGTCACGCATGGGGTCAATCTACCATTTCTGCGACTATGTATGCACGGAGCATGAGAGCGATAACCGCAAAAGCGGCGAGAAACAGTTCGATTATGTAAATCCGGCACAACGCAACGTGCAGATAGAGATGGAACTTGCATGTACTCACCACCTTAAAGAGGTCGGAGCATGGCTGCCACCATGCAAGTACAGGAAAATAGACCTTTCTACCGGTGATTTTCCGGTGGAGGCTTCGGTCGTAATTCCTGTGCTGAACCGCGAGTCGACAATTGCCGATGCTATAGAATCGGTGCTTGGGCAGCAAACTTCGTTCAAATTCAATATATTGGTTGTCGATAACCATTCGACCGACAGAACCGGTGAAATAATCGGCTCTTTTGCCGATGAACGGGTGGTACATATAATCCCCGAAAGCCATTCGCTCGGTATTGGCGGCTGTTGGAACCTTGCCGTGCAGAGTGAAATGTGCGGACGTTTTGCCGTGCAACTCGACAGCGATGATATTTACAGCAGTGAACACACCCTTCAATGTATTGTAGATGAGTTCTACCGCCAGCAGTGCGCCATGATTGTAGGTACCTACCGAATATGTGATTTTGAGTTGAATACGCTGCCGCCGGGTGTCATTGACCATCGTGAATGGAGTGAGGAGAATGGGCGTAACAATGCTTTGCGCATAAATGGCCTGGGGGCACCACGTGCATTCTTTACAACGGTTATCAGGGAAGTTGGCTTCCCCAATGTCAGTTATGGGGAGGATTATGCTGTGGGGCTGCAGATATCGCGCAACTACCGCATAGGCCGTATATACGATGTCCTTTACCTTTGCCGCCGTTGGGGCGGCAACTCCGATGCGGCACTTTCACACGAAAAGGTAAATGCCAATAATCTGTACAAAGATAGACTGCGTACGGCCGAATATGAGGCGCGGCGCGAACTTGTGCGTTCTATGTCGGTGCCGTCGCCCAAAGAACTTGAGACCTTCTTTGCGTCGCAGCTTGAAAAATGGCCTGCCGCGGCCGAGAGGCATGCGGTGCTTGGTGCAATAGAGGTACGCGATTTGGGAAATGGCATAACTTTGCAGTACAACCCGGCCCGTATGGTCTCTACCGGTGCAAAGGTCGATAGCTCTTCTGTCGGTGCACGCAACTGTTTCCTTTGTGAATGTAACCGGCCACAAGAGCAATTTTCCCTCGATGCAATGGGCTCTTTCGATGTGCTTGTAAACCCTTTCCCGATATTGCCGTTCCATTTGACTCTCCCGTTGAAAGAGCATGTTCCGCAGTTGTTTTCCGGCATGTATGCCGATATGCTGAATATCTCGAAGAAATGGCCGCAGACGGCACTTTTCTACAACGGTGCAAAGTGTGGTGCATCGGCTCCCGACCATGCTCATCTTCAGGCGGTGAGGCTGGTTGATATTCCTGTTGTAAATAGTCTTGTAAAAGGTGACGAGGCTCTGGAGTTGGAGCCTGTAATCTCTTTGGACGGTGATTGTATATACCATGCAACAGGGTATGTCGTGCCGTTCTTTGTAATTGAATCGGGTACGGTGAGTGCTTCGGTCGCGTTGTTTGCCCGCATGCAGCGAGCATTGGATGTTGCTGCCGGGGAAGAGGAACCCCGAATGAATGTAATATCGTTCTATGTGCAGGAACGCGGGTATATTACAGTTGTCTTCCCGCGAAGAGAGCATCGCCCGTCGTGTTACAATGCCTCCGGGGAGGCACAGAGGCTTGTGAGCCCCGGTACGCTTGACATGGCTGGGCTTGTGATTACTCCGCGTGAGAGTGATTTTGTTGCTTTGACTGCACAGGAGGCAGCATCAATATTGTGCGAGGTTGCCATTACACCGGAGATGGCAAGGATGGTGGTTGAGAAATTGTGTTGCGGCTATGGCGAGTGTTGATGTGGGAATTCTGCTTGCAGAGCAGATAAAGTTCGATTTGACCGGAGGTTTTAGCTCAAGTATAGGAAAAGTCTGCGCAAAAAATACCGTTTTCATCGAGAATGGCACTCTCGTTTTCAATGGGGTAGAGTGCGATGAGATTGTAATCACTCCTCTATCGGCCGAAAGCCGTTTTACACTGCACGATGTTGTCATCGGCGTGAATTTCCATTGGCAACGCAAGGAGTCGCAGACATTCATGGGTGAGCTGCGGTTTATTGTGGAGAGTGGAATGGTTCGTGCCATAAACCGTATTGATGTGGAGGATTATCTTGTGAGTGTTATTTCGAGCGAAATGTCGGCAACTTCGTCTCTTGAATTTCTCAAAGCCCATACAATTGTGTCGCGCAGTTGGCTATATGCGCAAATTTGCAGAAAAGAGAAGAATGCCACCGCTTGCCTTGGCTGGGAGAATGATGATGAGGTTATACGTTGGTATGCCCGCGAGGACCATACTCTCTTCGACCTTTGCGCCGATGACCATTGCCAGCGTTATCAGGGTGTTACCCGCTCTTTGAACCCCAATGTGGAACGTGCTGTAAGAGAAACATGCGGCAAGGTCCTGATGTATGGTGATGAAATTTGTGATGCCCGTTTCAGTAAATGCTGTGGAGGAGTAACAGAGCGCTTTTCGGCATGTTGGGAGAATGTTGACTATAACTATCTGGCGGTTCTGCGCGATAGTGATAGCGGAGAACCTTTGCCGTCATTGTCGACAGAAGTGGGAGCGCGTGCGTGGATAGAGGCTGTGCCGCACTCTTTCTGCTCAACAAATGACAAGGGGGTTCTCTCACAAATCCTAAACGGTTATGACCAGGAGACGAACGATTTTTATCGTTGGCGTGTTGAATATACACAGGAGCAACTTTCGCGGTTGGTTGCACGCCGTTCGGGCATTGACTTTGGTATTGTTGAGGATTTGCAACCGGTGGAGCGGGGCGGGTCGGGTCGCCTTGTCAAGCTGCGTATAGTAGGCAGCAAGGCTACAAGAGTCGTTGGCAAGGAACTTGAGATTCGTCGGTGGCTATCGGAAAGTCATCTCTATAGTTCTGCTTTTGTTGTTGATAGGGTAGCTGGTGACGGTAATGTGAATTTCATAATCAAAGGAGCCGGCTGGGGGCATGGTGTGGGGTTGTGCCAGATAGGTGCTGCTGTTATGGGTGAGAAGGGGTATTCTCATTCCGCGATATTGTCGCATTATTATCCGGGAACAATAATAAAATCTGTTAAGTCTTGATAATCATTGATGTATGTACAGTGCATTGAATTGTCCGTTTTTTTTGTTGTAGAAAAATATTTGTGAGTTGTTTTTATTTTGTAATTTTATGCCGTGAAAAACAATAAAAGATATTTGTACTCGTTAAAAGAGTAATTTAGATAGAATTTTCTGTTAGTAATGAAAATACTTTTTCTTTCCGATAATTTTCCGCCCGAAGTCAATGCTCCGGCTACACGTACAATGGAGCATTGCAAGGAGTGGGTTAAGGCCGGCCATGAGGTGACCGTTGTCACTTGTCATCCGAATTATCCAATAGGAAAAGTGTATGACGGGTACAAGAACTCATGGAAAACAAAAGAGGTGATTGATGGTATCACGGTCATACGTGTCTGGACATATATAACCTCAAACAAAGGTTTTGCAAAAAGAATTCTCGACTATATAAGTTTTTCTATAACATCTTTTTTTGCGTCGCTTTTCATTAAGTGTGATGTTATTGTGGCTACATCTCCACAATTCTTTACGGCACTCTCGGGTAGAACTTTGCATTTTTTCAAGCGCAAGCCTTGGATTATGGAGGTGCGCGACCTCTGGCCCGATTCAATTAAATCGGTGGGCGCGATGAAAGATGGTTGGGTAATTCGCTATTTCTCAAAGGAGGAGATGTGGTGCTATCGCTCGGCAAAGAATATTGTGGTTGTTACCGATACATTCAAGAGGGTAATATCCGGCCGTGGCATACCCGAGGAAAAAATTCATGTAATAAAGAACGGCAGTGATGTGTCGCTTTTCTATCCAAGAGAAAAATCTCCTGAACTTGTAAAGAAATATGGCCTTGAGGGTAAACGTGTCCTTGGTTATGTCGGCACAATAGGCATGGCTCATAAGATAGATTTTCTTATTGATTGTGTTAAGGATTTGCCCGATTATAAACTGATGATACTTGGCGAGGGTGCCGAAAAGGAGCATATGCAGCAAAAGGTTAAAGAAGAGGGTATTGAAAATGTCTTCTTTGTAAATTCTGTTCCCAAAGAGCAGGTTGGAGATTATATTGCATTGCAGGATGTGGCTCTCGTTAATTTACGTCGTGACCCTCTTTTCAAGACGGTGTTACCATCGAAAATATTTGAAACAGCTGCAATGCACATACCGATATTGCTCGGTGTAGATGGTGAAGCCCGTGAATTGGTCGAGCATTATAATGCTGGATTGTTCTATGAACCCGAAGATAAAAAAGACTTTTTGGAAAAGCTGAATATCCTTTTTGGAGATACTGCGATATACGAGGCTTGTAAAAAAGGGTGTGACAGGCTTGCGAAGGATTTCGACAGAAAGAAGTTGGCTATGAGTATGTTGAAGGTTATCGAGAATACAGTAAATAAGGAGAAGAAGTGATTTCTTCTCCTTATTTACTGTATTTATAGGCTGTTTAAAATAGTTTCTTAATCCTCTTCTTCGAGTTTGCATTCATTGAACATGAAATCTTTTTTTGCAACATCTTTTGGTAAACAGTAATAGGTCATCTCGGCAGTGGAGCACTTTTCTCCATTGTAGGATATTTCTGCTTCAATGAACACGAAACTGCGTTTGATCTCTTTGACGCGGGCGCGTACCTCTATTGAAATGTCAGTTCCGGTAGGTACCGGCTTCTTGTACTTTATGTTCAGGTTTGTGGTCATTCCGGATGTCTGGAATTTACGGGCAATTATCCATCCTCCGGCCTCGTCGAGCAGTGTTGCCTGTATACCGCCGTGCAGGGTGTTGAGCCATCCCTGGTAATTATCTCCGGGGTTCCATAAAGAGACAATATCATCACCATCTTCGTAGAATTCCATCTTTAGGCCGTATGGGTTGCTTGGTGCGCAGGCAAAGCAGTTGTAACCTTTGTCGGTGAGCTCTATCCAGGGGTTCTTTATCTTTTTCATATATCTCTGTTTTTGTATTGTGTTGCAAATTTACTCCATTTTTATTCCCTGGTTTATTATAATTTCGTTTTTTTTACTATCATTTCGGGGTGCTTTCGTGTAAATTGTCTACCTTTGTGACCGTAAACGAATATAAGTAATATTATAATATTATTAATAAGCACAATGGCAAGGTTGTTGGCTATAGATTATGGAAAGAAACGTACGGGGTTGGCTGTAAGCGATGAACTGCAGATAATAGCCAACGGGCTCACAACTGTTGCAACCGTTGAACTGGAAGGCTTTCTGCTCAATTATGTGAAGAGAGAGCCTGTTGAGCGTATTGTTGTGGGGCTGCCTAAACAGATGAATTATGAGCCGTCGGAGAACATGAAGCGCATAACTCCGTTTGTAAACCGTCTGCGTAAATTGTTGCCCGACATTCCGGTAGAGTTCCACGATGAGCGTTTTACATCGGTGCTGGCGCAGAAAGCTATACTGGAGTCGGGAATAGGCAAGATGGCGCGCCGTAACAAGGAACTGGTGGACGAGGTCAGCGCAACGATAATACTTCAGTCGTTCATGGAGAGCCGGAGAATGAGAATGTAACAAAATAAAATATACGCAATGATACTACCGATTTATCTTTATGGGCAACCGGTTCTTAAAAAGGTTGCAGAGGATATAACTCCTGAATACCCCGAGCTGAATACTCTGGTGGAGAACATGTTTGAAACAATGCATCAGGCCGAAGGTATTGGCTTGGCTGCTCCTCAAATAGGGTTGGCAATACGTCTTGTTGTTATAGACCTTGATGTACTTTCCGAGGATTTTCCCGAGTTCAAGGATTTCCGCAGGGTTTACATCAATGCTCACATTGTTGAGACATCAGAAGAGAAAGAGGCTATGGAAGAGGGTTGTTTGAGCCTTCCCGGTATTCATGAGAAGGTTACACGCCCTTCGCGCATACGTGTGCAATACCTCGATGAGAATTTTGTAGAGCACGATGAGTGGGTCGAGGGTTACCTGGCGCGTGTGATGCAACACGAATTCGACCATCTTGAGGGAAAGGTCTTCTCCGACCGTCTTTCGCCTCTACGCAGGCAGATGAACAAGACACGCTTGTCTAATCTTGCCAAGGGTAACGTGCAGTGTACTTATAAAGTAAAGAGGGTGTTGCGATGATTTCCCGCAGGGCAATACTCCTTCTTGCCTTGGTGTTGTCGGCTCTTCTTTCTCATGCGCAGCTGAACACTGTAAGGGTAATGGAAATAGGGCGCAATGCGCTCTATTTCGAGGATTATGTGCTCTCGATCCAATATTTCAATAAGGTAATTGATGCCAAGCCGTTCTTGCATGAACCATACTTCTTTCGCGGTCTTGCAAAATATTATCTCGATGATTATATCGGTGCAGAGGAAGATTTTACATCTGCAATAGAAAAGAACCCTTATGTATCGCAATACTATCAGTTGCGCGGAATGTGCCGTGCGCATCTCGACAGTCTTGCAGGTGCAGAGTGCGATTTCAGGGCTGCAATAAAATATGACCCGCAGAATAGTGGCTTGTGGCATAATCTCGGCATTTTGTCCATTCAATCGGGTGATTGGAAAAAGGCATCGCAGGTAATAGATTCGCTGCTTGAGTTCTCACCACGTAACAGTGGGGCATATATGTTGCGTACTCGTGTGGCGATGCATGAAAAGGATACAATGCTTGCTCTTGAAATGGCCGGGCTGGCTGTCGAGCATGATAAGTTCTCGGCCGATGTATATAATAACCGTGCAATGGTCTATTGTGAAATGGAGAACTACGAGGCGGCCGAGAAAGACCTTGACAAGGCTATTGACCTGCTGCCGGCAAGCAGTGGAAGCTATATAAACCGTGCATTGGTGCGCTATCATCGCAATAATTTGCGCGGCGCAATGGAAGATTACAATATGGCGCTGTATGTTGAGCCGGGGAGTTTTCTTGCGCATTATAACCGCGGTTTGTTGCGCATGATTGTAGGTGACGACAATCTTGCAATAGAGGATTTTGACAAGGTTCTTGAGATTGACCCCGATAACACGCCGGCACGTTTTAACCGTGCTCTTCTGCGTAGCAATACAGGTGACTATAAGGGTGCCATAGATGATTATACAATAGTCCTTGATGCCTATCCGAACTTTGAATATGCCTATCAGTGCCGTGCAACGGCGCGTCACAAAGTTGGTGACCGGCGAGGTGCCGATGCCGATGAGAAATGGCTTCTCAAGCGTCAGCTCGATATATACAACAATGGTGCGGAGTCTGTAGCTGAAGAATATTCTGCCGAGAATGACAAGACCCGCAAACGCTCCGATGACAATATACGCAACTACAACAAGATGGTGGTTGCCGATAGTGATTTTGGCAGCAAGTATACTACCGAATATCGAGGCAAGGTACAGAACCGGAATGTGTTTGTTGAACTGGAACCGCTTTTTGTACTCACATACTACAAGACCGATGAAGAGTTCTACTCATCGGGAAACTATCATGCTGTTATTGAAAGATTGAACGCAGATATAGGTGCTGCTTCTCCGCTTCTTCTCACAAATAATGAACGTCCGCTTTCCGGCGTGGAGGTCGAGCGTCGTTTCAAGAGTGTCGATGAAGTTTCGAAACTCATTTCCGAGGGGAAAAATACTTGTTACAACTACATGTTGCGTGCGATAGATTACTACCTTGTACAGGATTTGGAAGCTGCAATGGCCGATATCGGCTATTCTGTTGAACACAGTGACTCGTCATGGTTTTTCTATTTTGTACGAGCGTTTGTACGTTACCGCAAGCTTGAAACTCCGGTTTCTGGCACCGAGGAGGCGGCAACGGTTCTGGTGCAAGGTTCATCGCTGCCGAACATTGATTTCCGTCTTGTGAAGAGTGACCTTGACAGGGTGGTGGAGCTTGTTCCGGATTTTGCACCTGCGTATTACAACCGTGCCAATGTGTCGGTGAAATTGAGTGACTTCAAATCGGCGATTGTCGATTACACAAAAGCCATAGAGCTTGATGACCGTTTGGCTTCGGCATATTATAATCGAGGTCTAGCGAAAATATATACAGGCAATACCGAAGGTGGCGTGGCCGATTTGAGCAAAGCCGGTGAACTTGGTCTGTTTCATGCATATAATGTCATAAAGCGTTTCTTGTATGCAGGTAAAGAGTGACTGAACGCACTCGCTTGAAAAAATATTGAAGTAAACTTCATATTTCTTGCTCGTTTGTTTGTATATTTGCAAATTGTTACAAGTATACATATCGTGTATTCATTTAATTTATTATAATCAGGATAACTTAAAATTTAAGATATGATTAAAATCTCTTTTAATGGTGAAGTCCGTGAGTTTGCCGCAGAGGGTAAGTCTTATATAGAACTTATCTCGTCGGTAGACCCGAAACTGCTCAACAGTTATGTGGCAGTAAAGAAAGGCGACGAGGTGATAGACCTGCGTGATGTTCCTGAAGATGGTGAGGCTGTGGAACTTCTTGGTGTTGAAACCAAAGAGGCTCTCCATGTATTGCGCCACACTGCAACACACGTGATGGCACAGGCCGTAAAGCGTCTTTTCCCCGAAGCAAAAGTTACCATCGGCCCTGCAACAGAAACAGGCTTCTTCTACGATTTCGAGTGCACTCCTTTTACAAAGGAAAATCTTGATGCTATCGAAAAGGAGATGAAGAAGATTATTAAGCAGAACCCCCGCATAGAACGTAGGGTTGTAACACGTGAGGAGGCAATTGCTCTCATGAGAGAGAAAAACGAGCCATATAAACTCGAACTTATCGATGCCATTCCCGGCGACGACCGCATTACCCTTTATTCGCAGGATGATTTTGTTGACCTTTGCATGGGGCCTCATCTCCTGAATACAAAACTGATAAAAGGTTTTAAACTTTTGTCTTCATCGACAACATATTGGCGTGGCGACAAGAACAATGCTTCGCTCTCCCGTATATATGGAACTGCGTTCTTTACAAAGGAGGATTGTGAGGCATATCTGGCACATTTGGAGCATATAAAGAATATTGACCACAACAAAATAGGTCGTGAAATGGAGCTTTTCACTACTGTTGATGTCATCGGTCAGGGATTGCCTTTGCTCATGCCGAAGGGGGCAAAGATTGTCCAGACTTTGCAGCGCTGGATAGAGGACCTCGAAGATAATGAGTGGGGTTACATACGTACAAAGACTCCTCTTATGGCAAAGAGCGACCTTTATAAGATTTCAGGTCACTGGGATCACTATAAAGAGGGAATGTTTGTACTTGGCGATGAGGAGAAGGATAAAGAGGTTTTTGCGCTTCGCCCGATGACCTGCCCGTTCCAGTACTATGTATACAAGGCGACACACCATTCATACCGCGACCTTCCATTGCGTTATAGCGAAACATCTACTCTGTTCCGTAATGAGGATTCCGGTGAAATGCACGGTCTCACACGTGTGCGCCAGTTTACAATCAGCGAAGGTCACCTCATTGTTCGTCCCGACCAGATGGTGGAGGAGTTCAAGAAGTGTCTTGCTCTTGCAAAGCATGTAATGGAAACTCTTGGTTTGCAGAATGATGTCACATACGTTCTTGCGAAGTGGGATCCTGAAAACCGCAAGAAGTATATCGGTGAGGCCGAAGTGTGGGAAGAGACCCAGCAACATATACGTGAGATGCTTGTAGAGCTTGATATTCCTTTTGTTGAGGAGGTAGGCGGTGCTGCGTTTTATGGCCCGAAGGTGGATATCAATGCCAAGAATGTGTATGGCAAGGAAGACACCATGATTACTGTGCAGTGGGATGCTCTTCTGGCGGCACAGTTCGATATGTACTATGTTGACCAGAATGGAGAGAAGGTACGCCCTTATATTATACACCGTACAAGCATGGGATGCTACGAGCGTACTCTCGCATGGCTCATCGAAAAGTATGAGGGTAAATTCCCGACATGGCTGGCACCGGAGCAGGTGCGTGTACTCCCTATTTCGGAAAAATATGGCGATTATGCCTATGAGGTTGCGGCCGAGCTCAAGAAGAACGGTGTTCTTGTGCATGTAGATAACCGTTCGGAGAAAATCGGCTATAAGATACGCGACGCCCGTAACAACCGTGTTCCTTATATGCTGGTTCTTGGTCAGCAGGAGGAGGAAAACCGTACGGTAGCAGTGCGTAGCCGCTTCGCGGGCGATGAGGGCGTGAAGCCTATTGCAGAATTTGTACAGGCTATTTGCGAGGAGATACGTACAAAAGAGATACGCAAGGTGGTTGCACCGGCCGAATAATTCACTAAATTAATAAGGTGTTATAACCTGTTTTTAAAAGGGCCCGTTGCCATGGTGTTGCAACGGGCCCTTTTTTTGAAAAACAACTTTTTTCGTTTTTCGGCAAAAAAAAAGGTGAAACCTCTTCGTTATGTGACAAATAAGTGATAAATTTGCGTCCGATTTTGAGTTTTTATGCCCCGAGGCGGGCTATTATGGTAAAAGGAACTAAATTTAATTAATGAAGAACGACAATCTGAAGAATCAGTATCGTGTAAACGAACAAATCCGTGCCAACGAGGTACGTATTGTAGGTGATGAGATAGAGTCGGTTGTTATGCCATTGCATAAGGCACTCGCTCTTGCCGAAGAAAAAGAACTTGACCTTGTGGAAATTTCACCATCGGCCAATCCTCCGGTATGTCGTCTGATAGAGTATTCGAAGTTCCTTTATCAAATGAAGAAACGCCAGAAGGAGCAAAAGGCAAAGCAGGTCAAGATTGATGTCAAGGAGATACGTTTCGGCCCGCAGACCGATGAGCATGATTATAACTTCAAGCTCAAACATGCGATAAGTTTCTTGAAAGATGGCGATAAGGTCAAGGCCTATGTGTTTTTCAAAGGCCGTTCAATCCTTTTCAAGGAACAGGGCGAGATACTGCTTCTGCGTTTTGCAAAAGACCTCGAAGAGTATGGCAAGGTTGACTCTATGCCGGTTCTTGAGGGAAAACGCATGACAATTATGATGTCGGCAAAGAAAGCCGCTCCTGCGAAGAAGGAGAAACCGGCAAAGCCTGCACCTGCAGAGCCTGCAAAAGAAGATTAAAAAAGCGGGTAGTGTTGGATAGTACGCTACCGTTAATTGTTAACTAATAATTTTTTAAAAAAAATGCCAAAAGTTAAGACTAACTCCGGTGCCAAAAAAAGATTCGCTCTTACCGGAACAGGTAAAATCAAGAGAAAGCATGCTTATCACAGTCACATCTTGACAAAGAAGACAAAGAAGCAGAAGAGAAACCTTGTACACTTCACAACTCTCGATGCTGCAAATGTTAAGAGTGTTAAGGAATTGTTGTCATTGCGTTAAGTATTGTATTATTAACCGAGTGTATTTAGCATAAAAGTTCGCCATTGTGCGACGCTAACATTCAAAAGAATTAAAAACTATGCCAAGATCAGTAAATCACGTTGCTTCAAGAGCAAGAAGAAAGAAAA
>JAUNQV010000002.1:0-51925 GCA_030535995.1 Bacteroidales bacterium
GTAGATACCGGGAGCGGTGATAGCCTCTACACGACGACCGGTAAGGTCGTAGATAACTGTACTCTGTTCTCTGTTATCTGTTATCTCCTCAATGCCTGTTGTGCCGGGGAAGCGGAAGCTGTAGTAAGCAGCGCCCTCTGCGCCGTCAACAACCAAGTATGCCTTGTTGGCGTTGTTCTTGAAGTGTGTTTCGCCATCATTACCTTCGCCATCTTTGTTCAATTTAGCCATGTAGAAACCAATCTCTGAATCAGCTGGTTTTGAAAGAACATAAGCAGGGCCTGCGAGGTATGCGTCTACTGTTGAACCCTTAAGCATGTTCTTTGTCCAGTCTGCAGTAGCCTCATCAATGATGGTGAGAGTTGCAGTACCGTTACCCTCGAGAATTGCACCCTGGTTTGCGGGGATATCGGCTTTCTCTGCGAAAATTGCACTTGTTTCGGTTGTCTCCTCTACTGCGTATGCTGTTGCGCCTTCTACTCTAACAGCGAATGGCAAGTAGATTGATGCGAAGTCGTTGATTGATATTTCAACCTCGGTAGCAGGAATAATATTCCAAGTTGCATCTACCTCACCACTCCAGTAGTTTACTGCACCAGAACCCTCTGTGCGCATTGGCTGACCATCGCCTTTGATAATTACATTTGCAGAGTTGTTGATAACAATAGTGAAGTTTGAACCGCCATCAACAATAGATGAAGCTGCACTACCATTTTGGGCGGCATTCTCCAACTGAACATTTTTGCCTAAATTGGGAACCTGGAGTTTGAGATTCTCGCCATCTTGAACGAACTGGAGAACGTGCTTAATGCTCAAATTCTCGACCTCTTCTGTTGCAAATTTGCCATTAGCGTTATATGAAGCGTACTTGCCATTTTTTACTTGTTTTACGAAATAGTATCCGGGAGCGAACTGTACTCTTGATGCCGCATTTGCGTTGTCAAATTCAGTAGCTCCGTTCATTGTCTTAACTGCGTTGATAGCATCCGCAAGTGATGATGGATAGCCGCCTACATAATCAAGAGTTGACAATTCGGCGTCTTTCCAAGCGTTAACAAATGTTGCCTCAACAGTGGCCAAAACATCCACTGAAACACTCTCACCGGTTTTGTCAATGTAGAATTTGCAACCATTGTCAATGCCCGGTTCTGTGCGTACACAGTCTGCGCCCCAACCAGGAGAGAATGAAAGGTATCTGTTATTATCCTCAAATTGCATCTCCCATAGATTGTTCTCGATAGAAATAAGTCTAAATGCATAAGGTGTTTCAGTGAATTTTACTACACCCTCAGAATTGATAAACTTCTTATTCTGAACATTGTATATATAATTCTTGCCATCGTATACAAGCACGGCCCACTCTTTATAAACACCTTCTGCATCTATCGAAGCATGGGCATTTGTATTGCTTGTACCGGCAAGATATGCTTGTGTCTCGCTACCCTTGCCCTCAACGGTAGAGTAAACCATGTAACCACGGCTGTCTTCAACACATTTTACAGTAAACTTCTCGCCAGCTGACAAAGTTACCTTTTCGCCGTTTGATTCAAGATCTTTGATAGCGGTTTTTACAGCCTCAAGATTTGCAACAGTGTTATCAGTGTTGTAAGCTGTCAATGCCGACTGCAAGTTAGCCACAGATGATAGTGTGTATGCACCTACTCTTGTGTCGCTTGCGCTTTCAATAATGGTTTGAGCCTTATTAAGCACAACGCCAACATTCAGTCTTTCTTCAATAATGGTTTTCAGTTCTGCATTCAAATCACCAACCTCGCTTATAAGGTATATATTACCACCATCAGTCAAATTGTTGTATCCTCCCGACCAGTTTACAACTCCATGACAACCTGCTGTCGCGGCACAATTAAGAGCACCTGTTCTATTGGTAGAGAGAACAAAATTGTATGTTGAATTACTTGATGCGCGAAACTCGATGTCGTTTGTAGGCATTTCCACGAGTGGAATAGCACCGTTATTGTAGTCATTGTTACCAACAAACTTCTGGGCCGCTATGTTAAACATATAGTATTTCCCATCAAAATTGTAGATGGCAAACTGAAAGTTTGTTGTTTCGTCAGAATAATCCATTGAGTGTCCACTACCATAGGTTGAAGACAGGTTATCGGGAGCGTCTGTGTGATATAGCAGATAGTGTGCCTGACTATCACTTGACCTTCCGGACTTGAAGGTATACACCTTGTCATTGCTCAAATCACTTAATGTTGTGATCTGTGCCATTGCACCGATTGTCAAGAACAATGATGCAAAAAATAAAGTAAATTTTTTCATTTTAATTAATTATTAAGTTAAAGTTAATATGTAAATCCTTTTTCAGTTGTTGTTTGAGATTCTTTGACACCCCTTGTCTATCGCAACCCACGCGGCACCACTAATGCGGTGCTTCGCGTGACCTATTGTTGCAAGTGCTGTCGAAACTTTCAGTTTTCGGCTCTCAGCTCTCAGTTTTCCGTTTTGACAACGCCGCCTTTTCGCGCCCCGCAAGGCACAACCTGCGGCTGTGCTTCTCGCGACTAACCGCTGTCGGTATTGTCGAAACTTTCAGTTTTCAGCTCTCAAAAAGCTATATCTCTTAACAAGAGAGCTAAAAAGCCCAAAAAAACGGCGTGTGGGGTATGTGTGAGGCGGTTGTGCTACTGCACCGAGTGTGAAAAAAGATGCTTTTTGATTGTTAAAAAAAAATTGTGCCGGGGGCTGTCTTTGAACTCTGTTTTGTGTTTCTTTTCCTGTTTTTCTTTTTCTGTGGCGGTTGGTTGGTTGTTTTTTGCTTCGGGTTGTTGGCTTGTGGGGGAATAATTTATATCTTTGAGGTAAACCTCGAAGATATTCTTTGGGGCGGCGAGCCGCACTCCTTTGTAAACCTAAAGGTTCAGTCGTCGCAAACGACGCTTTTTCGTCGTCGCTTTGAAAAAAATGAAGTAAACTTCATATTTCTCGCTCGTTTGTTTATATCTTTGCGACATATATTGCCGTAAATTGCGCTGTACTCTCGTGTGTTTGTGGGGGCTTTCGTTGGTCGGTGGTTAAAACAGTACTGCTGCGCAACGGTCGCATTGGGCTAAAAAATGAATTTATGGGTTTGAAAATTATTGTACTTGCAAAGCAGGTTCCCGATACACGTTGTGTGGGTGGCAAGGCTATGAATGACGACGGTACTATAAACCGTTCGGCTCTGCCGGCTATCTTCAACCCCGAGGACCTTCTTGCTCTTGAACAGGCTATTCTGCTTAAAGAAAATAATCCGGGCAGCAAGGTTACTGTGGTAACCATGGGCCCGCAACGAGCGGCCGATATTCTGCGTGAGGCTCTCTACCGTGGGGCCGACGAGGGTGTGCTGTTGTGTGACCGCGCCTTTGCGGGTGCCGATACTCTGGCTACCTCATACGCTCTGTCGATGGCGGTGCGCAAGTTGGGTGAATATGATATAATCCTTTGCGGCCGTCAGGCTATCGATGGCGATACTGCCCAGGTGGGGCCGCAGGTTGCTCACATGCTGGGGCTTCCGCAGGTGACTTGTGTGAAAAGGGTTCTCTCTCTTGAAAATAGAAAACTTGTGGCCGAGAGGGTGGTGGACAACGGTACCGAAACGGTGGAGGCTCCTATGCCGTTGCTTGTTACCGTGGGCTGTGAGGCGCAGGCGTGTCGTCCGCGAAACGTATACAGGATGTTGCGCTTCCATCGTGCTGCTACACCGCAGGAGCAGGCCTCTCCCGAGTACCGTTTTGCGGCGTTTGCCGAAAAGGACGAGGCGCTGAACCTGAAAGAGTGGAACTTGGATTTTGTCGGTGGCGATGCTGCGCGTTGCGGCCTTGCCGGTTCGCCTACCAAGGTGAAGAAGGTCGACAATATTGTGTTCAAGGCAAAGGAGAGCAAGCGTTACACGGCTGCCGACGAGGATATAAAGGCGCTTGTGGGTGAGCTTTTGGATAATCACACAATTGGATAGGGCTTATGGACAATATATTGGTTTTTTGTGAATTGTGCGGTGGCGATGTTGCCGGCGTGAGTCTTGAGCTCTTGAGCGAGGGAAGGCGTCTTGCCGATAAGTTGGGTGTGCAGCTCGATGCTGTGGCGCTCGGAAGTGACTTGAGTGCTGTGGAACGGCAGGTTTATGAATATGGTGTCGATAATCTGCATCTATTCTGCGACAGTCGTCTGGGTAATTATACAACACTCCCCTTTGCAACTGCGCTGTGCAGGCTTGTGAAGGAAAAGGGCTATCAGATATTCCTGTTGGGTGCAACTGTGGTGGGGCGCGACCTTGCGCCACGCATAACAGCTGAGCTGCAGTGTGGTCTCACTGCCGATTGTACTTCGCTTGAGATTGGCCCATACGAGGATAAAAAGAGCGGTACGGTGGTCGAAAACCTGCTATACCAGATGCGTCCGGCGTTTGGTGGTAATATTGTGGCTACCATAGTGAACCCCTACAACCGTCCGCAGATGGCTACGGTGCGCGAGGGGGTAATGCCTTTGAAGGTTACACGCCCGGGTGATTATAGAGGCAACACGGTGTGGCACGATGTTAAGGATTACATAGGCGACGAATGTTTTGTGGTGACGGTACTGGAGCGTTGTGTGAAGCCTGCTGCCAACAACCTGAAGAATGCGCCTATTGTGCTGGCAGGAGGCTACGGCGTAGGCAGCAAGGAGAATTTTGACAAGCTGTTCGAGCTTGCCCGTCTGTTGCATGCCGAGGTGGGCGCGACAAGGGCTGCCATAGATGCCGGTTACACTACGCACGACCGCCAGATTGGGCAGACCGGGCTCACGGTACGCCCCAAAGTGTACATTGCCTGTGGAATTTCGGGTCAGGTGCAGCATGTGACAGGAATGCAGGAGAGCGGTATTGTAATATCAATAAACAGCGACCCCGATGCTCCTATAAATGCTCTTGCCGATTATGTGATAACCGGCAAGGTAGAGGAGGTTGTTCCTAAATTAATAACATTTTATCAGCAGAAACAATGAACTATTATAGCGAGAACAGAGAATTACAGCATTTCCTGAAGCACCCTCTGATGAAGCGTATCGTTGAGATGAAAGAGAGTGGCTACAGCCAGGCCGGGGAGTACAACTATGCTCCTGTCGATTTTGAGGAGGCTGTGTCAGGCTACGAACAGGCTCTGCACCTTGCCGGAGAGTTGTGTGCCGAGGTTGTTGCTCCGAATGCCATGAGGATAGAAGAGAATGGCCCTACGGTTGAGGATGGCCGTGTGAAATATGCTCCGGCAACCGAAGAAAATCTCGATATTTTCCGCAAGGCAGGTCTCATGGGTGTCTCGCTGCCACGCAATGTGGGTGGCTTGAACTTTCCGGTAGCAGTGTTTACTATGGTGCAGGAACTTGTGTGCCGTGCCGATGCCGGTTTCGGCAACCTATGGGGCTTGCAGGATTGTGCGACAACCATCTACAACTTCGGCAACGATGAACAGCGCGAGCGTTATTTGCCGATGGTGAGCCGCGGAGCTACAATGTCTATGGACCTCACCGAGCCCGATGCGGGCAGCGACCTGCAGAGTGTGCGCCTGAAGGCTACATATTGTGAGGAGAGCGGTTGTTGGTATCTCGATGGCGTGAAACGCTTCATTACCAACGGCGACAGCGATATACATCTTGTACTTGCGCGCAGCGAGGAGGGTAGTGTCGACGGGCGAGGCCTTTCGCTTTTCATCTGCGAGAAGAGCTGCGGAAGAGTGAGAACCCGACGCATTGAAGATAAAATGGGTATCCACGGGTCGCCAACCTGCGAGGTGGTATTTGACCACGCTCCAGCCGAGCTTTGCGGAAGCCGAAGGATGGGCCTTATAAAATATGTGATGTCGTTGATGAACGGAGCGCGCTTGGGCATTGCAACCCAGAGTGTGGCAATATCGCAGGCTGCATACAGCGAAGCCAAGGAGTATGCTGTGGCGCGCAAGCAGTTCGGAAAGGCTATCGTAGAGCTGCCTCCTGTGTATGAACTGCTGGGCAAGATGAAGGCAAGGCTCGATGCGGCTCGTAGCTTGCTCTACGAGACTGCGCGCAATGTGGATATGAGCTACCAGTTTGCTGATGCAGCGCGCATGCGTCCGCTATCTCCCGAGGAGCGCGCCGAGTCGAAGGAGTTCTCGAAGAGGGCCGATGCTTTGACTCCTATTATAAAAGGTATGGGCAGCGAGTTTGCCAATATGAATGCATACGATGCTGTGCAGGTGCATGGCGGCTCGGGCTACATGAGGGATTACGTGTGTGAGCGCCTCTACCGCGATGCACGAATAACATCAATATACGAAGGTACTACACAACTGCAGGTGGTGGCGGCAATACGCTATGCTACAAGCGGCTTCTACTCGCAACTGCTTGAAGAGTATCTTGCAACAGCGATGCCCGAGGCTCTTGCACCGTTGCGTGCAAGGGTCGAGGCTATGGCGGCAACTTACAATGAGGCTGTAGGTGCTGTTCAGGGCTTCGGTAACCAGGAGGTGCTCGATTTTCTATCGCGTCGTCTCTATGAAATGGCGGCTTACTGCATTATGGCTGCCCTGCTGCTTGCCGATGCAGCGCGTGACGAGGAGCTTTTTGCCTCTTCGGCAGCGAAGTTTGTGGCCGAAGCCGAGGCGGTTGTTGCGGCGCACTCCACATTTATAAAGAATTTTACTCCCGAATTATTGACACAATATAAATAAAACAGTTATGGAAACAACAAATAAATACATGCGCGTAGCATATACGCTGGTTTCTCATCGTGATGGCGAGTGTGAAGAGGTTGAAAAGACAACCCGTGAACAGCCATTTGCCTTCCTCACCGGTGTGGGGTATACACTTGATGCATTTGAGGATAACCTCAAGGAACTCAAAAAGGGTGATAAATTTGATTTTACCATTCCTTTTGCCGATGCTTACGGGGAGTATGACCCCGATCATGTACAGGATTTTGACCGCGAGGTGTTCACCATCGACGGCAAGTTCGACTCGGCGCACATCTATGCCGGCAATGTGGTGGAGATGATGCGCGCCGACGGCTCACCGATACTGGGTACTGTGAAGGAGGTTACTCCGCTGAAGGTGGTGATGGATTTCAATCATCCTTTGGCCGGTTGCGACCTGCAGTTCATGGGTAGCGTGGTTGAGTCGCGCCCGGCAACAGAGGCCGAGCTCAAGAAGTTCTACGACTCGCTCAAGGCTTCGTGCAGTGGCGGCTGTGGTGGTTGCAAGGGCGGAAGCTGTGGTGACTGCAACTGCGGTGACGGCTGTTGAGAAACTGAAATTATAGAAGGTATGAACAGCTTTGGAGAGCTTCTGCGTTTGACGACCTTCGGGGAGTCGCATGGTGTGGCTATAGGCGGTGTGCTCGATGGCTTTCCTGCCGGTGTGGCCATTGACTACGATTTTGTGCGTAGCGAAATGCGTCGTCGCCGTCCGGGGCAGAGTGCGGTTACGACAGCACGCAACGAGCAGGATGAGGTGCAGTTCCTTTCGGGTGTTTTCGAAGGGCGCTCCACCGGTACTCCTATAGCGTTTGTTATAGTCAACAGCAATAGCAAGAGCGGCGACTACGATAATTTGCGCGAGGCCTTCAGGCCTTCGCATGCCGATTATGTCTACGACCGCAAGTATGGTGTCCGCGACCACCGTGGCGGCGGGCGCTCGTCGGCGCGCGAAACGGCGGTGCGTGTGTGCGCAGGTGCGCTTGCGAAACTGGCTCTTCGTCGGCTGGGAATGACGGTGCAGGCCTTTACTTCGCAGGTGGGGGAGATTGTGCTCGAAAAGGATTATACGCAGTATGATATTCCTCGTGCCGAGGAGAATGTGGTGCGTTGCCCCGATGCGGCCAAGGCTGCCGAAATGGAGCAGCTTATTCTCGATGTAAAGCGCAACGGCGATACGGTGGGCGGTGTTGTTACCTGCGTCGCAAAGGGGGTGCCTGTGGGGCTTGGAGAGCCTCTGTACGGGAAACTGACCTCGTCGTTGGCGGCTGCCATGCTGTCGATAAATGCTGTCAAGGGCTTCGACTACGGGAGTGGTTTCGACTCGGCCCGTGCGCGTGGTTCGCAACTTAACGACCTCTTCTACAACAACGGTGGGGAGGTTGCTACACGTACAAACAACAGCGGTGGAGTGCAGGGCGGCATTTCAAACGGTAACGATATATACTTCAGGGTGGCGTTCAAGCCTGTGGCTACTCTGTTGAAGGAGCAGGCCACGGTAACGCGCGAGGGCGAAGATACTGTGTTGCTTGCCAGGGGACGTCACGACCCTTGTGTGGTGCCGCGCGCTGTGCCGGTCGTCGAGGCTATGACTGCTCTTGTTCTGCTCGACCATTATCTGCTCGACAGGGCAAGGAACGGACTTTTTGTATGAGTAATCTATTTTTATGAAGAAAATGAATAGTGGGGTTAAAGAGTCTGCTGTGGCAGCACTTCCCCGAAAAAAATCTTTTTTAGGCGGCAAGTCGGCAGTGGTGCTCTTCTTTGTTGCCGTGTGGGCTCTGTTTGCTCTCTTCGAGCGGCCTTTCCTGTTCCGTGTGAACGAGATGTCGTTGTTCCTGTATAACGATATCTTCTTTGACGGAATGGTGTCTGTGCCGGCCGGTTTCCTCTCTTATCTTGGGGCCTTCATGGTGCAGTTCTTCTACAGGCCTGTGGTGGGTGCGGCGTTGTATGTGCTCTCTTTGGCGGTGGTGTATAAGCTGACAAAGCGTGTGTTCGACATTCCCGAGAGGCTCTCTTTGGTAGCGCTGTTGCCGGTTGTGGCTTTGATTGCTACAAATACTGAGCTTGGCTATTGGATATTCTATCTTAAATTGCCGGGCTATTGGTATGTGGCGGTTATAGGTACGATTGTGTCGTTGCTGGCTATGTGGCTTTTCAAGAGTGTGGGCAATATGTTAAGGCTGCTTGTTGTGGTTGCATGGCTGTTTGTGGGATATCCGCTCTTCGGCCTGTATGCTCTGGTGTCGGGCGTGCTTATGGGCGTTTTTGCTGTTGCAGAGGCTCTGCGCGAGAAGAGGGGCCTGCCTTGGGCGGCTGTGTCGTTGCTTTTGGCCGTGGTGCTTGCATACGCTGTGCCTCATGTATATTACAATATGTATGCGGCAATAGCTACGGAGTATATGTACACAGTGGGTGTTCCGGCCTATCAGTGGGTGCCGGAGTTTTTGAAGAATGCGGAGCACGAAACGCCATCGTACTGGCATAGCATATATACATATTGGGTGCCTTTCGTGGTGCTGCTCCTCTCCTATCTTTTCATTTGCTTGCTATTTACATTCAAGAAGGAGCGGCTTGCGAAATGCGGCGGCAGGTGTGCGGCGGTAACATCTGCGCTTCTGGCTGTTCCGGCGCTTGTGTTCATGTGGCTGTTCTGGTACAGCGATGGCAATTTCCGTATCGAGAATAAACAGAACCTTGCCATGTGGCAGCAGGATTGGGAGTCGGTAGCCGCTTATGCGAAGGATACTGAAAAACCAACAAGGCAGATAGTGATGAACAAGAATCTTGCTCTCATGAAACTGGGGCGCGCCGGGCAGGAGATGTTTGCATATCCCGACGGAAGTTCTGAAATACTTGCACCTATGGGTGTGCATCTCACGCAGACCGGTGGTAAAATGATGTACTTCCAATATGGCAAGTTCAATTTCTGCTACCGTTGGTGTGTGGAGGATGCTGTTGAGTATGGCTGGCGAGTGGAGTACCTTAAACATGCTGCGCGCTGTATGCTGTTGCAGGGTGACTACAAACTGGCTTCGAGGTATGTGACTATTCTCAAAAGCACTCTTTTCTACAACGATTGGGCCTGTGAACTTGAACGCTTTATCGAAAACCCGGAACTCATAGAGAAAGAGCCGGAGTTCTTGATGCCGTTGCAGATGAAGGAGTACCCCGACGAGCTTGCCGTAGATGAATCGTTTGTCGAGGTGTTCCTTACGAAGAACTTGATGAACCTCACACCCGAGTCTTCGCCGTTGAGCGTGGAGGCGGCACTGATAACATCCATGATAAGAAAGGATGTGAAGCATTTCTGGTATATATTTGACCAGTATCTGAAGAAATGTAACCCCAAAGTGTTGCCAAGGCACTATCAAGAGGCTTTGCTGCTGTTCCTGAACCTCGACAAAGGGCAGACGGTGCAGGTGGGCTCGGGCTTCATTGACAAATACATATCAATGGGTACAAAACATAAGTTCGATGCATTCATAAGAAGAACAACAGCCCACAAGGGAAAGACAGAGGCAGAAATGGAGCCGTTCTTCAAAGATGATTTCGGTGACACTTATTTCTATTTCTATTTCTTTGTACGCAAAATAAAAACCAATTGATAGCTATGAAAAATATTTCAGTATACCTTTTTGCTTTGGCTGTCGTGTTGTTGGCAGCATGTTCGCCTTCCGTTCCCGGGGAGTATGCCAAGGTGGAGAGCGAACCGCAGATATATCCCCAATATGCCGGTGTTACAATACCGTGCAATATTGCGCCGCTGACCTTCAGAATAGATGAGGAGGGCAGTGATTATGTTACCCGTATAACCTGTTCCGGCAACAGTATGGTTGTCGGCGGTAAGGAGGTGGCAGTGCCGGCCGACGAGTGGGCTGCTATGCTTGGGAAAGCCAAGGGCGGAACAGTGGATTTTGAGGTTTTTGTGAAAACTGCCGGAGGGTGGAAGGCCTATGCTCCTTTCAGTTTCTTTGTGTCGGCCGATGAGATTGACCCATATATATCGTATCGTCTTATTCCTCCATCGTACGTGGCGTATGAGAAATTGAGCATTTGCCAGCGTGAGTTGTCGAGCTACGAGGAGGATGTGATATATAACAACATGCTTGCATCGGCCGAGCCCGACGGACAGTGCATAAACTGCCATGCCTACAAGGATTACAAGACCGACAACATGCAGTTCCATGTACGCCAGTATAAGGGCGGAACGGTGTTCGTACACAATGGAAATGTAAAGAAAATTGATATGAAGACCGACTCGACTATTTCGGCCGGTGTCTATCCTTCGTTTAATCCTAAATACGATGTTGTGGCATATTCTGTAAATAGTACAGGCCAGATATTCCATACAAGAAATTCCAATAAGGTAGAGGTGCAGGACAAGGCGAGTGATGTAATAATTTATAACCCCGCAAAAGAGACTGTTACCCATGTTGCAAACAACCCCGATGAACTTGAGGTGTTCCCGGCTTGGGCACCCGATGGAAAAACGCTTTATTACTGCTCGTCTATGCTGCCTCACTCCGACACAACCTTGACTGTGGAGTCGGAAATGATTATGCGCTACAAGGAGGTGAAATATGATCTTTTCCGCCGTTCCTGGAACCCCGAAACCGGCGAGTTCGGTGCTGTGGACACTGTCTTCATGGCCTCTCCAATGGGCAAGAGTGTCACCTTCCCGCGTATATCGCCGTGCGGAAAATATGTGCTGTTTGCCATGGCGGAGTATGGCTGTTTCCATATATGGCACAAGGATGCCGACCTCTATCTCATGGACCTTGAAACAAAGGAGTATTGGCCGCTTGAAAAGGCCAATTCGGAGTATCCCGAGAGTTACCATGCGTGGAGCAGCAGTGGCAAGTGGATACTCTTTGCAAGCCGTCGCGACGACTCGAACTACAGCCGTCTGTACATAGCCCACATGAACCCCGACGGAACGGCCGACAAGGCTTTCCTTCTGCCGCAGCAGAGCAGTGATTTCTATGATTTCTTCGACCGCTCATACAACGTGCCGGAGTTCATGACAGAGCCGGTGACAATATCGCCGCAGGAGTTTGCCGAGGTTATAAAAGGTGATTCTGTAAAAGTTAAATATTCGCCAAAAGTGAACGGTTTTTAACAAACATTTGTTAATTTATTTAAAATGTTAAAAACTTCAACTTTTTGCCTTTGCGGTGAAAAGTTGAAGTTTTTTTTGCTTCAAATGTGAAAAAAAAGGCCGGGCAGCGAAAAAAAAGTCCTATTTATGCGAATATTTATTTAAAAGTCTTATTTTTGCACATTACCAAGGGGTAAATTATGCCCTTGCGCAAGATGACAAAAAAACAAAAAAATATTAATTAATAATTTTGTACTTATGTTTAAACACCGTTTAAGTAAATTTGGCAGAGCATCGCTTCTTGCGGTGTGCATGCTTCTTGTTGGCGGTTCTTTCCAGTCGTGTCAGGATTGGCTTGACGATTACAAGTATGACGACGAAGAACCGAAGTGGTTGGGCGCAAGTATTTATGACTTCCTAAAGGAAGGAGTTCCGGGGCATTCATACAACTGCTACGTGGAACTTATTGACAGCCTTGAGCTGAAAACGGTTCTTGCACACACCGGTAGTAATACTCTTTTTGTGGCTGATGATGCTGCGTTTGAAAGGTTCTTTGAGAACAACCCTTGGGGCGTAAAGAGCATCTCGGAAATGTCAAAGGCCCAGATGAAGGTGCTGTTCCGCAGCTCAATGCTCGACAATGCCTTGCTGCTCGACATGATGGCAAGTACCGGTCCCAATAGCGGCGACGAAGGTAAGCGCTTGCGTCGCGAAACTTCTGTTTCGGTTGTGGACTCTGTGCCTTTGGTCGATGGTGATTATTTTGAGTATCATCCGGGTTGGCCTTCATACAACAAATATTGGGATGTTCTCCGCGGTAAGGAGAGGGCAGAGACAATGAAACTTCTCTCCGACGGTTCTGTGCCTATGATGGTTCATTTCCTCGATGATTATCTCAAAACCAACAATGTACAGGTGTCCGATATCCAGTTCTTGTTCAAGAAGGGCAACAGCTATTCGAAGAGCTACAGCGAGGGTGAGGCCTTGGTGTTCGGTAACAAAATCGTGACAAGCGGAATGGAAGTTACCGATTTCTCCGACGATACATTGACTGTTACCTGCAAGAACGGTTATGTATATCGCCTAGATGATGTGATGCTGCCACCGTCGAACATGGCCGAAGAGTTGCGTAGACGTGCCGATACAAGAATTATCAGCCACTTGCTCGACCGTTTCTGTGTTCCTGTGTATGACGAGGCATTGACCAAAGAGTACAAGGATTACCTTGATGCAACCGGTGGAGTGAAGTCGGATAATGACAGTATTTTCAGATTGAGATATTTCTCAAAGAAATTTACATCTCACTCTTTGCTCACAGCAAGCAGGAACAATCCGTTGCCCGATGAGTTGCTTAACTACGATCCGGGATGGAATGCTTTGACGGTAAACGACAATACTTCTGCTGCAGAAGATATGGCTGCAATGTTTGTCCCAAAAGATGATGTACTCCTTGAGTATTTCTTGGACCCGCAAGGCGGTCGTTTCATGATTGATTATTTTGCACCCGATGTTGAGGTTACAGATGTCAACACTCTGATGTTGGCGCTTGACTGTGTACCGCAGGTGAATATCGCTGCTTTTGTCAATAATATGATGAAGCCTTCGTTCCAGGCAACGGTTGCAAGCAAGTTCTCAAAGGTTACAAATGATGCCAACGACCCCATTGGCTTGGAAGAGCATCATGTAGAGGAATGCGTTATTGCAAACAACGGTGTTATATATATATTGAATAATGTATTCGCTCCGGCAGCGTTCGAGGCTGTGTCGGCTCCTACTCTTGTGTATGAGAACATGCGTATGGCACGTATAATGGTGAAACAGTTGCGTTACGACTACTACTTGCTTGCCATGACTGCCAAGTTCAGCTTCCTTATCCCCGATGACAATTATTTTGTATATTTCGACCCGGTGACATTGAGAGATGCAACCTCTTCGTCTGTAGGTAACATGTATGTATTCCACTACAACAACCTGCGTCCGCAAAGTGACAGTACAGCGGTGGAATTGTGGTACGAGAGTTATAAGTTCGACCCCAAAACATACGTTGCCGGCGGTCACAAAGGCGATACATTGAGCAAGGGTACAAAAATTGAGATCAGTGGTTCTGAATATAATGGCAATGCATTCATGAAGAACCGCATGACCGACCTTCTTGAGTATCTGGTTGTAGTACACGACGATGACCCGAGCATTCCGGGCAGCGACCGTTTCAATGCAAGAAAGAAATATTACAGCACAAAGGGCTATGGTACCATCAAGGTTGATGCAAGCGATGCCGATAATATTAAAATATATGGCGGTGAGCAAATAGAAACAGGTACAACAGTTCTTGTAAGCAGTATACATGACGAGGACGGCGGTGTATCGAATGGTATATCTTATTGTACAGTTCCCGAGAAGAAAGTGGCAGAGGGCGACAGCGCCGGTGTACGTTACTATTCAGGTATCCCAACACCTCCAACAAAGTCGGTATATGCAAACATGAGCGCTCATGGCGATTCTATGGGTATGTATAGAGAGTTCTATGACCTCTGTAGCTTTACTCCAACCCGTGTTCGTTCTGCTTTGAAGAAACCGGGCGCAACAGAGACCGACTTCGTAATTGGTGACTCGTTGAAGGTTTATCAAATCTTCTATACCGATGCTGCCAAATCGATGATTAATGCTGTTCCATTCTTTAATACATTCCACTATACAGTGTATGTTCCATCGAATGAGTCTCTCCTTGCACTCTTTGAGCAGGGCTTCCCATCGTGGGAGGATATTGAGGCCTATTCAAAGACAGAACCTTTGAAAGCTGCATCAATGTTGAGATTGCTTCACAAGTTTGTACGTTATCACTTCCAGGATAACTCTGTATACCTCGATATCGAGCCATTCTCTATTCCTTCTCCAAGAGAGGGTGAGAGATACTATGAGGCTTCGTATGCAACTTCACTCATTAACGACAGAACAGGCCGTTTCTTCGAGACTGTTGTAAGAAGTGAGTCTGAAAACGATAACTCTACCATAATAATAAAGGATGAGTTTGCAAGTGAGGATGATTACTCAACTTGGGCAAAGGTTGTGAATACTCCGGGTGAGGAGAATATCACATGGAACGTAATGTGCCGCGATATTGTAAGCACCAACTCCAATATTGAAACATCTTCTTATTCAGTAATCCAGCCAATCGACCGTCCGTTGCTCAATAGCGGCCTGTATGGCTACGATGGCAAGTTCCGCCGTTTCGCAACTAACGGCCATCTTGTAGATACTCTTGCAGTCCAGGGCGGTGCCGGCGGTAATGCTCCCGGCTTCGGTGGCGATAATTGCTATCTTGTAGCACGTCGTGGTGCTCTTGATATAATTGTTGGCAAGACCAGCGGCAAGAATCCGAAAGACAGTTTGGTTAGAGTGGATGCTGCATACTTGATGAAGGAACTTACACAGGAGGCTGCAAACTGGGACAAGGACTTCACACGCGAGGAACTTGTGATGGTTGACGAGGCTCCCGTTCTCATCAGCGCAGAGGGTCTTTTGCTTGTTGAAACATACAACAGCAAAGACAAGACCTATAGCTACAAGTATGCTACAAAACAGAATGCCGAAGGACAGGAGTGCAGAATCCGCGTCAATAACTCCGGCGAGGAGATTGAACTTGTGCCTGTGCCGGGTAAAGACACAGCGGCTACCAATTAATGTGTAAAGAATAAACATAATAGCCATGATAAAAATAAAGCATTTATTATTACTCGTGCTCTTCTGCACCTTTAGCAGTGCTGTATTTGCACAAAAGAGCGCGAGAATTTCAGGTACGATAACCAGTGATGCCGAAGGTCCGCTGATTATGGTGAACATTACCGAGCGCGACAAGAGCAATCGTATCATTGAGGCTTGTGCAACCGACTTTGAGGGTAACTTCTCTATGGTTGTGAAGAACACAAGCAACATTCTTGAGATTTCGTACATCGGTTACAAGACACAGCGTCTTGAAATCGGCAGCCGCACTGTCTTCAATATCAAGATGGTCGAGGACAACGTGCTCGAAGATGTTGTGGTTGTAGCCAAGCAGGTAACCCGTTCGGGCGGCTTGGACATTCTTGAAAGAGAGATGACACATGCTACCCAGAAGATTAGCATGGACGACATGGACGGTCTTTCTTTTACCTCTGTCGACCAGGCGTTGCAGGGACAGATTGCCGGTCTTGACGTCGTATTCAATTCGGGTGACGTAGGTTCAGGAACACAGATGCGTCTGCGTGGTAACTCAATGCTTGAGGGTGATGCAACACCGCTTATCGTTGTCGATGACAACATCTTCGAGGTAGATGAGGGTACATTCAACTTTGAGGATGCAACCAACGAGAGCTTTGCGGAGCTTTTGATGATTAACCCCGAGGATATTGCCGAGATTGAGGTGTTGAAAGATGCCGCTTCGTGTGCTGTTTGGGGTTCAAGAGGTGCCAACGGTGTAATCAAAATCAAGACAAAGCGCGGTAAGCGTGGTCCCACTCGCGTGAACTTCACATATAAGTTCAAGGACAAGTGGACTCCAAGCGGTATCAACCTGCTTAACGGTGACGATTATACAATGCTTATCAAGCAGGCTCTTTTCAATAAGGACCAAAGAGGTGAAAGCCTTCCCGAGTTCAACTACGATGACAGCTTTACAGAATACCAGAACTACAACAACAACACCGATTGGGTTGAAGAGGTTTCAAAGCATGGTTATGTAAATGACTATAACCTTAACATCAGCGGTGGTGGTGAAAAGGCTGCATTCCGTATATCCGGTGGTTATTCAAGTGAGACCGGCCAGGTGATAGGTCAGAATCTTGACCGTTTCACATCGCGTCTTGCTCTTGACTACTATGTATCGGAGCGTATAAAGGTTATTGCCGACTTCTCGTTCACATATAGCAAGCAAAGACACAATACATCGGGTCTTTTGGGTAATGCCCAGCTTATGATGCCTCACATGAGTGTATATAAGCAGGATATCCACGGCAACAACACCGAAGATTACTATGATATTCTGAAGGATGCTTCTAAAACTGTCTACGATGCTTTCTACAAGGATGGTCAACTTATAAGGAAGAACCCTATTGCCGAGGGTACTTTGGCCGAGTATTATACAGAGAACTACAGCATTAACCCGCAAATCACATTCGAGTACAATCTCTTGGGTCTTGAGGATAATGAGACACAGTTGAAGTACCGTGGTGTGGTAAACCTTGGTGCGTCAACCTCTTCGGGTACTGTATATACTCCCGCGGCTCTTTCTATGAGTGACTGGACTGCTTCGGAGAAGAACCGCTCGGAGAGCAACGACAGCAAGAGCCTTAACTTTACAACTCGTCATGAGCTCGTCTTTACGCCTTATCTTGGAAATAAAGACCACTATTTGACAATGAGCGGCCGTTTCGAACTTTATACAGGTAGCGGTAACTCACAGAACTCTACAACAATCGGTTTGCCTACCGGTAACATCAGCAGCCCTACTGTTGGTTCAAAAATCAGTTCTTCGGGAACAAGCAAGTGGGAGAGCCGTGGTCTTAACTTTACATTTGATGCGCACTACTCATACAAATCGAAGTATATGTTGCGCCTTTCGGGCCGCGCCGAGGGTAACACCGCTATGGGTGACGACAGAAAGTGGGCTATCTATCCTGCAATCTCTGCACGATGGAACATCATCGACGAGAATTGGATGGAGTGGGCAAAACCGGTTATAAGCATGTTGTCAATCCGTCCGGGCTTCGGTATGGACGGTCATGCTCCGGGTGAGAACAAGACATTCAACAGCTATAGTGCATTAGGAAAGAACTATTTGGGTATGGCAGGCTTTAAGATGGATGGTATCCGCTTGACCGACCTTCGCCGTTCCGACAAACGTGAGTGGAACATCGGTACCGACTTCGGTTTCTTCAACGACCTTCTCACAGGTGCGTTCAACTACTATAGCGGAACAACGTACGACCAGATTATTTCAAACTATAAAATACCTTCATCTACAGGTTATTCTTCTCTTGCATACAAGAACTCAGGTACTGTACGCAACTCGGGTTGGGAGGTTAACTTTAACCTTAACAATGTTAAGCTCGCAAAGGATCTTTCAATGACATTCTACTTCAATATAGGTAAGAACTACAACGAAATTCTTGAACTTGAAGAGGCCTATCTTGAGGAGCGTAACGGAAAATATGAGGCTCCGGAGAATGGCAAGTATCTTGGTCGCATACAGATAGGTAACCCAAGCGGTGCCATCTACGGTTTCCGTTACAAGGGTGTTTACCGTTACAGCTACAAGAACTGGGAGAAGGCCCTCGCCGAGGAGGCTGCCGGCCGCAACGGAACCTGTCCTATCGTGCGTGATGCCGACGGTAACGTGGTTTATGAGGCAAACGGCAAGCCCAAGAAGATGTCTCTATTCTTTGATAACCCCGATGATATGAAGTCCTATGGCAGCTCCTATGGAAACTACGAGTTCCGTGGTGGTGATGCTATTTACGAGGATATCAACCACGATGGTAACATCAACCAGCTCGATATCGTTTATCTCGGAAACTCTAACCCGGCTGCACAAGGTGGTTTCGGCTTTACATTCCGTTACAAGAAGTGGAGTTTGAGAACATCATTCACATATCGTTGGGATGTCGATGTCGTAAACAGTTCACGTATGGCGTTCGAGAATATGGCTTCATTCGAGAACCAGAGCGTTGCCGTTAACTGGCGTTGGCGCAAGGAGGGTGATATCACAGAAATCCCACGTGCTGTAAACGGTTCGGGTAATGCATTCAACTATCTTGGTAGTGACCGTTATGTAGAGGATGCTTCATACATACGTCTCTCTTATGTACAGTTGTCATACTCTTTCGAGCCCGATTGGCTCAAGAAGATTGGCTTGAGACAGATGAATGTATATCTCTCTGCCGACAACGTATGCTTCTGGACAAAATATACAGGTCTTGAGCCAGAGGTTGCTTCGGCCGGTGATGGTATTGCATACGACAATACCAAAACCCCGCGTTCTCGCTCATATACCCTTTCAGTTTCTGTTGGTTTCTAAAAGTTGTTGACTATGAAAAGAATATTTAATATATATAAGAAGTTGGTGCTTGTAGCAGCAGTCATGTTCGGCACCCTGATGACTTCGTGTACAGATTATCTGACTATCATACCACCCGACAAGATAGTCCATGAGAAGTTCTGGCAGACAAAGGATGAGGTGAACGGTATGCTTGCGACCAGCTACATCAAGCTCATAAGCACCGATGCTGTTTCAAGAGCCATCGTTTGGGGTGAGATGCGTGCCGATAACATGACATTTCCTGCCAATTATGACAACAAATATAAATATATCATCGAGGCAAATATTCTTGATGATAATGAATATGCAAAGTGGGGTATCTTCTACGAGGCTATCAACTATGCGAATCTTGTAATAGAGTATGCTCCTATGGTGGTAGACCGCGACCCCGATTTTACAGAGGGTGACTTGAATGTAGTGCTTGGTGAGATGTATGCAATGCGTGCATTGTGTCACTTCTACCTTGTACGTACATTCCGTGATATCCCGATGGCTTTGGTTCCTGCAGTGAACGATGCCGATCTGCCTACATACGAACAGGTACATCCTATCGAGGCCCTGAAGCTTATCTTGGCCGATATTGAGCGCGCCGAGGCTCCGGGTATGATTATGGAGAGCGGCAGTTTCCCAAAAGACAAGGACGACAGCAACTACGGTCGTATAACACGCAATGCTGTCTTGGCGTTAAAAGCCGATGTCTGCTTGTGGCTCGCAGCTTTCTCTACATACTATGAGGGTGAGAGCGATTTGGTGGCAGCCGGTGATGTACAGCGTTATTATGACATCTGTATCGAGAGCTGCCAGGCTGTAATTGATAACATGGACCGTATGTTCATTGATAAAAATGAGGGCAGGCCTATTGTAAATGATTATCCCTACCACCTTTTGGTAAACGAGGGAAGAGTAGAGGATTTAAAGAAAACAAAATTCAGTTCTGTATATAACGATATCTTCGGTTTCAAGAACTCTTCGGAGTCAATCTTTGAGTTGCAGATAGATGATGCCAATGCTCGTGATAATGGTGGTTGTCGAGGTATACCTACTTTGTATGGAATTGAGGCCGGCGGTTCAAAAGTAATTGTACCAAGGAAGTTCCTTGATATTTACAAGGATGATGACTTGCGTAAATTCTCATACACGAACATCTCTCCAAGCGCAAGTGGTGATGAGATTAAGGATGATATTTACATTGCGAAGTATACAGCCCAAGGTTCTCCTGCGCAGGATTACAGAAAAGCAGATAGCTTTGATGCCAACTGGATTGTCTATCGCAAGACCGATGTCCTTCTTATGATGGCAGAGGCACTTGCTGCGCAGCCTGCAGCTACATCGGAAGATTTCAAATCGGCTTTCGAAATAGCAAGGGTGATAAATGTTCGTTCAAGAATTGATTCAACTGATATTAAAGAGCCTTTGTCCGAGCCTATGGATCGTTCAGGTTGTTTAAGTCTTGTTCTTGACGAGCGTGCACGTGAACTTGCTTTTGAGGGCAAGCGCTGGTACGACCTTGTGCGCAAGGCTTTGCGCGATAAGAGCACCAAGGATATCTTGTTTGTTGCCGATAAACTCACATCAAACCAGGATGTTCTCAAGAGCAAGATGTCTTCAATAGATGGTCTTTTCTTCCCGATACATATCGACGAGATAAGGTACAATAAGAATTTGAAACAGAACCCGGCATACTCGGACGAAGATTCTTCGGTGGAGATGAATTAAGGGATTATACATTTTTATATAGGCCTTTACATTTAAAGAAAAATATTTTTGTATGAAAACAATATTTAAACATAAATTCTTGGCTGGTGCAGCCCTCTTTGCAGCCCTTTTTGCGGCCGCTTCATGCGAGGATAACGATACCGGCCTGAAGGTTACAGAAGATGTTCCTTATGCCGACAAGACTCTTTATGAGGTCTTGAATGAGCAGGACGACCTGACATCTTTCATGGAGGTTATTAATGCTTGTGGTCCCGAGTTCGCCGACTCTCTCTTCAACCAATCAAGAGTATACACTGTATTTGCTCCGGTAAATGAGGCAATGGATGCAATGAAAGAGGAATTGGTTGCAAAATTGCAGAATGAAGATGAGCGCGAGCAGGTGCTGAAGACTTTTGTCAGAGCGCATGTGGCAAACCATCTGCGTCCTGCTAACGGTGTTCTTGAAGAGGGTAACCGTATTATGATGCTTAACGACAAGAAAACCGAATTTACCGGTTCGTACAGCGATGGTTATGAGTTTGACAACGTTCGTATAGTAGAGCCTAATATTCGTGCATGGAACGGTATTGTTCACAAGTTGGAGGCCCCGGTAGAGTATAAGCACAGCATTTGGGAGTTCCTTGCTGTAGACAGCGAGGAGATGGACGGTTACAAGGTCGACTCTCTTGCTAACTATCTCTACTCTTTCAACGTAAGGGAATTCGATGAATATCAGAGTGTTCTTGGTCCTGTTGTGAATGGTGAACAGACATATCTCGACTCTGTATTTGTTGTAAGCAACAAGTGGCTCAACCCATATTCGGGTGTTGGTTACATTGACCTTGAAGACTCAATATACACAATGTATGTTCCCACGAACGATGTTTGGAATGAGTATATGGCTCTTGCCGACAGCTATTTCAAGTATGACTGCGATGCATTCATGCCAGCCACGCTCGACACCACTATCCTTGACTCGCTACGCAACTACTATCCTCGTATAAACTTTATCAAGTACCTTTCGTATAGCGAAGGTGAGAGAAAGTACATCGAGTCAAAACACCCCGACTCAATATCTCCTGCGTACCTTAGCGATTATCCGCGTAAGGTGTTCCCGAAGTCGCAGCTTGAGAATGAGCATGTGGTGTTCGAGAAGCAGATGTCGAACGGTTTCTTCAAGATTGTAGACAAGTTCCCCTATTCTCCACTCGATGTGTGGCTCGACACCATTAAGCTTGAAGCAGAGAACAACGAGATGAGGTTTGAATGCTCTGCTCCAAATAACAGCAATATCCTTGCCGGAAAGTTGCAGATTAATCGCGAGGATTCACTGCTTCTTAATTCAGAGGTTTCGGGTAGCTACTACTTTGAGGCAATACCAAGTAAGGTTACCGATGGTGTAATTGTCGATTTCCGCATACCCAATGTGATGTCTACGAAGTATAAGGTGGCATTGATTGTGCTTCCAAAGCACATAGCCAACCCACGTGTAACAGCCGAGGAACTGATGCCTACATACTTCAATGTAAAGATAACACAGGCCGGTTCGGGTACACTTTATGAGTATACAGACAATAAGTTTACAAACAGGGAAAATGTGGTGGATACTCTCTTCCTCATCGACGATAAGGGTGAGCCTGCAATCATTGATATTCCCGCATGTGAATATTATAAGTTGAGCAGCTACAAAGATTATAGTACGACAATAACTGTATCGTCAATTAACCCTGGTCGTTCCGTTCCCAGGAAAGATACATCAATACGCCTGGATGCGATACTTTTGATACCTGTACTTGAAGAAGAATAGTTTGTTATATGAAAAAAAGAAAATTAACTATGTATATGCGACAATTTATGCAATTTGTAGTGGCATTAATGATGTTAATGCCGTCGGCCGCTGGCGCATCAACAGTGCTTTCAGGCCATGTAGCAAGCGATTCTATTCACGGCGCTCCTGTTGTTGCGAATGGCGTACGTACCATAACCGGTACCGTTTACGACGCTGCTACCAATGTCCCTATGGCGGGTGTGCGTGTGCAGGCAACCGGTCATGTAAAGATTACTACAATGACCAATGCCGAGGGTAAGTACAAACTTAACATACCCTCCTATGTGACTCTTTTGAGTTTCTCAACACCGGAGTACCTGCTTGTGCAGCGTGCGGTAGGCACTAACGATGTGCTTAATGTACGTCTCTATTCTGATAAGTTCCAGAATAATTACGACGAGGAAATAGTAATTACAGCAGAGCGTGGCTTTGAAACCGGCCTCTCTACTGCAATTACAATCGATTCCGATATCCAGAATAAACTTGGAGCAGATGTCCGTTCGACAATGCGTTCAGGAACATTGGGTATAGGTGCTGCTATGTTCATAAGAGGTTTGAACTCATTGAATGCCAACACACAGCCCTTGTTTGTTATTGACGGTGTAATTTGGGATATGCAGGAGGGTAATGAGGCTATACACATGGGTGTCTACAACAATGTGCTTTCAGCCATTGATGTAAATGATATCCGCGATGTAAAGGTTCTCAAAAACGGTACTGCAATCTATGGTGCACGTGCAGCCAACGGTGTTGTAATCATTAATACTAAACGTGGCGAGAGCATGGCTACACGCATTACTGCTAATATATACGGAGGCGTGACTCTGACACCCGATACATACGATATGTTGGGCGCAGAGGCTTATAGAGTGTATGCCAATGAACTCGTAGGAACAATGAATGTCAACCCGAACCGTGATATTGACTTCCTCCGTTCCGACCCTCCTGTGTATGGCGCGAACAACCAGTTGGAAAGCGGCTATGTTTATTATAACAAATATCATAACAATACCGATTGGACCGATCTTGTATACCGCGAGGCTTTGACGCAGAACTACAAGATTAATGTAGAGGGTGGTGACGATATTGCCATGTATAACTTCTCTTTTGGCTATACTTTGGGCGATTCTCCTCTCAAGGGTAATAACTTCGACCGTATGAATATTCGCTTGAACTCTGATATTGTTCTTGCCGACAACTTCAATACACGTATCGATATCTCTTATTCACGCGTTGCACGTGAGTTGCTCGACGACGGTATGCGCGAGGATGAGACCTCATTCCCGTTGACATCAATCGCTGCTATTGCCGATGTTAAGGCTCCTTTCTTGAGCCAGTACCGTTATTCTACATCGGGTATAAAAAGTAGTATCTATGATATTGCCGATTCTTTTGCATGGGAGGTTACAAGGTCGGCCGGTATAGCCAACCCGAACAACTCTATTTATAACCCTGTGACAATTATTACAAAAGGTAAGGGTACACAAAAGAATGAGTTGGAGTATACTAACCTTGGTGTAACTGTTGCACCCGAGCTTAAACTTGGCAACTTTACAATTACCGAGACTTTCAACTACTCTTTGCACCGTGTAAGTGAGAAGTATTATCTGCCCTATCCAACATCGGCAGATGACAGCAGATACTATTTCTATGTAAAGGCTTTGAATGGTAAGATAGGTAACTATATTTCATCATTCTTCGGCAAGGAGGCTGCAATTTCAAGCGACACACGTGTTGCATGGAGCAAGGTCCTTGGTGCCCATAGTCTCGATGTGTTCGGTGGTTTCCGTTATACAAACTTCAATTTTGACTCAAATGCTTTGAGCGGTGCCAACTCCGGTAGTGACAACTCGTTCAATATCAATGCCGGCTTGAACCATTTGCAGAGCGAGGGCGATAACAATGTGTGGAGTAACATGTCATGGTACATGCAGGCCGACTATTCGTTCAAGACACGTTACTTCTTGCAGCTTGCCGCTTCTTTGGAGAGTTCTTCGCGCTTCGGTTCAAATGCCGAGGATGCCATTGATTTTGCCGGTGTGGCATGGGGTCTTTTCCCATCGGTTCAGGCTGCTTGGCTTGTCTCTTCGGAAAAGTGGTTCAAGTTCCGTCCGGTAAACATGCTTAAACTGCGTGCGGGCTACGATATCACCGGCAACGATGCCATAGACTATTTTGCAGCACGCAGCTATTTGCAGGCTGTCAAGTTCTATGACCAGTCTATGGGTCTTCAGCTTGGTAATGTCGAGAACGATGGTGTGAAATGGGAAAGCACTGCACGATTGAACCTTGGTGTTGATGCGTTGCTTTTCGATAATCGTCTGGCACTCTCTTTCGATTGGTTCAAATCAAAGACAAGCGACCTCATGGTACAGAAGCAACACCGTTTTGTAACAGGTATGGGTACATACTGGGCTAACGGTGGCGAGCTTGAGAATACCGGTTTTGAGTTCACTGCCAATGCAAAACTCGTTGCAGGAAAGAATTTCCAGTGGGAACTCGGTGCATCGGTCGGTCACTATGAGAATGAGATTGTTGCTCTTGACGAGGCTATTGACCCTGTTTCTGTTTATGGCGGCGAGGTAGCTACTATGGTAGGTCAGCCCGTAGGTGTGTTCTGGGGTTATAAGACCGATGGCGTAATTGCATCGTCGGCCGATGCCGGAGGTTTGTTCCAGCGCGATGCTGCCGGCCAGAAAGAGTATTTCAATGCAGGTGATGTAAGATTTGTCGACATCAACCCCGGCAACGACCCAGGTTGCATCGATGAGAACGACAAGACCATTATCGGTAATCCTAACCCCGATTTCTATGGTAACCTCTTTACACGTCTTTCGTACAACAATCTTCAGCTCGATGTAACATGCAACTACTCTATTGGCAACGATGTATACAACTATTACCGTCGTCAACTTGAGAGCGGTTCTACATTCTACAACCAGACAGCCAATATGGCTAACCGTTGGGCTGTTGAGGGGCAGCAGACCGATATTCCTGCGGTTGCTTTTGGTGACCCTGTCGGTAATTCACGCTTCTCCGACCGTTGGATTGAGGATGGTTCATACTTGCGTATAAAGTCAATCAAACTTTCATACAATGTACCGGTGACAGCAAACTGGCTGCAAGGTCTCACTGTATGGTGTGCCGCGGAGAATGTCTATACATTCACCGATTACAAAGGTATGGATCCGGAGTTCTCTGTAAATAACAATGTTTTGTATCAGGGTGTCGATGCAGGTCTGTTGCCACAGTCACGCAGTTTCCATCTTGGTGTAAAGGTTAATCTCTAATGAAACGGAATACCGCATGGTGCAGGGTTGCAAGCCATGCACCATGCGGGAATAAAAAATAACTACAATGAAAAAGAATCTTTTTTATACAGTGATATTTCTTTTGTGTGGTGCTGTCTCTTTCAGCTCATGCGAGGATATGTTGAATGTGGAGTCGAACCGCGTTGAATACGAGTTCGATGATTGGTCACTGAACGATTCGGTGTTCTCTGTATTGGGTATTCTGAAGAGTGTTCAGGAGGTTGGTGACCGTCAGATTTTGCTTAACGAATTACGTGCCGACCTTATCACTTTGAGTGAGACAAAGGCTGTTGTGGATGTTCAGGAGATTAGCCGTTCGGTCTTCAATCTTGAAACAAATCCATATCTTGATGTGAAGGATTATTATGCTATCATCAACAACTGTAATATATTCCTTACACGTGTCGGTGCAAGCATGAACGAAAGCAATAAAGAGTTCCTGATGCCTGAGTATGTGGCTGTAAAGAGTGTTCGCGCATGGACATATCTGCAGTTGGCTATAAACTATAACAATGTACCATACTTTACCGAGCCAATCCTCTCTCACAGCGCTGCCGAGGAGGTTATGAATACCCCAATGCTGTCGCGCGAGAGCATTGTTGATAATCTTATTGCAGATATTCTGCCATACGAGAACCCTGCGCAGTTCAGAATGCCACGTTGGGATTCAGACGGCAAGGTATTGAAATTCGGTTATAACAATACAGAGGTCCTGACAAGCCATCTGTTTGTTCCGGTACGCATGCTTCTTGGAGAACTTTATCTTTGGAAAGGTGACTACAAAAAGGCTGCACAGTGTTTCTATGACCAGATAACAGGTGCCGGTACAAATAACACCGCAACAAAGTATATTGATAGTTATTATAGAGTAGCTTTCTCTAATGATAAAGGTGCTCTGGTAAATGATGACTATTCTGCACTTTTTGCAGCCTCAAGGTATTCCGATAATGAGAAGAAATCGTTGTTGACAATAATACCATACGCTAACAACAGCCTTTATGGAACAACATCTGCCCTCGCCGATGTATTTGCTCCGCAGAACGATAATGGTGGTGCACAGGTGTTTGCTTCTCCTGCAATTATATCTCTTGCAAGACGACAGATATTCCGTTACTATGAGGGTGAGGCTACAAACCCGACAAAGGTTGTCTATAGCCACAACTTTGAGTATCCCGGCGATTTGCGCATAAAGGCAACAACCTATTCACAGATAGGTGATGACGATGAGATGACCGAGTATAAGAATATCATAGCAAAGTTCAACCTTGACAATCCATTACCCAATAGTATCAACCATCAACATTACCCCGGTAGTCCTACAACTTATATAACACTTTCTCGTGCAGAGCTTGCATACCTCCGTTTTGCCGAGGCACTTATAGGTATGGAGTGTCAGGGATACGACGGTGCTATGGAACTCGCAATGACTGTACTGAAGGTTGGTCCAAAGCGTAACTACTCGCTTGTTCAGAATCCCAAATATGCCGAGCGCTATACATTCAACGAGATGGGTGATACACTTAAGAAGTACACTTTTGACCCGTTGACCGGAGCAAAGACAGACTCGACATACGTAATGGAGAGATTCCTTGAGCACTATACCGATTCTTTGGGCTTCAACTTTTCAATTGATGAGACCTTTGAGAATAACAAGGGTATCCACTCTCGTGGTTCAGGCGATAGCGAGCGTAACATATACTACGCTTTGACTACGGATTGCATGGCACGTCACTTCGGCTATATGCAAAAGGTTGAGGGTGAAGATACCATTGTGTTCCCGACGGGTAAGGAGGAGTTCACATACCAGGATTCAGTACGTTATGTAACAGACCTTATCATTGACGAGCTTGCTCTTGAGTTTGCATGGGAAGGAACTCGCTTCGGTGACCTTATGCGCTTTGCCATAGCTACCGGCGATAATGATATCCTTGCAAAGAGAGTCGCAGGTCGTGAGTTCAGCAACGATGTGACATATCACAGCGCCGATTACAAGTACGATGCATCTTTGTACAACTTCATGAGCAACGAAGCAAACTGGTATCTGCCTCTGCCGGCTGGTGTAGTGGATCCGGTTGACCCTGATAATGTTCCCGGTGGTACACTGCCCGAAGACGAGCCTACAGAGGGAGAAACAGATACTCCTGAAGAAGGAACAGATGTTCCCGAAGGTGGTGAGCCTGCTGAAGGAGAATAAAAACAGTTTATCGGGAGGAGCAATTGCTCCTCCCGATGTGTTTATATAAAATGCGTATGAGAAGAATAGCAATACTTTCAGGTGCAGGAATTAGTGTTGAGAGCGGTCTCTCCACCTTCCGTGGTGGCGGTGGCTTGTGGGACAATTATCCCGTTGAGCAGGTAGCCACTCCCGAAGGTTTCCGTGCCAATCCGGCTCTCGTTCTGGAGTTCTATAACAAGAGGAGGAGGGAACTGTCCGGCATCAAGCCTAATCGTGCCCATGAGCTTGTAGCGGAACTTGAGAACCATTTTGATGTTACTGTGATAACGCAGAATGTAGATGACTTGCATGAACGTGCCGGCTCTACAAAGGTAATTCACCTGCATGGAGAACTTATGAAGGCCTGTTCGTCGCGGCAACCGCAAAATCCTTCGCTTGTAATTGAACTGCCATCGTACGAGTCGGAGATAAGGATGGGCGATACTGCTCCCGACGGCTCGCAGCTGCGTCCGTTCATCGTGTGGTTCGGCGAGGCAGTTCCGCTTATCGAGGATGCAATTGGTGAGCTTGCATCGGTCGATGCCTTTATAATAGTGGGCACCTCTTTGAATGTCTACCCTGCTGCCGGCTTGGTCAATTATATTCCATCGGGAGTGCCTGTGTATCTAATAGACCCGAATGATGTGGCTGTGCATAATGTGCCAAATCTCACAGTTCTTAAAATGGGGGCTTCTGCAGGAATGGAGAGGGTGTTTGCCGAACTTTTAAAAATGAAATGATTATAAAATTAAAAAGAATTAACACAAATTCTGTTTGAAATCGGAATTTTTATGTTAATTTTGTAAAGAAATCAAAAGGGATATTGGACACAGGCAAATAACAGATGCTGTGGAGCGAACTTTTGGTTTAGGAATTTGTTTAACGATAAAATAGTATAATTATGAAAAAGTATATCTGTACAGTTTGTCAGTGGGTGTATGATCCCGAAATAGGTGACCCGGAGCAGGGTATTGAACCAGGTGTTCCATTTGAGTCTTTGCCCGAAGATTGGGTATGTCCGTTATGTGGTGTAGGTAAAGAGGAGTTCGAGGTAACAGAGTGAGAACTTTCTCCAAGCATACAATAATAAAGACCGCCGAAGGCGGTCTTTATTATTGTATGCCCAATTTCTTTATAAGGTCGTTGCGGTGGAGCTGCCGTAGAGTCTGAATAATCTGTTTGCGTTCTTCGGGTTTGTACCAGAAGAAGAATTTCCTCTGCGCCTCCTTCTCCTTCATTGAACGTGCTACATATATCTTCTCACCATTTTCCGGGTTTATGCCTGTGTAGTACATTTCAGTGGCCAATGTCATTGGTGTGGGGGTGAAATCCTGTACCTGCTCAAGATGGAAATTAAGCCGTTTGGTCTCTGCTGCAAGCTCGGCCATATTCTCAACAGTGCTTCCGGGGTGGCTGCTTATGAAATAGGGTATAATCTGCTGCTTCAGGTTATGTTTCTTGTTTATGCGGTCGAATATCTGCTTGAACTCGTGGAACTGCCTGAAAGGCGGTTTGCGCATCAGTTTCAAGACATTGTCACAGGTGTGTTCCGGAGCAACCTTCAGGCGGCCGCTCACATGGTTTACAATAAGCTCCTCGGTATATTGCTCTGTCGCGGTATCGCACTCCTTGTCGCCGGTCTTGTGCAGCAGCAGGTCGTATCTCACGCCGCTGCCTATGAAACTCTTCTTTATTGCCGGCAGGCTATCCACTTTCTTGTATAGTTGCAACAGTGGGCGGTGGTCTACATTCATGTTGGAGCATATACGGGGCTGTATGCACGACTGGCGTGAGCATTTCTCGCATAATGAGCTCTCTTTTCCCTTCATCATGTACATGTTGGCCGACGGCCCTCCAAGGTCGGAAAGGTATCCCTTGAAATCCTCCATCTTTGAAATCGCGTCAATCTCGCGCAGAATGCTTGCTTCACTGCGGTTTACGATGAATTTGCCCTGGTGGGCAGAGATTGTGCAGAATGCACAGCCGCCGAAACAGCCACGGTGAATGTTTACCGAGTGTTTTATCATGTCGTATGCCGGAATGCGCTTGCCGTTGTACTTGGGGTGGGGCAGGCGGGTGTATGGCAGGTCGAAGCTGTGGTCGAGCTGTTCTGTGGTCATGGTGGGGAAGGGCGGGTTAATGACAACCATTTTTCCGTCGCACTCCTGAATGAGCCTTTTGGCCTTCATGCGGTTCGACTCTTTCTCTATCATCAGGAAATTGCCGGCCTGGCTCTCTTTGCTTTCAAGGCACTCTTTGTGTGGTGCAAGAACTTTGTCGCTGCTCCCGTCAATCTCTATTTCCCTTTTCTCTGCAACGTAGCCGGTCTGTCTTGTCTTCTTTGCAATCTCTATGGCCTGGGTTGCCGTTATATGCTCCTGGCCGCTGCTTTCGAGCAGCTCCATCATGCTGCGTGTAAGTGATGTTATGGGTTGCTCCCCCATGCCATACACAAGAACATCGGCCTTGCTTTCTACCAGGATGCTCTTTTTAAGGCAGTCCTGCCAGTAGTCGTAGTGGGTGAAGCGACGCATGGAGGCTTCTATGCCACCGATAACTACTGCCGAGTCGGGGTAGAGGCTCTTCAGTATATTCGAGTATACAGTGGTTGCATATTCGGGGCGCATGCTGTGCTTGCCGTTGGGTGAATATGCGTCCTCGCTCCTGAACCTTTTGGCTGCAGTGTACTTGTTTACCATTGAATCCATGCAACCGGCCGAGATGCCGAAGAAGAGTCTGGGGCGGCCAAGCTTCTTGAAGTCACGGAGGTCATCTTGCCAGTTCGGCTGCGGAACTATTGCGACACGCAGCCCTTCTGCTTCAAGAAGGCGACCGATAACTGCTGCACCGAACGAGGGGTGGTCTACATAGGCATCACCGCTGAATATTATCACATCCAGTTCATCCCAGCCACGCATTTCGGCCTCTTTGCGTGTTGTAGGCAACCAGTCGGTTATTCTTCTATTCTGCATTGGTGTCGTCGGTTGTGGCTTTCATGCTCTCCTGCAGCAACCATTCGTTGTAGAGCTTCATGAGGTTGTTGAGTCCAATGGCCTTCATATCCTCGTGGTACAGTACAAGGCATAGCTCAAGCAACTCTTTCGATGCCATCTCCTGTGAAGCGATGAGTGAGCGCACAGTAAGGCGTAGCCTGTTGAGCGAGTCTTCATCTACTTTGCCTGCGCTGTTGGCTATGCGGTCGAGCAGCGAATACTTCTTTATTATCTGTAGCTGGACTTCATTGACCTCAATGGTTCTGGTTCCCGATGCGTTTGCGTTGAATTTCATAATATATTGCTGTTTATATTTGTCTCTATTCTGTTTTGCTATTGTTGCCGTTACTCTGCTGTAATAATCTTCACGGTACGTGTGGAGTCTTCGTTCTCCTCAATCTCTACCCTTATGCACTCCTCGGGCAACAGTTCCTCTACAAGCTCGGGCCACTCCATGAAGCAGTATGCGTTGCTGTAGAGGTACTCCTCGTACCCCATGTTATATACCTCGGCTATGGATTTTATGCGGTAGAAATCGAAATGGAATATTGTGTTGCCATCTCTGTCCTCATATTCATTTACAATGGCGAAGGTGGGTGAGTTTATAGTGTCTGTTACTCCCAACTCCTCGCAAATGCTTTTTATGAGTGTGGTCTTGCCCGAACCCATCTTGCCGTAAAAGGCAAAAAGCCTCCCCTTGTCCATGAATCTGATGAATTCGCGGGCTGCTGCCGGGTATTCTTCCAGGCTCTTTATTGTAATTGTATGTTCTTTCATCTTTCTTGTTTTCCTTTTGGTCGCATTTTAATGAATGGCACCAGCATCTCTTCAATGGATATTCCGCCATGTTGGAAGGTATCCTTGTAATACGATACGTAGTAGTTGTAGTTATTGGGGTATGCGAAGAAACGGTTGCCTGTCGCAAATATATAGCTGGTGCTTAAATTCGGTGCCGGCAGGAATACCTTGGCCGGTTCTTTTATCTCAAAAACCTCCTTGCTGTTGTAGTTCAGGGCCTTGCCCAGCTTGTATCGGAGGTTGGTGTTTGTGTTCTTGTCTCCTATCACCTTGGTCGGGGTCTCAACCTGTATGCTGCCGTGGTCGGTGGTTATTATCACGGTGTAGTTGTTGTCGGCAAGGTAGTTGAAAAGCTTCTTTATTGCCGAGTGTCTTATCCACGATAGTGTAATCGAACGGTATGCAGCCTCGTTGGCTGCAAGTTCGCGTACCATCATCGACTCGGTACGGGCATGCGAGAGCATGTCGATGAAGTTTATCACAAGAATGTTTATATCGTTCCTTGAAAGGTTGTTTATGGTGTCGATATATTTCTCGGCTGCGGCCGATGTGAGTACCTTGCTGTACGAGAAACTGTCTTTGCGTCGGTAGCGGGCAATGAGGGTTTCTATAAGTGCCTCTTCGTTGAGGTTCTTGCCCTCCTCTTCCTCCTCATCGACCCACAGCTGTGGGAACATCTCTTTTATGCGGCTAGGCATGAGCCCCGAGAATATTGCATTGCGTGCATATTGTGTGGCAGTTGGCAGAATTGTCGTGTAGAGCTCCTCTTCTATGGTAAAGCTGTTGCCAATCTCATCGGCCAGTACACGCCACTGGTCGTAACGGAAGTTGTCGATGATAATGAAGAAGACCTTCTCTCCTGCATCGACAAGCGGGAATATGCGCTCCTTGAATAGGTCGACGCTCATCATGGGGCGCGCTTCGCGTCCGTTCTGCATCCACTGCATGTAGTTCTTTTTTATGAATTTGCCGAACATGTTGTTTGCATCCTCTTTCTGTGTCTTCAACATCTCATGCATGTGTGTGTCGGCACTCTCAAGCTGCAGTTCCCAATATACGAGTCTCTTGTATACTTCAATCCACTCTTCAATGGAATCGGCATCGCTTATCTGCATTGCAAGCTTTCCGATGTTCTGCAGGTAGGCACTATTGGCCTTCTCGGCTATTATATCCTTCTGGTGAATGTTCTTCTTCAGTGTAAGCAGTATCTGGTTGGGATTTACCGGTTTTATAAGGTAATCGGCAATCTTTGAGCCTATGGCCTGTTCCATAATATCCTCTTCTTCGCTCTTTGTTACCATTACCACCGGTGTCGAAGGCTGTATCTCTTTTATTACTGTAAGGGTCTCCAGGCCGGTGAGTCCCGGCATATTCTCATCGAGTAGCACAAGGTCGAATGTCTCTTTCTTGCATGCTTCTATGGCATCGGGGCCGTTGGTAACCTTTGTCACTTCGTAGCCTTTGCTTTGCAGGAATATTATATGTGCACCGAGGAGTTCTATCTCATCATCGGCCCATAGCAGTCGGTAGGTCATACTCATTCTTTTTTCCGTTTACTGTTGTTCTATTCTCCGTCACTCTCTTCTTCATCGTCGTTGTAGTCGGGTTCATCCAGGGTGTATCCGTCTATCTCGACCTCGGGTATCGCAAGGAATACTTTTTCGTAGAAACGGCGGTAATCTTCGAAACTGTAATATTGTAATAACAATTCGAGATTGCTTTTTGATATTATAAAGGCATTTATGCCTTCGAGAAGCCTTGCGGTCTCACCGTTCTCATAAAGACGTTTGCGGTAGAGGTAGGCCTCGTCGAAATTCAGGAACTCTTTCACTTCGAAAAGGGTTACCTGTGGCAACCGTTCGAATGTGGTCTCGAAACTGCGCACCATGTAGCGTGAGAAATTGTAGCGCGAAACCTCGAACAACAGCCTCTTTTCATCGACAGAGTCGTTGGGGAATGCAAGTACGAAGTAGTATGCACCGTTGCGGTCGGTGCTGAATTCGGGTATGCTGTCGCTCTCACTGCCAGCACCACCACCGGCTTTGCGCTCCCAGATTGATGTCGATATTCCGCTTTTGAGCAAGCGACCCTCTTTAATTCCTGTAGAGATGCTTTGGGCTATGCGGCTTATGCTGTCGGCCGAATATTTGCTTACCAGCTCCTCGAGGCTCTTCATGGCCTCCTCCTGCTTGTCGTTGTATAGCTTGGACATGGCATCGATAAAGAGGAAACGTGCACGGTGTTTGCCGTTGGGGTATTTGGTGGCAGCATAGAGGTTCTCCTCCTCTACAAGTCCATACTCCTTGTTCGTGTAGTGTGAGTATGCCTTTATGTATATCGAGTCTTCCTTGTGCTTGCGTGTAGCTGCATTGTCGAAGAAGTCGGGCTCCTGTATCAGCTTTGTATTTGTGCTATCGGGGTAGTTCTCTATCATCAATGCCTTGTAGTGCCCGGCCTTGTCGTTCTCTCCCCAGCGTGAACATGCAAGGAACAGTTGGAAATATACCTCTGCCATGCGCTCATATTCGGGGTAGTCGGTTGCCACCTGCTCCAGGTGGCGGAGTGTCAGTTTCTTGTCGTTGGCTTTGTCCTTGAATCTTATACCGGCCTCAAAGAGCGCATCGCGCAGGGCTGTATGGGATTTCTCCTTCTGTTCTTCGGTTACAGGTATCTGCTGAATGTAGTACTCTCTTGTTGTGGGGTCGGTCGACAGCGAATCGGTGTTTTCTGCTTCCGGTATGCCGGAGAGGCCGATGCTGTCGGCCGGAATGCTGTCCATCTCAAGTGTGCTGTCGAGCATTGTGGTGTCGGAGGCAATAGTATCGGCTGTCATCAATGACGAAATCTCATGGCTGAATCTCCAGTAGTCCTTCAGTTCCCTGTCTCCCCACTTCTGTTTAAAGGATTTTATGCCCTGTGCAACAATCTGCGGGTTGTAGAAGTACCATTGTGCTTTCTCGTTGGGGTCGGTAATGGCCATTCCGGCAGCATTGCTTGCCTGGTCGAGTGCGCTTCCGCCACTCTCGCGCTTCATCTTCTTCTCCTCTTTCTCCATCAACTCCTGCTTGCGCTTCTCTTCTTCTATAAGGGCATCGATAATGGGGTATAGCTTGTCGCTTGGCAGTGTTGCCCAGTAGAGCAGTTCGCTCTGTTTCTCGACAATATCGGTATATTGCACAATGTCGCCAAGGACCTCGCTACGGAACTTTATCTCTTTGTACCCCGGAGTCTCCTCGGTCAAGAGTGGCAATGCCTTGTCGTAGTTCTCCTTTGATTTCGAGAATTTGTTCTTCTCCCAATATATTCTCGCGAGCGAGAGGTGCAGCATGCCTGTGCCGTAGCCGCTTGTCGCTCCCTCGGCAACGCCGGTCTCGTATGCTTTAATGGCTTCGGCCGTGTCTTTCTGGCTCATGTGAATATTGCCTATTGCATAATATATCTGCGAGAGATACTCCTTGTTCTTTGGCGATTTTGCCATTCTGCGCAGTTTACGCAGAATTTTCTTGTGGTTCTCGTCCGACGCAGTCTCTGTCTGTCTTATGCGGGCATTGAACTCCAGCTCGTATGGCGGGCTTTGCGATATTACCTTGCCGAAACTCTTGTATGCGGCCTTGTTGTCGCCTGTCATTGCGTAGAGCTGCCCGAGCAGGTAGCACTCACGTGCCTTTTCGAGTGATGATATCCCGTCGCGCCCGATACCTTCGGCAATGTAGCCTATGGCTTCGCTGTGCCTCTCCTGTTTCAGGAGCAGGTTGCCCATTGCCTGTGAGTAGTGCTTCTTGAGTTCCGGTGGTATGGTGTCGCGTTTTATGCGTTGCATCAAATCCTCGGCCTCATAGAGCCAATCCATTTCGGTGTAGCAAAGAGCCAGTCCTATACGTGCCTGTGCAACAATCTTCGGGTTATTCTCGTATAACCTTGATATGTATATATAGGTTCCGGCAGCTTCGGTGAATTCTCCCTTCCGGTATTGTGAGTTGGCCATAAGGAACCATGCTTGCCACAAGAATGGGTTAAACTCCTTCTGCGAGTAGAAGAGCTTCTGCTTGGGTGTCAGTCTCTTCCCTGCCGGGCGTTTGGGGCGGCGTTTTATTGAGTGTCCTTTTATCGCTTTCTGTGATTTTTCTATGGCGCGGTCGTAGCTGCTGCTCTCAATCTTCTGTGTGTTCTTGCTGCTGGTAACCATTAACGGCAACAGTTCGAGATAGTTGTCCTTATGTCCTGTTATCTGGGCATTGACAGCTTTGTCGTATGCCATCTTGCCGTTGTAGAATGTATTGTAGCGTGCAGTAAAAGCATGATACATGCGTGTAGCCTGTGTGTTCTTCTTCCGGCTGGAGCAACTGCACAGGCAAATGGCAAGTAACAATGCTGTCAATATGTATGTCGGGTATCTTCTTTTCACGCGTCAGGTAGTTTCCGTATTCTATTTTAACTGAAAAAATGGCGTTTTATTGCCTTTGGAGATGTCATTGCAATATCAGCAGTATCTCCTCCTTTACCTCCAAGGGGAGCTCTATCCCTCGTGTCTGCAGGCAGTGTACCCAAGTGTCTATTTCCTCCTCATTCATTGTGTAGAGTATCTGCTTGAACTCCTCGATGTCGCTGTCGGTATACTCCTCGGGGTTCACGCCTTTGAAACGGTCGAGTTCTTCATCGTCGAAATAGAGGTTGCTGTTGTCGTACCCTTTTGCACAGTTGGTGTGTTTGCCGCAGCACACGCCATCGTCGCTGCTGTGGTCGTGATGCTCTTCTGTGGCAACACTCCTGTTACGGTAGAGCCTGTTCAGTATAAAAAAGCCGATGGCAATGAACGCGAGTATGATTGAGATGAAAATGGTTCCTTCCATAAATGTTGTCTTTTGTGTAATGTTACAAAGTTATGCATTTTAATCGAGCTTTTATTTTAATATATAATAAATTTTATTTTTAAGTATTCTTTCATGTTTTTATTATGGAGTTCTGCTTTTGACAAAATGCCAGAATTTGTCGGGTGAAACATAATGTTGTATTTTTTCCATTTATTTCTTTTTTCTGATTAAAAAATAGCATTTTGTATGGCAGAATATAAATATTTGTCTTATCTTCGCTCGGCTTCGTTTTTATAGGTTGAAAAAACGATGGTAACAAAATGACAACGATATATAATGTTTTTTTAATAATTTAATAAAGAGATAATATGGATAAATTCTGCTATGGCCTTGGAATGGGAATAGGCCAGAACCTGCTTTCTATGGGTATTAAAGAGATGAATTTGGAGGATTTTGTAAAAGGTATCGAGGATGTGCTTGCCGGCGGAAAGACCGAAATGTCGCACTCCGAGGCCCAGAAAGTTGTGAATGAGCACTTCCAGAAACTTGCTCAGGAGGCCTATGCGCAGAACAAGGCAAGCGGTGAGGCTTTCCTCGCGCAGAATGCAAAGAAGGAGGGCGTGGTTACACTGCCCAGCGGCTTGCAGTATGAGGTGTTGACAGAGGGTACAGGTAAAAAGCCTTCGGCAACCGACAAGGTGCAGTGCCATTATGAGGGTACACTCATTGATGGAACGGTATTCGACAGTTCAATCAAGCGCGGAGAGCCTGCTGTGTTCGGTGTAAACCAGGTTATCAAAGGTTGGGTCGAGGCTTTGCAGCTTATGCAGGAGGGCGCAAAATGGCGCTTGTATATACCATATAATATGGCCTATGGCGAGCATGGCGCGGGTGAGATGATACCACCTTTCAGTGCTCTTGTCTTTGATGTCGAACTAATTAAAGTGCTATAATAGAGCATGAAGAAGACCGCATTGTTTTTAGTGCTTGTTGCGCTTGTGGTGTGGGCGTTCTACCCATCGGGCACAAGTGTCGGTGACAGGAAGGTCGAGCTGAAAAACGGCAGCGATTCAATCTCCTTTGCCGTGGCTATGCTTGTGGCACAGGATATGCCATACGCAATATCGGAATTCGGTGTCGATTCTTCAACCATCGATGATTTTGTCAAGGGTATATGCGATGCTTTCCCTGTAGATGAGAGCCCCGAGGCTATGGCCTATGCACACGGAGTCCAGGTAGCGGCATCGGCCATGGAGATGCTTGCCCGTGCCGACGAGGCTATATATCCGGGCGACACCGCGAAAAGGGTCGACCGCAAGATGTTCCTCGAAGGGCTTGTTGCCACAGCCTACAATAGTGGTAAGACAATGACAACCCCTCAGGCCATTGAGTATTACAACGACAGGGTCTTCCGCTCGGTGAGCGAAGATTTTATAAAGAAGAACAAGGAACGTCCGGGAGTGGTGTCGTTACCCAGTGGCCTGCAGTATAAGATTGAGGTAATGGGCACGGGCGAAACAGCCGGGTATAACAGCACTGTAAGCTGTATATACAAGCAGAGCTACCCCAATGGCGCATTGCTTTCCTCTTCGCGCGGCGTGCCTGTTGACCTTGTGGTGAATGAGCAGTTGCCGGGATTGGCCGAGGCGCTTATGCTGCTTCCTGCCGGAACAAAATGCAAACTCTATCTTCCATGGCAGCTGGGCTATGGCGAGGATGTACCGCAGCGTGTGGCTCCGTACAGCGCACTTGTCTACGACCTTGAGATTGTGGCAATTGTAAAGAAATAGAAAAGACAAACTTGAAATAAACTGACCAAATGAAAAATCTTGAATGTAAGGTCGATGCTCTCGATCTTAAAATATTGAGCATCATATCAAAGGATGCAAGAATTCCCTTCCGTAACGTGGCTGAACTTTGCGGTGTTTCGCGTGCAGCAATACACCTGCGTGTGCAGCATCTGATAGATATGGGCATAATCTCGGGCTCAAGCTACGAGATAGATGTCCGTCGTCTCGGTTACAAAACCTGTACATACATTGGAATACGTCTTGAGCGCGGTTCAATGTACAAAGAGGTTGTGGAGCGCTTGCGCGAGATACCCGAGGTGGTTGAGTGTTGCTACACGACAGGCCCATATTCAATACTTGCCCGCATGTATTCGCACGATAATGAGCATCTTATGCAGCTCCTCAACGGCCGTGTGCAGGAGATACCGGGCGTGGTGAGTACCGAAACGATGATTGTGCTTGCCCACAGCATAAAGCGTAACATGCCAATGGAATAGCCGTCAGGCTGGTTTTTTATACAATAGTGACACCCGTGTTTTCCCAAGTGCGGGTGTCTTTATTTTAATTGATATGCAACCGAAAGAATTTGATGTAAAGGGTGAGTTCAAGAACATCCACAGGCAATATCCTGCCTTCAGACAGCGCCCGGTAGTGGGCATTACTGCCAATTTCGACGATGGCAAGGTAACCCTTGCCGAGGCCTATTACAGGTCGGTGCTTGAAGCGGGCGGTACTCCGCTTCTTATACCTCCTTATGCCGAACGTGATGCTCTGCTTGAGACACTTTCGCACATTGACGCGCTTCTTCTTACAGGCGGAGCCGACATCGACCCCCGTTACATGAACGAGGAGCCCGACTGTAATCTGCTGCACGGAATTAATCAAAGACGCGATGAGCAGGAACTTCTGCTGGCATTGCTTGCCGATGCCCGCTCTCTTCCCATTTTGGGTATATGCCGTGGTGTGCAGGTGATTGCCGTGGCTTTTGGCGGTTCTGTACACCAGGATATATACGCCTCCTTGGGGGCGCAGTTGCTCAATCACGACCAGGAGCCTGTCGAGCGTGGTGTGGCTACACACGATGTGCTGTTGACCGAGGGCAGCCGTCTGCGTGGGGTTTTCGGGTGTGAACATCTTGCGGTTAACACTTTTCATCATCAGGCTGTGAACGGCGTTCCTGTCGGTTTTAGAGTGGTGGCGCACTCTTCCGATGGGGTAATCGAGGGTATTGAGGCAACCGACGGCCGTTCAATCATAGGGGTGCAGTGGCACCCCGAGTCGTTCATTATGAACGGTGACCGCTGCATGATGCCTCTTTTCAATTGGCTTGTCGACGAAGCTTCGCTTTACCGCCGTTCGACAGAGCTCCACAAGAGCATTGTGACAATTGACTCGCATTGCGACACGCCCATGCTCTTTTCCACCGGCTACAGGCTTGAAGAACGCAGCGAAGTGGCACTTGTAGACCTTCACAAGATGAATGAAGGGGCTCTTGATGCAAGTACAATGGTTGCATATATACCTCAAGGTGCCCGAGATGAGGTCTCTTTGTCGGCTGCGGTTGTCATGGCCTGCGACCTGCTGCAAGGCATTGCTGCGCAGGTGGAGCGCAATAGCCAATGGGTTACCTTGTGCAGTACTCCGGGTGAGCTTCGTGCAGCCAAGAAAGAGGGCAAGAGAGCAATAATGCGAGGTATCGAGAATGGCTATGCGATAGGCCTTGATATAGCCAATGTTGAGCGCTTCAGGCGCATGGGGGTTGTGTACATTACCCTTTGCCATAATGGTAATAACGATATATGTGATTCGGCCCGCGGGGTGGCGGAACATGGAGGCTTGAGCCTGTTCGGCAAAGATGTTCTTCGGGAGATGAACCGTGTGGGAATGGTTGTCGACCTTTCGCATGCGGCCGAGTCTACATTCTGGCAGGTACTGGAATTGAGCAACAGCCCGGTAGTCTGTTCGCACTCGTCGTGCAAAGCCTTGTGTAATCATCCACGCAACCTCACCGATGAGCAGATAAAGGCTCTTGCATTAAAGGGTGGTGTGGTTCAGGTGACAATGTACAGCGGTTTCCTGTGTGAGAATGGCGAGGCTGCTTTAGACGATTTTATGGCGCATCTTGAGCATGCCATAGAGGTTGCCGGGATTGACCATGTGGGAATAGGTACCGATTTTGATGGCGATGGCGCAGTGAAAGGGTGTTCGTCGGCATCGCAGCTCCGCAATATCACCCGTGAGCTTCTTCGCCGTGGCTATAGCGATTTAGATATTGAGAAATTGTGGGGCGGCAACTGGTTGCGTGTAGTAGATGAGGTTCAGGCAGCAGCTCGGATTTAGTGAAATGAGACCGAACAAAAAACCTCGATAATCCATGGATTATCGAGGTTTTAATTAAGTCGGGATGACTGGATTCGAACCAGCGACCACACGCCCCCCAGACGCGTACTCTAACCGGGCTGAGCTACATCCCGCTCTTTATTTGCCTGTTTGCGTCTGCAAAGGTATATAAATTTTGCGAAAAACAAGCAATAATGGGGAAATAATTTTGATTTAACAGCTGTTTTTTAAAATAAATGGCTCTTTAGGCTGATTTAATTTGTCAAAATCATTCAATTTTTTCAAATTTGTGTCTGATAACAGTTGCCGTTTTATATTTTAGCGGAGAAAGAGGAATATTATGAAATATATGCTCAAGGTGCTGTCGATGTTTGAGATGGGGCAGCGCGACAATCAGGAAGATTACATGTTCCCACAGCCGGGTGAGGCAACAGACGAGTGCCGTGATTTCATCCTTTGCGACGGCATGGGCGGTCACGACTCGGGTGAGGTCGCAAGCAATGCCGTGTGCTGTGCCATGGGTGGTTACCTGCTCGATAACGGCAAAGATGATGCGCCTTTTACAAAGGAGGCCTTTCTTGAGGCGTTGAATTTTGCATATAGCGAACTGGATGTCCGTGATACAAAGGCCGTAAAGAAGATGGGCACGACAATGACATTTCTCAAGTTCCACAAAGGTGGCTGTTTTGTGGCCCACATTGGCGATAGCAGGGTCTATCATCTGCGTCCGTCACAAGGTATACTTTTTGAAACCCGCGACCACTCTTTGGTGAATGACCTGATAAAAATAGGAGAACTCACAGAAGAGGAGGCCTTGGATTTTCCCAACCGCAATGTAATTACCCGCTGTATGCAGCCCGGAAAGGAGAACCGTTGCCGTGCCGATGTAAAGGAGATAACCGATGTTCGTGAGGGGGATTACTTCTTCATGTGCAGCGATGGGGTAAATGAGACACTCGACAGCAATAGCCTTGCCGAAATAATCCTTTCGCCTTCGTTGACCGACGAGGAGAAGATTGAGGCAATCAGAATGGGTACCGAGGAGGCCAGCGACAACCATACGGCTTTCCTTGTGCATGTAATATCTGTGGAAGGGGCTCCGGAACCGGTTGCAGAGCCTCTTGAACAGCCCTCACCGGCTCATGCTGCCGCTGTTCCTGTGGAGAGCAACAATAAAAAAAGTGGTGTAAAGATATTTGCCGTTGTTGTAGTTGTATTATTCTTTTTGGCGGCAATTGCCTCTCTCTGCTATTTCTTTATCGTGTAGCCGGGTACGGCTCCTGTAGAGGCCTGTCGCATGTAATGCTTCTTCCTGGTTTAACCTTATTGATAATTTTATCAAAAAAGTTTGAATATAGGCTTGATGTTTTTATTTTTGCAGAATAGGATATTATCTTTGATAATATACCTCGGAATAAGTTTTATTTTGCAAAAATATCAATACAATGAAGCGTCTTATATTTATATTGCTTGTAGCAACATTTGTGTCGGGTGTCAGGTCTCAAAATTGGGAGGTTACTTTAGGGGCCTCTGACGGCTTGCCGGGCAATGTGGAATACTTTATAGATGATGCAGGTGAGTTCTATCAGTTCTATAAGTATAAATCTCCGTTGCTCTCACCGGCCTCTCCTACAAACAAAATAAGGCTGACTATTGTAGAGACTGTTTCCAATGAGGCCCCGAATGGGAATAATGTGATTTTTGCCCTCTCCGAGCTTGCTGTCTACGATGCTGCAGGTAACAGCATTGGATATGTGGCATCGTCCAATGCCGATTACAATGCTTTGACACAGAACACAGACGGTAGCGGGTTACCGGCTTTGAATGACAATAGTGTATCTACTTATTTTCATTCGATGTACAAGACACCGGCTGTAACAGATTATCATTATGTTGAATTGACACTTGCTTCAAGTGTCAGTTCCTTCTCTATCGAGTGGTCGACACGTGCAAATGAAATCAATTACAAGAATACTCCAACCTTGGTAGGAGTCACAGCAGGCACAACTTATGGTCAGGCCGGAAGTGATGAGTCCATTGTGGGAGAGGTGGTTTCCACGGTAGATGAACTTGCCGTAGAGAATAGGCTCTTCTTCCTGAAGAGCAATTCGCAGAGTTCATTTACTGCGGCCAACGGTAATTATTATTATGGTAGCGGTCCGCTCTTTATGCAGTGTGCAGAGTCGGGCAGTACAAGTGCTGCGTTGTCACATGCAGTACAGTTCATACCGGCGGGTGGCGACCGTTATCTTGCATATTGGCCCCAGACGGGCAAGTTCCTCGAAAACAGTGCGCCAAGATATGATGGCGTCAATGGCTGGCAATATAGCACAACTGATTTATCATCGGCTGCACTCCTGAAAATATCGGCCGTCAGCGGTTACTTTGAGATGCAGTACGATGGTGTTTATTCGGACGAGGATATTACACTTTACATTGGCGCGGAGCTGCGCGATGGAGTTGTATCGAAAATGAAGACCTTTGACCTCGAACACAAGAATGCACTGGAAGCCGGTGATTACACCCAGGGATTTGCATTGCCGGTGGCATTCAACTGGTCAATATATAATGCCAATATACCGGAACTTACACTCCAAGGTCTTGTGACAAATATGGGCGTTTTGGCATTCAATTACCTTAATCCGCAGATAATAAATGCATACGGCTATCTTGAAACTTATGGCGACCATAACGGTTCTTGTCTTTCGGGTGAGAATGCGACTCTGCGCAGTGTGCTTTCCGATGCTGAGGTGCTGGTTAATTCTGATTCTCCCGAGTATGTTGCAATATTCGACAGCGAAGTGGCAATCTTCAATGCACTGTCGGTATATATGGCTGCCCGAATGGAACTTTACAAGAAAGAGGTTGAGGCTCTGATTGCCGGTGAGCGTTTTACAGAATATCCTTATGAGCCGGGAACATACCCCATAAGTTCCAAGGAAATGTTGGAGAATATCCTTGTGAGCATTGCAGATGCCCAAAGTAAAGCAGGTGTATACTCGGCTGCTATGTATGAGAGCATATATACGCAACTCGAAAGGGATATGGATATTTTCTATTCCACAATTATTGAGGAGGGCGAGACTCCCGACGTTCCCGAAACGCCCGACGAGCCGTTGATAGATGGGAATACAATTTTTGTTTACCTGTCAAATGGAGGAATTGAGGCCTTTGCATCCTCGTCACTTGCCGGTGAGCATTATATGACAGGCGAGAACCTCTGTATTCCATTGGTGGGCGGAGAGGTCAGGGTTTTCGCCCCCGAGGAGTACGACAGTTGCTCGACCGTGATACCAGAGTTCCCGGTAATGACTTCGTTCAAGTTCAACAATAAGTACAATCCGAACCTGCATGTCGATGCGTTGCTCGACAGCGTGAGCCGTGATATGACTTTCACTCTCAATGCAATCGGTAAATGGCTCACACCAAGTTTCAATATGAGCAGTGACAAGGCTGTTGCCTATGTCGACACCGTTCCACAGGTCAGTAAGGTGAGCCGTTTGAGTTTTGCCGACGGGGTAAAATACATTGTTACATACCCCGGCTGTTACATAAGCAAAACCGTCAAGGTACAGGACGAAATGTGGAATACCGTTGTTAGCGGTGGTGAGGAGAGCGAAATCCCGCTCACAGCCGATATGTTGTCGACAAACAAGCCTTCGACACAGAGCAGCGAGAGTCTTGCAAGTCTTCTCGATGGAAATGAAAACACAATTTTCCATTCTACATGGGGCAGTGCCAATAATGCAACCATAAATGTAAATACATACATAGATATTGCCTTGCCGGCTCTATCCAAGGCGATAAAGGTTTATTATAAATGTCGTCCGCAGAGAGGGTATAATCCTCTTGAATGGGAAATATATGCAGGAAACGACACTGAAAGCCTACAATTGGTCCGTACGCTCAGCAGTGAAAACGACGGAATGCCAACAGGTGGAGCAGGACAGGAGTTTACCTCTTCCTTAATTCCTCTTGGTGGAGAGTACTCCCACATCAGAATTGTCCAGACGAGAGGAGAATACTCCAAGAACCATCTTGCAATTTCTGAACTCCGCATCTACAATGTAGAGAATGTAGTAGTTGAAGATGTTAAAGTGCAGGATGCTGTCTACGCAATAAAGCGTGTGCCGGTTGGTAATGAGTATCGTGTAAAGGTCAATTGGCTCACTGACAACGCTGTTTCTGTTCCGAGAATAGACATTGACATAGACAATGGCCGTTTTGTAACAAGCAAGAGTTTCTATCTCAAGGCAAATTTCCGCATAACAGGCTATGGGGTATATGATAATTTCGAAGATTCGGTGATGATAAAAGGGCGCGGAAATACCTCTTGGGGTTACTCCAAGAAACCCTATAGATTGAAGTTCGACGAGAAGGTAAAACCCTTTGGCCTTACAAAAGGCAAGAGTTGGGTGCTTCTTGCCAATGCCCAGAGTGGCTCTCTTATGGCTAATGCCGTTGCCATGAAGATGGGGCAGATGGCCGGTTCGGCATACGCGAACCACATAGTACCTGTAGAACTTTACATGAACGGTACTTATATGGGCAGCTACATGTTTACAGAGAAGGTTGGAATGGCCAATAACAGTGTGGATGTTGACGAAGACCTCGGTTACCTGCTTGAACTTGATACATACTACGATGAGACCTATAAGTTCAAGACCGATTTGTACAGCCTGCCTGTAAATGTGAAGGAGCCCGACCTGACAGAGTATGAAGCCTCTGTTGCAGAGAAGCGTTTCTCGACAATACAGCAGGAAATGAACAAACTCGTTGACTTTGTGGCCAATAATGGAGATATCGAGTCGGTTCTCGATATGGATGCTTATGCGCGCTTTATGCTTGCCAACGATTATGCCCTTAATATGGAGATAGGTCATCCTAAAAGCACCTTCCTGTTCAAAGAAACCGAGGGCTTCATCTCTTCAAAATTCAAGTTCGGCCCTATCTGGGATTTTGATTGGGGCTTCGGCTATGAGAATGGCAGTGCCTATTGCTATGAGGGTGCTACATCGAGTGTTATGAAGACATCGATGGCCGGTTATTCATTCCTGCGTGATATACGTAGCACAGTACTCTTCAAGAAACACTACTATAAAGTGTGGAAAGAGTTTGTGCAGAATAACTCATTTGAGGAACTGATGGACTATATCGACTCCTATTACACATTTGCAAAATCCTCTTTTGATAACAATGCAGGAGAGTGGGGCAGCAGCTGTGGCTTCGACGAGAGCGATAGGGACCGCATGAAAGAGTGGCTTGCAACCCGCATGGATTATATATACAACGGGCTCACAGAGTACAATATCGATGAGTTCATTTATCCGCTTGCAGGTGATGTCAATTGCAACAATGCCACTACTGTACACGATGCAACATCCATCGTGGCCCACTTGAACGGTTCTGCTGTTGACAATTTCAGTCTTAAAAAGGCCGATTGCGACGGTAACGGCAAGGTTGAAGCCGCGGATGCCGAAAAAACGGTGTCACTTGTTATGGAAAGCGCAGTTCCCGATGCTCTCTATTGGTACAACACGCCTGTTGCAGTGGGCGAGTTCCTTGCCGAAGATTTTGCTATGGAGCTTGGAGCAGAGCAAATAGTGCCGTTGAAGATAGCAAGTGTTGCCGAAGAGCCATATAACGCATTCCAGTTCGATTTGAAGGTGCCCGATGGTATGTTTGTCGATGATATTGCCGCAGGCGATGTGCTTGCCGGCCACAGGCTTGAGTATGTGCAGCTTGATATGAATACCTATAGGGTAGTGGCATATTCTCCTACAAACAGCAATTTCACCACCGGTGAAGATGTTGTTGTAAACATTGCGTTGAGTACGACAACGGTCATTGAGGAGGAGAACCGCAAACTGCAGGTAACAGATGCATATATTGTAGATGCAGGTAATGTTGAACTCCGCATGAAGGATGTTGCTGTGCAGTTTGCCTTGTCAACAGGTGTTGACGGCATTTACGCAACAGTATCGGTCAAGGGTGGCGATTGTGTTGTGATAACTGCTTTGGAGAGCCAAGAGGTTGTTATTTATGGTGTCGATGGCCGTCTTGTGCGCAAGGTGATTGCGGGCGAGGGTACAACACGTGTATATTTGCCGGCCGGAATGTATGTGGTCGGTGGGCAGAAGGTGTTTGTCCGCCCGTAGAACCAAGTATATTTATACAATCAGCAGGCTCCTCAACCGAGGAGCCTGCTGATTTTAGTTTATGCTCTTTCAATACAAAGCCTCGTATTCTTTGGCAACCCGTTTCCAGGTGTAGTATCTCCATGCAACCTGGCTCATTTTGTTGCCATTGTCGGGAATGTTCTCGATATACCGGAGCAGTTCCTTGCTGTTCTGGTAGTATTTTGCTTTGTGATGTGTTGTCTCGCGGTTGTAAACGATGTTGAATGCAAGTACCGGTCGACCGAAGAACATGGCCTCAACAAGCGATGGGTTTGTTCCGCCGGCACTGTGCCCATGAATGTAGCATTTTGTATTCTTGCGCAGTGCGTAGAGTATATCCAAATCATATATGCTGTCGAGCAGCATTATATTGTCGTAGCCGCTGTATTGCTCTTTGAGCTTCTTGCTGTAGCCGTTATGTTGCCAGTTGCCTATGAATATGAGTTTCTCATTGCTTTTTGAGAATGCCTCCAGCGTCAGGTGGCAGTTGTTCTCGGGCTCAATGCGGCAAAGGCTCATGTGGTATTCATTCTTTTTTAGAGAATACTTTTCAAGTATTTCCGTTTCCCTCTCTTTTGATACATCAACAAGTGCATGGTTACCGCCGTATGTTACCAACTGTGCCTCCTTGTTATATACATGACTCACATAGTCCTGAATACCGCGGTTGTCGGCAATGGTCATGTCGGCATATCGTACGGCGATGCTCTCCGATAGTTTGAGGAAACGTCTCACCCATCCTTTCCATTTAGTTCTGCGATGTTCAAGACCATCGATGTTTACAATAATCTTGCTGCGGCTGAAGAGTTTGAGGAATGGGAGAAATATACAGCCCGAAACGCCTAATACCATTATTGTGTCGTAACCACGCATTGAACGCATCATGGAAACAATGTCGTATGGAATGCTCTGCACTCCATTGGCCCTGAAGTTTACATACTTCAACTTTGCGCCTTTGTATTCAGGGAGTCTTTCCGGCATGTCCTTGCCACTGCAGAATATGGTGTATTCAATATCATCGGAGCAGTTATCTCCAATAATATTTTCTACAAGTGTCTCAAATCCCCCATATTTTGCAGGTACACCCTGCGTCCCCAATATCGCGACTCTCTTCATTATAAGTAATAGGCTTCACTTTTATAACAGCAACTGCCCGATGTTGTCGACCATCTGCTGTGAGCTGTATTTTCTGGAGTGTTCCAGCGAGTTATTACACAAAGTTATATATAATTCTTTATTTGATAAAACTTTTTTAACAATCTCTTCTATTTTTTCTATTTCCTGAACATCTATCTTGTATCCGTTCACTCCGTCGGTAACCATTTCGGCAATTCCACCGACAGAGGGAACTATAACCGGCAAACCGGCAGTCATTGCCTCAAGTGCCGTGAGGCCGAATGTCTCAATGAATAAGTCCCTGTTCGATAGGTTGAGCACCAGCGATGCCCTGTTGTAGAAAGGCGAAACATCCTCTTGTCGCGGGTGAATAGCAAGGTTTGCAGGAATTGCAATACCACGCTCTTTCAGGTATTTGTCTATGTTCTCTTGCGAGTCGTTTATTACCAACTCGAACCAGAACCCCTCAAGCCTGCCGGCAAGTTCTATGAATTCGCTTGTGCCTTTGTACTCCTTCAGGGAGCCAAGCATAAGCACCCGTTGCTGTTTAAAGGCTCTCTCGCTGTCCGGTTCCAGTTTTTGTGCAAAACCGCTCTGCAGGGCGTTTGGTACAACATATATCCTCTTCTTGCGGCGTAGGAACCTGCGTTGGTAGTGCGACACGCAAATTATGTCACTTGCAATGAACTGCATAATCTTTGCCAGTATGCGGTATGCAAGGCTTTTCGCCTTTGCATTCTCATGATAGTGGTACACCACCTTTTTGCCGGCCAGGCGCCCTCCGAGTGCTGCACCTATGGGCAGTATGGTATTTATGTATATTGTGGTATCTTTCCTGAAGAGATAGCTGAAAGCAATGAAGAATGTCCTTAACTGTACCCAAGCATAGCGCAGAAGCCTTATGAATTTGTTTCTGGCGAAGTTGTAGTTGTATTGTTTACGGCATAAGCGGTCGCTCTTCTGTATCTCATCGAGCACTCCGCCGTGCGAGGTTATCAGGTCTACATTGTAACCTTTTGCAATCAATCCTTCAATTACAGCTTTCAGCACCTTGGGGCTGCCGCTGTAGTCGTTGAAAAGGTGAAAGCAGGCAATTTCCTTCATTTGTATTGTGTCTGTTTATTTTTAGTTCTTTCCTTTTTGCCCCTCAGTCCTAAGGGACAGCTCCCCTATAGAGGAGTAATTGAGGTGTAGTATATCGGAGGGGTGCTTTTCTTAATTATTTACCATCAGAGATTCTAATATCTTGCCCCACAGCGCAAAGGGCGCAGCAGCCTTTCCGCTTACCTTGCCATTCTCGCGCAGAGTGAAACGTGAAATCATATCAAGAAGGTAAATTTTGTATAGTTTCTTGTCAATCCATTTGCCGTTGTCACTTTCAATGAACGCTGTTATGTCGTTTGCGTTCCAGTGTCTTTCAAAAATCGCAGTCTGGGTAAAGAAATGGTAGCGGTCGAGCCCGGGAGGGTAACTCTTGGCTGCATATTCAAAATCAAATACAAAAAGCCTCTTTTTATTGGCAAACATGTTCCATGGAGTAAAGTCGCCATGGTAGGCCGAGAGCTCAACCTCTTTGCCACAGAAGCAGTCGCGTATTTTGCCTATTGTGGTCGATATGATTTTCGCTTCAATATTGTCGGGCAACCATTCAATATGTTCTTCTAACGCAAGCAAGGTATTGTAATAGTCACTCTCCTCAAAAAGCATTTTTTGCTTGGTTCTGTCGTGTAGCTGTGCAAGAAATTCTTCGTGCAAGCTGTCCCATTTATGGATTATTGTCGATGAGGTTGTCTTTGCGGTACTTTGTACAAAAAGATGTACGCCGTTACCCAATGTTCCGCAATAGAGTGCCTGTGGAATATCGGTTACGCCTCTCTCTTTCATCCATGCAAGTATTTCATGTTCTTTGTCGAACAACTCTTTGATATCGTTGCTTTCACTTGCTTTGCAGTAGCCGAGTATATGCTTTCCCGTTGATAGCTGTATTGTTATCTTTTGGTGTATGCATGGTGTTCCCTCGAATATGCTGAATTCAATATCTCTTGTGCCGAAAACCTTGCATAGCAACTCTCTTAAATCTCCATTCAACCGGCAGTGGAGTTTCTCGGCGTGTATAACCTTGCGCACAGGGGCCAAGAAGTGCAGGCAGGGCAGCAGCGATTTAACCAATTTCCCCTTGCTCCCGCTTGGCTGGTACAGGTTCATGGCCGTGCGCATGCTACGCGCCGGCATAATCCAGTATTTGCCGTCGCTGTTCCCGAAACGGTAGAATTTCTCTCCACCCGTGAAGTCGAGTATTTTATCAAGGGTTGTCATTAGAATGTTGGTTTAGACATAAGAACATAAGTACATGAGATTTTTTTCTTTTGTTCTTCTGTACTTCTGTCTTTAATAATTAATTTCATTTGCCGTTTCTTAACTTCAATTTTATCAACTCCTTGAATTCTTCACCTCGGGCAACCCAAGTGAATTGCGCTCCGGCATTTCTGGCGTTATCACCTATTGTCTTACGCTCTTCCTTGCTTTTCATCCGTTCCATTGCAGCGGCAATATCCTCAACGACCTGTTTGCGTGAGGTGCGCGGAATAACAATTGCATAATCGTTGGAGAAATAGCGAGTGTATCCTGTGGTGTCGAGGCAAATCAACGGCTTTCCCATAGCCATTGAGTCGAACGACACGGTAACAGCACCCTCTTTCAACGAAGCGTTTACCACAACATCGGCATTGGCAAGCAGGCGATAGTACTCATCCATCGCAACCTTTCCTGTGAATGTCACTTGCTTTTGCAACCCAAGCCTTTCGACCAGGCCTGTAAGCCTCTCCTTGTCGCTTCCTTTGCCCACAATGGTGAGGTGCATGCGCTTGTCGATAGCCGCAGCGTGTGCAAAACTTTCGATTACAAGGTCAAAACCACGCCATGCATCGAGGCGACCCACGGTGATGAACTCTATTGTATCCTGTTCTTTCTTTGCAGTCACAGAAGTATATGGTGTGCTGTCAACTGCAACATCGGTAAATAGTACGCATTTGTCTCGGTATTTTGCAGGTACAAGGTTGCGGGTGATTTCTGTCTTGCAGAGTATAAGGTCGGCACGCTTGCAACGCTTCTTGAACCCGAAGTTCAATGGCAGCATCTTTATTGCCATGCGGCGTACCCACTCTATAAGGCGACCCTTTTGGCTATAATGCCTGCTGTACTCGCCGGGGATAGTTTCAAGCCCGCCTACCGGCCCCCACACGAAGAACTGCTTTTGCCCGTAGGAACTCACTTTCCACAGTACGTTGCCGTATGTGAGGTGGTGGAATATCTTTATTCCGTTCTCGCGCATTGTATGTTTTACTATCCTGTTGGTGCAGTATTGCCATATATTGTAGTATGTGCGTACACCGCGCATCCCCTTCTTCCAGAACCTTGCCCATTTGGGGAGGTCGAAGTAGAGAAAGTGAATTCCTGAAAATTCGGGGTGTTCGGCTATCCACGGTTCGATGGTGCAGCGGTTGCTCTCACGTGTGAGCACCCATAGCTCGAAGTGCTTCGACATCTCAAGCACCCAGTGCCAGCCTACGCCAATCTCGCTGCCGAGCCCCGGTTCGCAGGCGTAGGCCGAGACGAAAATTTTTGTTCTATCTGCTGGCATAGACCTGTGATTCTATTTGTTAGAATTCAAATGTTTTTTTAACACATCTAAATATCCTTTTCCATACTTTTTACATGGTTCAACATAATTCCCTTCTCCCCATTCGTTCCATGATTTAAGAAAAACAATATTATCATCACCAGCTTTATTGGAAATGATTTCTAATGTTTCTATTAAATGCCTCTCGAAGTTCTGAGGGGTGGAATTATAGAATATTTCTCCTCTTTTGCCACTTCGTGGAGAATGATCCCAATTGGGCAAAAGTGTCGGATAAAAACCTTTCTGACACTCCAATCCTTCTTTTTTGATAAACGAGCGGTATATAC
>JAUNQV010000002.1:51943-57991 GCA_030535995.1 Bacteroidales bacterium
TTTTCCTAATGCGCGTTGAAATTTGTTCCAATATTTAGTTATGACATTGGAATATATCCATTTTTTCAGATAATCATTTTTTCTTACAATATTTACTCCGTCAAATCCTAAATCTTTTATAGCAATAGCCTCATTGTCATTGTTTGCTTGGCCTATAAAAAAGAAACTATCCAATCCTTCACTTTTTGCCAACCTATTCCAGTGTGCAATGAATTTCTGCACTTCGGGATATTCCAAAGGCCTGTAAATCATAAATAGTGGTCTCCCATCTATCTTGATATATCGATTGTCCTTAAATGCAGGCAATAGATGATAGAAATGTTTCTTTCTCCATTCCTCATTGTCGTATTTCTGTTCAACAATTAGCTTATGCTCACATTCAATATCCTTATTCCAGAATTTTGAATACCATGATTGGTTTGCCCAGCATAAACAGAATGGTAAATCCGGCCTTCCTGATTTTAGAACCTGCTCAAAAGGTTTCTCAAGTTCCATACGTCCTTCACCAAACCAATAGTGGTAATAGCAGAATCCGGCAATGCCGGCCTCCCTTGCCATTTGTGCCTGTTTTTCTCTTGTATCGCTGTCAAGCAGGTTATAGTATCCTAAATCAGCCGGGATTTTTGGTTGGTAATGTCCTTTAAATAGAGGTTTGGCCTTTTTGACATTAGTCCATTCTGTGAAACCTTTACCATACCAGTAGTCATTAGTATCGGTTTGGTAATATTGAGGTAAATAAAATGCGATTATTTTTTTGTTGTTCATCTTAATCTTTTTAGGTTTTTCTTGTGCTGCCGGTTGAATACATGTTCCAATATCTCATTCACAGCAACCTCGGGTGTTGTCTCATTCAGCACCTTGGTATACTGTTTTTTCCCGGCGAGGTAATCTATCTTTGAGTTTATAGTCCTTATGCCCTCTTCATCGAGCTTCCGATTACGGGCGAGAATTGTCTCGCTGCCGAGCCCCGGCTCGCAGGCGTAGGCCGAGACGAAGATTCTTGTTTTATCTGCTGGCATTATGATATAATTAATAATACGTTTCTTTTAGGACATCAATATATTCCTTGCTCTATCTCTTGCAAGGCCCAACATCATTGCCTTCTTTGTTTCATTTATTGCTTCGGTATAAGTTCCTGAAATCTAATATAAATGGTACATATCTTGTTACCATGTATGTGGCAATGTAACTTGCAATTAACGATAGAGTGATGTATGCGGTACAAATAATGCATGAATTATCCAATGGGATTTTCTTTATCAATGGTAACAGTGTTGTTGGCACTGCCCCCGACAGGAAATAGAATACGATGGATTGTTTTCCAATGAAATCAGTGAACCTATTCTTGGGTATGGCTTTGGCAATATATATGAGTAATAATATACTTGTTATAATCGTTGAATAGCCCAAAATATTGCCTTTTCCGCTTAATCCCAAACATAGCATGGTTGTGCCATTCCAAGCAAACATCATAATTGTGGCCAGTATGCCAAATGCCGCCATCAATGTCAAAGGCTTGTTCATTGCATTGTTGATTCTTCGTTCATATCTGCTGTATACGCCACCCAATATCATCAGGAATGTATAAATGAGTCCTGTTTGCCAGTACCAGGGGAAATACTCTTCGGCCGCTTTGCTTCTAACATCGCCCAAGCAAAATGTACCAAGCAGGAGAAGGAATGTGAAAACTACGTAGAACCATATATTTGTTCTGCGACTCAATAATAATGTAAAGATTACCAATTGAGAAACAGCTAAAGCAGAGGTGAACCAGAGGCTAGTACCGCCGAGAACATTTAATATGAAATTGCGGAGGTCAAAAATGCCATTATTCTTCGGCAGGTAAATAATGGCAGAAAAAATTATTGTAGGAATAACCAGGCGGAATAATATGTTGCAAAGGTCTTGTCTGTATTCTCTTTTAAATGTGTAATTCTCGATTCTGTTATTATTGAACTGCTTCTTGAATAGTAAATAGCCACTTATGAAGAAGAATGCATTTACATAAAAGGGTGCAACCAAGAATGATGCAATACTTTCCCCTTCATAGTAAAAAGACTCACAATGGGCAATATATACACAAATTATGCATATTGCTTTAAGACAATCAATCCAATGTTCGCGCTTTGGTGCTTCTGCCATCATTTTAGTCTCCTCAAATTCTTTTTATGCTGTTCACAGAACACGTTGTTTAGTATCTCGTTCACTGCAACCTCGGGTGTAGTTTCGTTAAGAACTTTTGTGTATCCCTTCTTGCACGCAAGGTAATCAATCTTTGAGTTTATAGTCCTTATGCCCTCTTCATCGAGTTCCCGTTTACGGGCGAGAATTGTCTCGCTGCTTGCGGTGAGCAGAATGTTGTAGTCGAGCACAGGTATGAACAATTTGCCCCACCGGTAGAGGAACTTTGGTGAGAGGTATATTCTTGAACGGTGGCTGTCGCAGATTATATCGCTGTAGTAACGGTCGAAAATCACGAGCCGTGTGATGCGCTTGACCGATTTTACTTTTACAAAGTAGCCTATGATATAATCAATGGAGTAGTAACATAGTCGCAGGAACGAGTTCAGCTTCCCTGTCTTGCCGCCGCGGTGCGGGTCGCTGTAATTGCGGTCTACCTCCTTCTTTATGCCTGCCGAGTGTGCCAACTCGCCCAGATTGCCAAAGAGGGCAGGGCGGAAATGATAATATGTGTGCGCTGTCTTGAACACGGGTGCAATGCGCTCCAGTATTGTGTCGATAACTGTGGTCTTTCCGCTACCGTCGGGGCCGGTGAAGCCTATGCTGAACCCGGTACGCGAGCGCAAGTAGTTGCCTATAAAGGTGTAGAGGAACATTATAATACCTGCAATAAGCCCAAAAGGTCTCCGTTTTATGTTGCTCCAAACTGCTTTGAAGAAGAGTCTTTTGCCACGCCTCTTTTCACACTCCTCAACGCTTTTGCACCCGAAGAGGCTCTGTATCTTCTGCTTTACAATCTCTGTATCTTTTGCTGCCTCTTTTGTAGCTTTGTATTTCTCGGGGTATTTGCTGCCAACGGCGCTGTTGTAGAGTATCTTGTCAAGGAACTGGCACTCAACCCCTACATGGTAGAGGAAACCGTTGAATTGCTTGTGTGCAAGGAACTCCTCGGCGCTCATGAGCTGCACTCCCCACACCGATGTGTCGAAGAAGAAATCCCACTGTACAATCTCGGTTTTCTCCTCTGTGGTTGTTGCGCATACGTAGCTTATGAGGCGGTCGCTGTTTAGGTAGGTAATGATTTTCCAACCGCTACGGTCGATGAGTTCAACAAGGCCTCGCTTTATCCGCTTGTAACTCTTGTGGGTTATAATGATGTCAATGTCGCGGCTGGTGTTCCTGTCGGGCAGCCCCTCGAAGTTACGCAGCACGGCATAGTCGGCATTCTTGTTAAGGAAGCCGATTATTTCTTTTATATGTTCTGTAGTATTGCCAGACATAAGTGTGTTTTACATTTTTTAGACAAAAGTACTATAGTACATGTGGGAGCTGTTTTCTCTCTTTAATAAAATTCTTATTCTATTTCTTCTTGATGAAATTATGTGTCAACTTGTCAAAGATATACCCCGGGCGGTAGTAGATAGACTTCATAACCTCCCAGGCCGCCATGAAAATACTCTTGCGTTTAAGATAGAACACCCCGTTACGCAGTGAATCGGCTGCCTTGGCATCGCGTTGCAGGGATTTTATCTCCTTTTCGGTCAAAGTGTTGTAGAATTCCACGAAGGTCAGTTCTTTTTCCCCATTCCTGCGCAACTTGTTGTTGCGCTTGGTATAGCGCATCTTTATTATCATGTTGAAGTGGTTCGATGAGAGCCCATCGCTCTTGCGGTAGTGATAAAGTACCTCGGGCAGTGTAATTATAGCCTTGCCCTCTTTGTGAAAATCGCTCATGCGGGTCCACATGTCGAGCTCTTCACAGAAGTCCTGATATCGCGGGCGCCCTTCAGGGAACCCCTCAATACAAATGCTGCCGGCCTTTATGGCATATTCTCTGTCGAAGATTGTGTGTATTGGCAGAAATATCAGTTTCTTGCGGCTTGCTTTGTCAATAAATCCCTCTTTTGTCTTTTCGCCAAGGAATGTTCCGCCCTGTATCTTTTTTCCTCGCTTGTCTATGAAATCATTCCAGCACGAAACTCCAATCAAGTCCTTGTCCTGCGATATTGTGCGGAACTCTTTTTCTACAAGAGTCGGTTCCAACAAGTCATCGGAATCAATGAAAAGGAAATATTTTGTTCTCGCGTGTGAAATTGCAAAGTTTCTTGCCTTGGCTATACCGCCGTTCTTTTCAAGTGTAACCAGCTCATATTGCCGTGGATGCAGCGTAAAGAACTCCTCTACAGCGGCAATGCTGCCATCGGTGCTACAGTCGTTGACAATTAGCAGGTGAAAATCCTGCATCGTCTGCGCAATAATGCACTCAAGTGTCTCTTTTATATGTTCCTCTGCGTTATAAAGGCAGATGGCAAGGGTGAGGCTCATGTTTATTCTCTTTTTTTTCTAATGATAGCAGGGTTGCCGGCTACAATAACTCTTTCCGGGACATCTTTAGTAACAACACTTCTTGCTCCAACAACAGAGTGTGAACCTATTTTTACACATGGCATAAAAAGGCAATCTCGTCCAATCCACACATCGTCGCAAATTTCAGTTCTGCCTTCTATAATTCTAAAACCCTGTTCAACCATGGGTTTTGTCGTGTCACTGATGTTATGAGTAAAGCATCCGAAGAAATGGTTATTAGGCCCCATCATTACATCATTCCCTATATGAATGTTTGCTGGCACATGACAGTTGGCACCAATACTGCTGCGAGAGCCAATCCTTATATCGTTGCCTTTACCGAATCTGGCTTTTCTGCCAATGTTGACGCCTTTTCCTACATGTTCAAATATTTTTTTTATGCATAATACCCTAATCTTGTTCGCAAATCTTCCAAAAAATCGTGAATCATAATTGGGTAGCCAATAGGCAAAACTGTAATAAACAATAAGCGAAAACCATTTTATGCACTTGTTAATTAGTTTCATGGTCTTGAACATTATTTGTATTCCAATTGGTTATTTTTCAAAATCAATAAAGGGTCGTTTTCCAATCTTCTTTTTATAATGATTGTTTAAATTGTCTACGCATATCTGGTTACGAGTACAGTTTACATCCAATAAAGTTGTGTTGTTGGGTATTCTTACACTAATAAAGCCTTGGCGATAGTTGGTGAAAAATTTGGGTGTGCCTTTTAATAATGCCATGCAGGTGAGCCATATATCATCGGCAGTGAGGCATAATTCCTTAATCAATTCTTTGTTGAAAACATCTTCGTGTAAACTTTGTGGTGGGTATAGGACCCCAGCAACACCTATCGGTAAAATTTTTTCATCTTTAATTTGCTCATCTGTGTCGGGCCATTCTTTGTATAGGGGAGTAGATGTCTTGATGCTTTTTGCTCTGTTCGTTATAATTGCATCGGGATGTTGTTTGTGTAGTTCTGCAAATGTTCCTATAAGGTCATTTCTATAGAAAATGTCATCGTCGATTGTGATAATGCAATCATTGGGAAATTCTTTCATTGCATGAAAATACTTGTTGTGTGACCTTAATTCAGTACTACAGAGGCGTATTTCTACTCCTTTTTTTTGCAACTCTTTCAGTTTGTGCGGTACTTCATCCATAGAGTCCAATTGCAAATACAATATAAACTTGTCCGGCTTTACATTATTCCTTAAAATGCTCTCGACGACTAACCAAAGTTTCGGTATTCTGGTCTTGAATGATGTCAGCGATAAGATTAATCTCCCAGTCGTCTTTTCATCGCTTTCTTTTATTGTATACTTGGGGTTGTTTCTTGTCAGGTAGAAATAAATTGGGAGAATTGTATTTGCACAGATTTCTATAATCTTGTTGCAGATAGAATAAAAGCGAATTTTTGATAGGAACTTGTTTCTTTTATTCCCCCAAAAACGTCTGTTGTCAAAAAAATTAATAAGGCTCATTTATTGTAAATATTAATATTCTTAATGAGATAAT
>JAUNQV010000182.1 GCA_030535995.1 Bacteroidales bacterium
AATTCCCGTGTGCCGGGCGTTTTGGTACTTTTGAGCGACAAAAGTACATGATAGAACGACTGCAAGAAGAATAACATATAACCGATTAAGGGTAAAACGAACCTTGGAATAAAGATATCTTGGATAGAAATTAATCGTACATGTACAATATTAACCACACTGAATTTCTACTGAACCACCCCACGCGGCACCCACTTTGTCGGTGCTTCGCGTGACCTAAAATGCTTGTCAATAGGCTATCTTGTCATCTTTTGCCTTCCAGGTGTCGAATGGGGCTTGTGCCTCCTTGCGCATAATGTTCTCTATAGGTTTATGGCGTTCTTCGGGTTTCAGCTCAAGTTCTTTATATATAAAGGAGTCGTCGAAGTTTGCGCTTGCTGCGTCGTGCTGGTTGGCACCGTAATATATTTTATCTATATGAGCCCAGTATATTGCTCCAAGGCACATTGGACAAGGTTCGCATGAGGTGTACAACACGGTGCCGCTCAAATCGAATGTTCCTAGTTTTGAACAGGCTTCGCGAATGGCCATCACCTCGGCATGGGCTGTAGGGTCGTTCTGTGGAGTAACCCTGTTTACTCCTGTCGATATTATTCTTCCGTCTTTTACTATGACAGCACCGAATGGCCCGCCTCCGTTTTTTACATTCTCAACAGCCAGGTCTATTGCCTTGCGCATAAAACTCTCATGTTTCATAATGCAGTCTTGGTTTTGAATATTGAACACTCGGGTTGCAACTATTGTTTGAGGTCAAATGCAAATCTGTTTCAACCGTGGCAAATCTAATAAAAAAGAATGATTTTCAGTGCCCTTTGCCTATAAACCTTTTTTCAATATAATCGAGAAAGTTTTCTTTATACATATCTCCAATGGGTACATAGACATCGCCATCGTATACGATGCGCATTTTCGATACCTCTTTAACCTTGTTAAGGTTGATGATATAAGAACGGTGCACACGCATAAAGTCGGTCGAGGGAAGGCTCTCTTCTATCTTCTTCATGCTCAATAGTGAAACGATGGGTTTTGTGTTGCCTTCCACGTAAATGCGTACATACTCGCTCATGCTTTCTATGTATTTTATCGAGTCGATGGGTACTCTAATCATGCGGTAGTCCGATTTTACATAGAGGCAGTCGTGGGTGATTTCCTCGCCCTGCCCGTGCTGCTGTTGTGCATTGGTGTTCATCGAGAAGTAACGGTTAACTTTGTTGGCTGCCTTCAGAAAATCGTCGAAACTTATGGGTTTCAGCAAGTAATCGACGGCATCGAGCTTGAACCCGTCAACAGCATACTCGGAATAGGCTGTCGTGAAGACAACCATCGGGGCGTGTGAGAGTGAGCGCACCAGCTGTACACCGTTTATATCTGGCATGTTTATATCGACAAACATTACATCTACACTCTTTGCGGAGAGTATATCAATTGCTTCGGCTGCCGAGGAGCATGAGCCCACATTCTCCAGAAACGGAACACGTTCGACATACTTCTCCAGTTGTACTACAGCCAGAGGCTCATCATCAACTATTATACACTTTATCATATTGTATAGGCATTGTAAGTTCTACATTATACCATTCGTTGTCACTGCATATATGCAAGGTTCCTTTATCCCCGAAAAGCAGTTCCAAGCGCTTTACTGCATTTTCCACACCGATGCCGCCTTGATTGGTCTGTGGTGAGGCGGTGGTGGGTACAGGCTTCGTGTTCCTGCATTTGAAAACAACACAGCAGCTCTTCCTGTCAATATCCAGTGCAACATCTATTATTGTTCTCTTCTTGTAAGTGACACCGTGCTTGAATGCGTTTTCTACAAACTGCATAAACAGCATGGGCGGAACATGAATGCCATGTACATCCTGCGCCAGCGATGTATTTATCTCAATTTTATCGGTATAGCGCAGGCGCATGAGGTCTATATATCCTTTGAGGAATGATATTTCCTTCTCCAAGGGCACGAATGTTGCCGAAGTTTCGTATAGTACATACCGCATCATTCTCGAAAATTCATGAACAGTCTTCTGTGCCATCTCTTTGTCTATGTCTATGAGTGCATGTATGTTGTTCAATGTGTTCATGAAAAAATGGGGGTTTATCTGGTAGCGCAGATACTCAAGATTGGAACGCAGATGCTCCTTTTCCAGTTCCTT
>JAUNQV010000094.1 GCA_030535995.1 Bacteroidales bacterium
GTATCGAGCTTTGGGGTGAAGGCTTCTCATACACCGACCTCATGCGCTTGAAGAAGAACATCGACCGCCGCGGTGGTGGTTATGAAGAGGATGTTGTATTCAACATTTCAGCTGTTGAAGGCGAAGCCGGCTACGATGCACGTATATTCCCCATTCCACAAAGCGAGGTTGAAGCGAACCTGTTGATAACAGAGAACAACCCGATATCTGATGAGGTAATGCCTGTTGAGGATAAATAAGGAATAACAAATAACCCAAAATCTTTCCTGCCGAGTGCAGGAAAGATTCAGGAACTTTTTAATAAAATAAAAAGGAATAATTATGAAACTTTATAAATCATTACTAGTTTTGTCAATGGTAGCTGTTGCAGGGCTCTTTACAGCTTGCGACGAAGATGGTTAATGGGACAAGTACAATTTCCAGAATGATACATACTCATTCGAGCAAGCTTCGAAGAGCTACAGTCTAAAGGCAACCGACGAATTTTCAGAAGTTAAGGTGACTGTTGTAAGAGGAACAAACAAGGGCAACGTAGACGTTCCCACAATACTTACAGCAAACAGTGAGATTATCACTCTTGCCGACAATGTTGCACGCTTCGTTGATGGCAGTAACACAACCGAGATTTCAATCCTGATTGACCAGTCTAAAATTGAAATGGGTGTTGACTACAAAGCCAATGTTACACTTAACGTTCCAGAGGAACAACTCTCTATTTCGGGTGCCACAACTTTCACACTATCATTTATTGTAGATTACAATTGGGTAGCAGCAGGTAAGGGTGTTTATGCATCAAGCTTCACTGGTGAGCAATTTGAGGTTCAGTTCGAGATAGCTGAAGGTTACGAGGGTGGTTACTACTGCCGTGTAGCTCCTTACAAGAACGGTTACTATATACCTTTCTACCTCGATGAAAATGCAAATATTGTATCATGCCCCGCAGGTAACTACGATATGGGTGTAACATACGCAGGTGCAGCCCTCATTTTCCACCACAACCCCGCAGGTAGCTACGCAGCTTACTGCAGCGTTATGAATGATGGCAACACATACCTCATTGCCGGTGTATGGAACACAGCCGAGGGTCCGTATATTGCTAAAGAGCAATTTATGTGGACCGAAGGCTGGCCCGGTGAGTAATATTATACTGACAACTATAAAAAGGCTGACAAATTTGTCAGCCTTTTTTGTTAGTATTATAATACAGGCAATAGAGGCCGATTTATACCTGCACATCACATTTTTCACCTAATCTTGCCATATTTACACAAATCTTTGTATCTTCGCATTGGTAAAATGCAATATTGTGCCCGAGCGCGCGATACACAAACATTGGCAAAACAAAAGATACAAGATATGACAGACGTTATTAGTGTAGCAAAAAAATGCTTTCAGGACGAGGCCGAGGCCATTCTTAACCTCATACCAAAGCTCGACGATAATTTCACGAAGACTGTTGACATTATACTCGGCAGCAAAGGAAGGCTCATTGTCACAGGAGTAGGAAAATCGGGGCACATCGGTGCCAAGATAGCCTCAACAATGGCAAGTACCGGTACACCGGCATTCTTTGTAAACCCGCTCGACGCCTTCCACGGCGACCTTGGCATGATTTGCGAGGGCGATGTCGTTATAGCAATATCAAACTCGGGGCAGACCGATGAGTTGCTGCGTTTCATACCAATGCTCACCGACAGGAAAATTCCTATAATATCGATGTCGGGCAACCCGCAATCTTTGCTGGCAAAGTATTCCGACTGCCACCTGGACATTTCGGTCGAGAAAGAGGCATGCCCATTGAACCTCGCCCCCACCTCATCTACCACAGCAACCCTTGCTATGGGCGATGCAATAGCTTGCGCACTCATGACTGTACGCAACTTCAAGGCAAAAGACTTTGCAAAGTTCCACCCGGGCGGTTCTCTTGGCCGCCGTCTGCTTGCCAAGGTAAAGGATTACATGATAAGCGACAACCTGCCTATAGTTACACGCGATTCAAAAATCAGCGACACATTATTGCAGATAAGCCGCACCAAAATGGGCCTTGCAGTTGTTATTGAAGATGGAAACATTGTAGGTGCCGTGACCGACGGAGATATACGCCGCACCATGCAACGCGACCAGGACAGGTTCTTCCAACTGACAGTGAAAGACCTCATGAACAGCAACCCAAAGACTATAAAAGAGGATGCAAAACTCTCGCAGGCCGAGGCCGTAATGCGCCACTACAATATCAATTCATTGATTGTAGTAAACGCCGACAACCATTTCGTGGGTGTTATCGATGCATTCAGCTGCCTGTAAATCGAGCGCATATTGCCGTTTATACAACAGTTACCGAACCAAACAACAGAAAAGAATGAAAGTCGTTGCATTTGTACCAATAAGGCTCAACAGCAAACGCGTCGTAGGCAAGAACCTGAAGATGCTTGGCAACAAGCCACTGATGCAATACATACTTGAGACTCTCGTAAAGGTAAAGAATATTGACGAGGTATATGTATATTGCAGCAGCGAGGATGTTATACCCTACCTTCCGCAAGGCGTGAAGTTCCTCAAGCGCAGCGAATGGCTCGACCGCGACGAAACACTCGGCAAGGAGATATACGACGCTTTTACCAAAGAGGTTGAAGCCGATGTATACATGCTGGCACACACCACCTCTCCGTTCATAAAAGAGGCTACCATAGAAAAAGCAATAGACAAGGTACTGAATGGCGGACACGACTCTTCATTCAGCGCACAGAAGATACAGACCTTCATCTGGTATAACGGAAAGCCGCTCAACTACAGTCTCAAGGATATCCCACGCACACAAACCATTGAACCTGTATATGTCGAGACAAGCGCTTTCTACATATTCCGCCGCGAGGTATGGTGCTCTATGGGGCAAAGGATAGGCAACAACCCCCACATGGCAATAATTGACCAGATTGAAGGTATTGACATCGACTACCCCGAGGACTTTGAATTTGCCGAGAAGGTGGTAAACCTATAAAAGTTACCCATGAAAATTATCCCGACAGAAGAGCTGAAACAGATACAGGTTGAAATTCTCAACGACATAGTAGAATTCTGTGAAGAGAACGGCCTAAAGTATTTCCTGGCATACGGAACCCTGTTGGGAGCATTGAGGCATAAGGGATACATACCATGGGACGATGACATTGACATACACATGCCCCGTCCCGACTATGAACGGTTCCTGGAACTCTACAATAAACGCCAAAGCGGCTACAAAGTAGTCACCCACGACATTGAAAGGAAATACCACGTACCTTTTGCAAAGGTCTACCGCAAGGGCACAATTGTCAGGGAGTTCTTCTACAAGCAGAGTGTTTTTGGAGTGTATGTCGATATATTTCCGCTTGACGGCATCAAACACAAGTGGCAGGCATTCCTGTGCGGGCAGTGCATAAAATTCATGTATATAAAGACATTCATATTCTGCAAGCAGCAGAGCCTTGCCCGCAAATTGAGGATTGCCGTAACAAAAGCCATTCTGCTACCGTTCACCGAACATTTTATACTTGGCACGATGAAACGTATCTCCACAAGATACAACTACAACGAATGTGACAAGGTGTGCAGTTTCGGTTCAAGAACCGCATTGAGGGAAATTCTGCCTAAAACAGTATTCGACAAGCACATCAAACTAACATTTGAAGGGAAGGAGTACCGCGCGCCGGAGGGATACGATACCTACCTCACCCAGAAGTATGGAGAATACATGAAGCTCCCTCCCTTGGAAAAACAGGTTTCCACACACGACTCCCAGGCCTATTGGAGCGAACAATAAGCAACACCTAATGATTTTTATAAATAAAATGCAGTATGGAACAGGAAGAGAAAAAGAGATGCAGTTGCAAGAGTGCAAGAGGAGAAGGTTTAGGTTGTGCTGTAATGCTCGGGCTCATCATATTGGGAGTATTTATCTCTAAAGGGCTGAAGAGCATTGCCGATAAAGACCAGTATGTAACAGTAAAAGGCCTTGCCGAGAGAGAGGTCATGGCAAACAAAGTAGTATGGCCACTACCCTACAAATGCGTGAGCAACAACATACAGGAACTTTACAACGAAATAGAGAAGAACAACGGTATAATAATCGGGTTTCTGAAGGCCGGTGGGCTGACAGATGATGAGATTATAGTTTCGGCACCGAATGTTACTGACAGGCTTGCACAGAGCTACGTGCCCGAGAATATAAAATACCGTTACCAGGCAGAGGCTGTGATTACTGTCACCTCATCAAAAGTTGAAGAGGTTCTTGAACTAATGAGCCGCCAGATGAACCTGATGAAGCAAGGAGTTATAATAGCCAACGAATATAACTACCGGACAGAGTTCGAATATACTGCGCTCAACGACATTAAGCCCACTATGGTAGAGGAGGCCACACGCAATGCCCGCGCTGTTGCAGAGAAGTTTGCCGAGGACTCGGGCAGCAGCATAGGAGATATAAAACAGGCAACACAAGGGCAGTTCAGCATAACAAGCGACGAAACAACCCCACAGATAAAGAATATAAGAGTAGTTACCACAGTAAAATACTCCTTTGAATGAAAAAAGCACCCTTGGGTGCTTTTTTCATTCAAAGGAGCTGTAAAAAAAACAAAAGTATTTCTCTTTATCTTTTCTTCCAGCCTTTATAGATGAGGTAGCCGACAATTAGAACCGCCAAGGCAACAAAAACAAGCCCAATCTCACTGCTGTACTCCTTCACCTTCTCCATCACAGCCTCCTCGCTCTGCAGGCTCTCGAAAGTAGACATATAATAGCCCAGAGCAGTAAGGATAGCATTCCATGCACCTGCTCCCAACGTAGTATAGAGCATAAAACGGCCTAAACCCATTCTTGCAAGACCTGCAGGGATAGAAATAAGCTGACGCACAGCCGGCACCAAACGGCCGAAGAAAGTAGACATTGCACCATGCTTGTCGAAATACACCTCGGCATTCTTCACTTTCTCCTCACTCAATAGACACATGTGCCCTATGCGGCTGTTCGCAAACTTGTATATAATGGGACGGCCAAGCCACATCGCAAGGTAATAGTTCACAAGGGCTCCTATAAGCGCACCTATAGTAGCAAACACAAATACAAGGAAAATATTCATTTCACTGCCGGGAAGGCTTGCTTTCCAGGCAGCAGGCGGAACAACAGCCTCCGATGGGAAAGGTATAAAAGAACTCTCAATAGCCATGAACAGGGTTATTGTACCATAGTTAAGGTTATTGAGACAGAAACGTGTAAGGCGCTCCATCGTCGATTCAACTACAGGTGCCGCAGCTGCAACAGTATCGGGCACGGCCGCCTCCTGAACAGGAGCAACCGCCTCTGCCACAGCTACAGGTTCCGCAACCGGCTCCACATTATCTTGAGCATAAAGGTTTATGCCGGCAAAAAGAATTGCAACAGCAAAAGCAAACATTACAATTTTGTTTTTCATCTGTTTCATTTATTGTATGTGATAATATTGTACAAGTATAATAAAATATTACTAATTAAACACTTTTTTTACCAAAAAGCCTGATTATTTCCCCTATCCACAATACAACAGAAGTAGATAGAATAATGACAAGCCAGCTGCGGAACGAGAGCGGAACGACATTGAACATCTCCCCTCCGAAAGTCACAATAAGCCACTGCCCAATTACAATTATTGCACACACTGTAAGGAATGTTGTATTGGAGAATAACCCCTTGAATGCCGAAGAGCCTGTCATATAAGCCTTTGCATTGAACATATTCCAGAACTGGAGCATAACAAAGAACGTAAAGAACTTCGATTGTTCAAGAGGAGTGAGCCCGCCATCGCCATTAAGGAAATAGAGAAGAGCCAACTGCACCACCACAAACAGGGTACCTACGACAAATATATTAATTGCCATAGGCTTTGTGATAATGAAATCGCCATTGGGGCCACTCTTGCGTGGACGCTCCTTCATCACATTCATACTGGGAGGCAGAGAGGCAAGAGCACCTGCGGCAAATGTATCCATAATAAGGTTCACCCACAACATTTGGGTAATTGTCAACGGTGAGCCGGCACCGATGAGTGAGCCGAGCATAACTATTATACAAGCCGCCACATTTATCGTAAGCTGGAAGAGCAGGAAACGCTGTATGTTGCGGTATAGCGAACGACCCCACATTACCGCACGGGTTATACTGCCAAAGGAGTTGTCGATTATTGTAATGTCACTCGCCTCCTTTGCTACAGAAGTACCGTCACCCATAGAAAGACCCACTTGGGCCGCTTTCAGTGCCGGAGCATCGTTCGTACCGTCGCCGGTGACAGCAACAACGGCATCCTGCTCCTGCAGAAGCCTTACAAGGCGTTGTTTATCCATAGGACGCGCACGACACATTATTTTGAGCCCCATAACACGCTTTGCTGCCTCCTCATCACTCAAAGCCTCAAAATCGGGGCCTGTTATGATTGCCGTTGCAGGAGTATCGCTATCGCAAATACCTATCTGACGGCCAATCTCGCGGGCAGTACCGGGAGTATCGCCGGTTACAATCTTTACATCTACACCGGCATCGAGGCAACATTTCACAGCCTCGGGAACATCGGGCCTTACAGGGTCTGATATTGCCACAAAACCCGCAAATTCAAGGCCTGTGACAGCCAAGCGGCCATTTTCGTACGGTTCTACCGAAGCATCCTCGTCAAGAACCAGATATGCGAAGCCCAATGTACGCATAGCCATGCTCTGATATTCAAGAAGTCTCTTTTCTATTGAAGCACGACACTCATCTGCTGCAACAGCCCCCTCGGGCATTGCCACAGTGCTGCAAAGCCCAAGGACAATCTCCGGCGCACCCTTTACATAAAGCACCCTCTTGCCCAAAAGCGGAGAGTCTACAACCGTTGCCATATATTTGCGCTCGGTGGAGAATGTCAGACGGCTCAAGACCTTTGCACCGTTACGCAAAGCCGCATAATCGTCGCCCCGGCCATCGAGCCAGAGAAGAAGAGCCGCTTCGGTGGGGTTTCCTATGGTTTTTACCTCACCGGCCTCCTTGTTGAGATTGGCAGTTGAGTTTACCGCTATACCCTCCTTGACAACAGAAGCAATGGTGGAAGATGCATCGAGAGCAAAGAAATTTGCCTCGTGCACCTGCATGCGGTTCTGTGTCAACGTACCGGTCTTGTCGGTACATATCACCGTTGCGGCACCCATTGTTTCACAGGCATGCATCTTGCGCACAAGATTGTTGGTTTTGAGCATGCGGTTCATGCTCAAGGCAAGGCTCAATGTAACCGACATCGGCAATCCCTCAGGGACAGAAACCACTATGAGAGTAACTGCTATCATGAAACTGTTGAGCAGCGACGAGACAACATCCATAGTACCCATCACCTCGCCCGACAGGAAAACCTTTGCCGAGAGAAGCACGAATGTGAGCCCGGCCGCAAGATAGCCCAGCTTGCTTATGAGCCCGGCAAGACGCTTGAGCTGCATCTGCAGCGGAGTCTCCAAATCATTGTCGATGAGCGCACCTTTATTCACCTTGCCATACTCTGTTGCATCGCCTACAAGGTCTACGCACATTACACCGTTGCCATCGACAATAGTAGTGCTCCGCAACACTCTGTTCGAAGGATAGGTGGCCTCCTTGTCGAAATCGGCCTCTACAACTGTTTTCGAGATTACAGGCTCACCGGTGAGTGTCGACTCGTTTATCTGTAACGACTGCGCTTCGAGAAGCACACCGTCGGCAGGAACCTCATCGCCGGTATTAAGCAACACCACATCGCCGACTACTATCTCCTTGCGCGACACCTCCTGCACCTTGCCGTCACGCATGACTGTTACCATTATATCGTCGTTAACGGTGTTGAGCACCTCGAATGCACGGGCCGCTTTCACCTCGAATATAAAGCCGATGCTACTTGCAAGTATTATGGCAAAAAAG
>JAUNQV010000095.1:0-114 GCA_030535995.1 Bacteroidales bacterium
ATACTGAACCAATATTGTTGTATGACAATGCTACATTGGGGTGCTCAGTACCAAACTCTTTTTCCCATATTCCCAGTGCTCTGTTGTAGTATTCAAGCGCCTTTTCGTAAATCC
>JAUNQV010000095.1:214-7905 GCA_030535995.1 Bacteroidales bacterium
GCTATATGACGTTGCTACATTCGGGTGCTCTGTTCCAAACTCCTTTTCCCATATTCCCAGTGCTCTGTTGTAGTATTCAAGCGCCTTTTCGTAAATCCCTTGTGAACTGTATACTGAACCAATATTGCTATATGACGTTGCTACATTCGGGTGCTCTGTTCCAAACTCCTTTTCCCATATTGCCAGTGTTTTGTTATAGTATTCCAGTGCCTTTTCGTAGTCTCCTTGTGAGTGGTATATTGAACCTACGTTGTTATACAATGTTGCTGTCCAATAGCAGAACTCATCATATTGTATTATTGAATGCCGTAGGGCTCTTTTGAGATACTCAAGAGCATCATCATACCTCGCTTGGTATTCCTCTATGAATGTAGCTGCATCATTCTGCCACTCCACATTGGTTGTGTCGAGCTTTGCACGCATTTCCAAGTAGTGCGCTGCTGAGTCGTTGCGGTGCTCCATGAGGAACTTCTCGTGGTGGCTGTAGCAACGGAGTGCAAGCTCTTCAAGGTCGTGCTTGTGCACTGCCTTTGCCTGTTCAAGTTCTTTCTCTTTTTCCTGTATGGTCTTTCCTTCCCTCAGATGTGCCTCAATCTGGCTGTTTACATCGCCACGGCTTTTCAGCAACGAGTCGGCCTTTGCAAGCTCGCCGTTCTCAATAAACTGGTTCACCTGACGGTAAAATTCGTCCATCTGGTCATAGTCCAGGGTAGAATAGCGTTCGGCCATGTCGCTTATGAGCCTTTCGTTGTTCTCCTGATTGGCATAAAGCTTCTGCAAAGCCTGTTGATATTCCTGTTGTGAGATTCTGTTCTCGGCCTTTAGTGTTTCAATTTCATCCTCTCGTTCCTGTAGCTGCCGCCGCAGTGTGCGGCGTATGCGGCGTTCCGAATCCAGCTTGTCCTGCATAATCTGTTCCGGAGTTTCCATTATGAAGTATAGCTTGTTGCCGGAATGTGTGTATGTTTTAGGTGCTGCATCGGCGTCGACAAGCTGGTACTCTTTCTTTGTTACCGACACTATCTGAAATTGTTTGTCGGTAACAGGGAATGAAAACGAACCGTCGCTGTTCTTTACTCCCACATCTCCACGCCCCTTAATGGAGACGACTGCACCCGGAAGTCCCTTTCCCGGAACATGTTGCCCGTTTATCATTCTTCCGCGTGTCTTTACTACGCCTTCCTGTGTCTGTGCAGTTGTGGTTGCAGTAGCAGCCAATGCCATAATCAGAAAACAAAAAATCTGCTTCATGGTGCTTTTATTTGTGAGAGGTGTTTTTATCTTATGCTTATTATGTTGTCCTCGCCGCACGGCATGTATATGGTGTCGCCCGATAGCGGGACAGTTGCTGTTATGTGGTATTTCTCGCGCTGTTGTTCCAGGGGTATGAACAGTTCCACATGGCCGTTCTTGCCCGAAACGACTCTGTTGCCTTCTATTACAAGGGCTACGTTCTCAACACCTTCACCGTTATCGTCCCAAACATCAAAGATTATATTGCCATAGACTCTTGGGTCTCGTTGTATATCCAATGTCATTATTTCGGCCAAGGGTAAAGTGGTGTCAATATCCATAAAGTTCCTGCATTTCATGGTTATGCGCACAGGCTCGCTCAGGAACTTCTTTGGTATGTTGCTGAATATGCGCGTGCTACTTATGGAACTTATCGTGTCGCTCTTTGTTTCGTTGTCCAGACTCAAGGTCACTACGGCATCTTTCAGCGGTGGCAAATTGCTGTTGCGGGCTGAAATTTCGTTCAGCCTTATTTCCAAGTCAATGGGTTGTCCTTTGCTCCATACTGTAATAAGCAGTGCCAATACAAATATGATAGCTGTGCACCATGCAGCACACTTCTGGAGCATAAGCCTTTTGTGGCGCTGCCATATAGTGTCGAATTCCACTTGCAGAAGTTTGGATATCAATTGGGCATATGCGCGCTCTTTGTTTAGCCAAGGCCATTTGAAAGTCTTTTCATGTATGTTGGCTCCGAGAATCTCTGGCAGTCCGAGTCTCTTTATTATAGGGTTGAAACATTCGGTTTCGGGGTTACTGCTGTTGGGTATGCCGTCAATGATAAAGAAGTGTATGTTCTTCGTCCGCCCTATGTTGTGGAAGAACTCAATCTCTCTACCCACCCATTCCGACTTGGCCGAATTCGGGGAGCAAATAACTATAAGATTGCGTGAAGCTTTAAGCCTTTCCTGCAGCTCTTCGGAAAGAGGTCCGGGCTGAATGTCGGTGGGTGCAAAGAATATAGGTCTTATCGGCCTTCTTTCCAAGTCTCTTTCGCTGCACAGAGTCGATGGCAACCGGAATTTTTCCAGTTTCCTCTGCACCTTCTTTCCCCACTCGGTGTCCTTTGAGTTGTAGCTTATGAACGCATAGTATCTGTATGGGGTTGATATTCCGGTTTTATTTGCCTCTTTTTGCATGATGTGTAGCTTTTAATGGTGTTTTATGCCTTCTTGCCTGGATAGCGCTGCTTCGCTTGACCTATTGCTGTTGGAGTTGTCCAAGCCGGGGTATTACGTACCCCATGACTCTCTGTCGAGGTTGCGGTAGCCTATGGCCTCGGCTATGTGCTGGAACTGAATGTTTTCGCTTCCGCCAAGGTCGGCGATGGTGCGGGCTACCTTCAGTATGCGGTCGTAGGCACGTGCCGAAAGGTTGAAACGGCTCATGGCGGTCTTGAGCATTGCAAGGCTGGTATCGTCAAGCGCGGCGTATCGGGCAATGAGCTTGGGCGTCATCTGTGCATTGCAGTAGATGCCCTCTTCGTCTTTGAAGCGCTCCTCCTGTATCTTGCGGGCCGCAATGACGCGTTCGCGTATTGCAGCGCTTGGTTCGCCTGGTCGTTCATCGGATATCTTCTCGAACGGTACTGGTACAATCTCACACTGTATGTCTATGCGGTCGAGTAGCGGGCCGCTGATTTTATTTAGGTATCGCTGCACTTGTCCGGGGTTGCAGGTACATGCCTTTGTGGGGTGGTTATAGTAGCCGCAGGGGCAGGGGTTCATGGATGCTACGAACATTACACCGGCCGGGTATTCCACCTTGTAGTTGGCGCGCGCAACGCAGATTTTCCTGTCTTCGAGCGGCTGGCGCATAACTTCAAGCACATCGCGGCTGAATTCGGGCAGCTCGTCGAGAAACAGCACTCCGTTGTGTGCAAGTGATATCTCTCCCGGCTTGGGGTTGGCACCGCCTCCGCATAGTGCCACCGAAGAAATAGTGTGGTGCGGGCTGCGGAAAGGGCGTTGCGTTATGAGTGACGAACCGTTGGGCAGGCTGCCGCTCACGGAGTGTATCTTTGTCGTTTCGAGGCTCTCCTGCAGTGTGAGCGGTGGCAATATGCTCGGGAGCCGCTTCGCCATCATTGACTTGCCACTGCCCGGAGGGCCCACCATAATGAGGTTGTGACCGCCGGCGGCAGCTACTTCAAAAGCGCGTTTCACGCTCTCCTGGCCACGGACTTCGCTGAAATCAAATGGGAAGTGGCTCTGTCGGGAGTAGAAGTCATTCTCAATGTTTATAGTGTATGCAGGTATCTCCTCTTTGTCGTTGAGAAAGTTAATCACCTGCATCAGGTCGGTTGCTCCATATACTGTCAACCCGTTGACAACGGCTGCTTCGGCAGCATTGCTTTCGGGGAGTATAATGCCTGTGTAGCCAAGTTCCTTGGCTTTTATGGCTATTGGAAGTACACCCTTCACCGGCAACAGCTTGCCGTCGAGCCCAAGTTCACCCATAATAAGGTTGCTGCCGAGTTTTGCCGTGGAGATAACCTCGTCGGCTGCAAGAATTCCCACAGCTATCGGCAGGTCGTAGGCCGAGCCCTCTTTCTTTATGTCGGCAGGGGCCATGTTTACGATAATCTGTTTGCAGGGAAACCGGAGCCCATTGTGCTGCAGTGCCGAATTTATTCGTTGTTGGCTCTCTTTTACAGCATTGTCGGGCAGGCCTACAAGGTAGAACTTTATACCTCGCAGTGCATTTACTTCAATTGTAACAAGTGTTGCGTTTATGCCTTGTATGGCAGCTGCAAGAACCTTTACCAGCATCTTACCATCTTTTTGATTTGTTCTTTTTCCTGTTCCTCTTCTCTTTTTCCTTCTGCTCTTTGTCGAACTTTACGGCAAGCGAGTCAATGTATGTTCCCATTCTGTCAATGTCGGCATCGAACATTATTATGCGCAGGTAGGGGCTCAACAGTATCGAGTATGGCAGGGATTTTATGTTGAAATTATTTACCAACTCGCTGTTCCAGGCTTTTGTGTCACAAACATTGTCGCCTTCTATTGTGTCGTTTGCCATGGCCTCCTCCCACCTTGCCTTGTTGTGGTCAAGTGCTATGTTGAGTATCGCATAGCTTTTGCTCTCTATTGTGTCGGCGACGGCTTTCAGTTTCTTCATCTCGGCTCTGCTTGCTTCGTCCCAAGGAGCCCAGAAGGTTATAAGGGTGTACTTGTTCTTGTACTCTTCGAGGTTTACCTCCTCTCCTTCGGCAGTTGTGTATGTGAATGATGGAAACAGGCGGTGAAGCGTGTTGCTGTTTTTCTTGTCTATATTCTTTTTTGTCGTTGCGAAGAATTCGTGGTCTTGCAAAATTCCGCCCAGTTTTGAAATGCGGTTGCGTATGTGCCCGTTGTCGGGTGATGGGGTGTCGACCATGTAACGGCGCATTATCTCGACATTTATCTCGCTCACCGGGTACTTGGCGATGAATTCATCTATTATGGCCATTCTCTGCGAGTTGCTTGCACAGCCGTCGAGCAGGCGCGAAATACTGTCGTGCAGAGCTTGTATTGCCCCTCCTTCAACGCTGTAGCCGCTGTTGAGGGTGGTGTCCTTGTTCAACTTGGCTGTTGTTCCGGGCTCGGCGTAGAGTGTTACAATGTTGCCCTCCGGCATGAGCAGTGCCAGGGGAGTAACGGTGTCGGCATTGATGGTGAAAGTGAACTCCCCCTCGCTGTCGCTTGTAGTGGAGTCGAGCCTTTCATACCGGCTGTCAAGCCCGAAGAGAAAAACTTTCTCCCCGGCTTCTCCGGTCTTGCCGTCTATTGTGTACAGGTTCATGTTCTTCTCGCCGCATGAGAGAAGCAGCAGGAGCAGAAGCAGAACCGGTAGTGTGGTGCATCTCTTCATGGTTATTGTTTGTTTGCACGTTTACGCTCAAGCTCATCGAGAATTATCTTGCGCATGCGCATAGATTTTGGTGTAACTTCGAGGTACTCGTCTTCCTTTATATATTCGAGAGCCTCTTCGAGCGAGAATATGATGGGGGGAATAATTCTTGCCTTGTCATCGCTGCCGCTGGCGCGCATGTTGGTGAGTTTCTTGCTCTTGGTAACATTTATCACAAGGTCGTTGTCGTGTATGTGCTCACCAACAACCTGCCCGGCGTATACATCTTCCTGCGGGCTTATGAAGAAACGGCCGCGCTCCTGGAGCTTGTCGATGGCGTATGCAAAGGCTGTACCGCTCTCCATGGCAACCATAGAGCCGTTTGTCCGGCGCTCAATCTCACCCTTGTAGGGCTGGTACTCCTTGAAGCGGTGTGCCATGATAGCCTCGCCGGCCGATGCTGTGAGTACGTTTGTGCGCAGTCCGATTATACCTCTTGAAGGAATGTTGAATTCGATATTCACTCGCTCGGCCTGCGCCTCCATAGAGAGCATTTCACCCTTGCGGCGTGTTACCATGTCTATTATTTTGCTTGAATAGTCGGTAGGTACGTTTATCGTGAGCTCTTCGATAGGCTCGTGGCGCATACCGTCAATCTCCTTGTAGATTACCTGCGGTTGGCCAACCTGCAACTCATATCCCTCGCGGCGCATGGTTTCAATGAGTACCGATAGGTGAAGCACTCCTCGGCCGAATACTGTCCAGGCATCCTCTTCAGGGTCTTTTTTTACGCGCAGTGCGAGGTTTTTGTCGAGTTCCTTCTCAAGTCGCTCCTGTATGTGGCGCGATGTCACGAATTTTCCCTCCTTGCCAAAGAACGGTGAGTCGTTGATGGTAAAGAGCATGCTCATGGTGGGCTCGTCGATGGCAATAGGAGGCAGAGCCTCGGGGTTCTCGAAGTCGCAAACAGTATCGCCTATCTCAAATTTGTCAAGCCCGGCTATCGCGCAGATATCACCCGAACTAACACTCTCGGTCTTTTTCCTTCCGAGGCCTTCGAAAGTGTGCAGCTCCTTTATTTTCATTTTGCTCTCCTCACCGTTGCGGTTGACAAGGGTTATGTTTGCTCCCTCGGTGAGTGTTCCGCGGTGTACACGGCCTATTGCAATGCGGCCGGTGTAGGGTGAGTAGTCGAGTGAGGTAATGAGCATCTGCGGTGTGCCCTCCAGTTGCTCCGGTGCAGGAATGTGCTCCAGTATGGCATCGAGCAACGGTGTGAGGTCTGTAGTCTCCTTGCGCCAGTCGGTGCTCATCCAGTTGTTCTTTGCCGAGCCATAGAGTACAGGAAAGTCGAGTTGCTCCTCGGTGGCCTCAAGAGAGAACATAAGGTCGAAAACCATTTCATATACCTCCTCGGGGCGGCAGTTGGGTTTGTCGACCTTGTTCACAACAACAATGGGCTTCAGCCCAATCTGCAATGCCTTCTGCAGCACGAAACGAGTCTGTGGCATTGGGCCTTCAAAGGCGTCGACGAGCAATATGCAACCATCGGCCATGTTGAGTACGCGCTCAACCTCACCGCCAAAGTCGCTGTGACCCGGAGTGTCTATAATGTTTATCTTGGTATCCTTGTATTGTATCGATACATTCTTCGAGAGTATTGTTATACCTCTCTCGCGCTCCAGCTCGTTATTGTCGAGTGTGAGCTTGTCGTTGTTCTGTTCTTTCAGTAGATTGCCGGCCAGCATCATCTTGTCTACAAGAGTGGTTTTTCCGTGGTCGACGTGTGCAATGATTGCGATGTTTCGAATTTTCTGCATAAATGTAGCTGTTTGTAAGCTTTTTAATTTTTTCTCCGGCTTTGTGCTGCACACACTTTGCCAGCGGCAAAGTTACAATTTTTTGGCGAATAAGTATGTATAAAAAACGGAATACTGAATTTTGAATTTGTGATTTTTTTTGTTTTGTACATGCTTGCGGCATGGTGCGCCACGCTCTCATTATGTAATTTCCGCTGTATATTTTTTATGCGAAGCGGGTTGTTTTTCCAAAAAATAGTTGTATCTTTGCACCCGCGTTGGCAACATAGTGCGTTTGTACGCATTCATTTGTCGGCCAAAAGATATTTTTTAACCTTTTAAAACCTCAAATCTATGTATTTGGATTCAGAAAAAAAGAAAGAGATCTTTGGCACATACGGAACGTCTAACACTGATACTGGTTCAGCAGAGAGCCAGATTGCTTTGTTCTCATACCGTATTGCCCATTTGACGGAGCACCTCAAGGCTAACCGTAAAGATTATAGCACACAGAGAGCGTTGACAATGTTGGTAGGTAAGCGTCGTTCGCTTCTTAACTATCTTAAGAGCCGCGACATCAACCGTTACCGTGCAATTGTTGCGAAGCTCGGCTTGCGTAGATAATCTGCGTCAAGAAAGTATAGTTGCGGGATTTTCGAAAGAAAGTCCCGCAATTTTTATTCCCTTATTGTGGTTCAGTAGAAATTCAGTGTGGGTAATATAGTACTTGTATGATACTTTTCATGCCGAAAAATCTTATTCCGA
>JAUNQV010000096.1 GCA_030535995.1 Bacteroidales bacterium
TGTACTCTTTGCTCTGTACTCTCCCCCTACTATATCACTTCACCACCGATTTCAGCGGATAGAGAACCCCGCTCTTCTTCGACAGCTTCGCCTTTGCCGAGCCGAAGTTGAGAACAAGGTCGAGCAACACCGGCAGATGGTTGGCATCGTCGGTTATGTAGAAATTTATAATCTCGCGCTCCTTGCCTTTCTTGGTGGTGACAAGCGAAACCACAAGGCAGTTATACTCCTTTCCATCGTCGCCCTCCATGCGCTTTTTCCCTTTGTATATAAGGTATTGAGGCTCTATGCGCTTTCCTGTTGCCACGGGATACATAATGCGCTGCCCCTTTTTCAGGCCGGAGAAATCGAGTGTACGTGCATAGGCCAACAGGCTCATCATGTCATATACCTGCTCTGTCACATACTCCTCTTTATATTGCGGTTTCTCTTTATTGCGACGGAAATATTGTGACACTTTGAGCTTTGTGCTGTCGGAATAGTCGTACCACACCTGGTTGAGGTAAAAGTGTTTTCCCTCGGCCGATGCCTTGCGGTAGTATAGCGGACGCAGGTCGGGGGTGAAGATTGTGAGCAGTGTATCGCGCATGCGGAAGAACATGTCGGCACGCTTGTTTGTAGAGCTCAACATTTTCATGTACTGCGCTTTTTGGCCGTTATAGATAGTGTCGCGAATGACAAGCGACGCTCCGCCGGCACCTACCCACACGAATTTCCAGTTGAAGTAGAAGTTGCAACGCAATGTCTCGCCCGAGCGGAATGCAGGAGCTTGCTTCAGTTTCTGCGCACCGGCCGGTGCTATTGTGCAAAGGAGGGCTATTGTAAGTATAACCAGTTTGAACCTTTTCATATTCTTTAGGAGTTTTAGTGAGTATTCCTGAAAACCGTTTAAATTAATGGCATATTCAAATAACAGGCACGTATTATATATAATCGCCAAATATCAAACAGCTTTTAAAAAAGAAAGGGACTCTTTTGAAGTCCCTTCTTGTGATTCGCCTGGGGCTCGAACCCAGGACCCCATCCTTAAAAGGGATGTGCTCTACCTGCTGAGCTAGCGAATCTACCTACGTGCCGTTAAGCGAGTGCAAAGATAGGCATATTTTTTGTAACAGCAAACATTTTGCCGTTTTTTTAGCAAAATAATTGTCCAAATAAGAGAATATGGACATTTACTCCTTTTTACCACTACCCTTTTGCGGTTCACCCGAAATGGTTGTGGTGTCGATAGCCTCTTTAAGGATGCGCCCCTCGGTGTAATTGAACTTTTCGGCAATCTCATGGTAGCGCTTTATGTAGGCAAGTATCAGCGTTGTCAACGGAAGCGCGACTATCATACCAAGCACACCGAGCAACTGCCCCCAAATGGAGAGCGATAGCAATATAACCGCCGGATGGAGGTTCATTCTCTTTCCCATGATATATGGCACCAGTAACAGGTCTTGAATAACTTGCACCACAGCAAGTACCACAAATGCCGAAAGGAGTATAACCCAGAAATCGCCGCCTGTGCTTGCGGCCTTGAGCATGGCAAGCAGCACCATAGGTACAAGCGAAACAAGTTGCAGGTAGGGAACAAGGTTAAGTATTCCAATGAAGATACCGAAGCCTATTGCAACCGGGAAATCGATGATGGAGAGGCCCACAGAGTAAAGCACTCCCACACATAGCGCCACCAGTGCCTGTCCACGGAAATATTGGTTCATACCGCGCACGAGGTCGCTCCACAGCTTTGCCACTACTCCACGCCACTTGCGAGGGACATAGGGCTTCCACCCTTTGGTGAGGCGGTCGAAGTCGAGCAGGATAAAAAACAGATATAGCAACATAATACAAAGCGTGAAGACCTGCCCTACCACGTTAAGAGTACCCAAAAGCAGCACCTGCAGCCTCTCGACACAGAGCGAGAGAATACTACTGTCGCCGGCCTGTTGCAGAAACTCTCCCAGACCCTGTTTGTTCGATATTTCTCTGAAAAGCTCGATGACAGGTGCCGGAATTGAGCTGTTCTTTATATTCTCATTAAGGAACGAAACTGTAAGGTGCTTGAGCGAATAGAGCTCGCTGTACATCGAAGGCACAATCAACATAGCCACTCCCGTGACAACCACTATTATCATGAGCAGAGCCACTATTATTGAGGGGATGCGGTACTTGAGGCGCATCCTGTATTGCACAAAGTTCACCAGCGGATGTATGAAATAGGCTACCAGCCAGGCTATTGCAAAAGGCAGGAGCACACTGCTCAAACTATCGAGCACTATATATGAGAGTGCTATTGTCATGAACACAAGCACAATGCGCAGAAAGCGCCCTAAAGTAACTTCACTCTGTTTCATAAGCTGTCAACTGTTCATTCGTCATTGCCGGATGCACGGCCCGGCTCGTTGCCACCGACGAGAATAACAAACTCGCCACGCGGTTCGTTCTTGGTAAAATGCTCGATGAGAGCCGAAAGAGTGCCTCGCACACACTCCTCATGAATTTTGGATATCTCGCGCACGGCTGCCGCCTGACGCTCACTGCCAAAAATCTCGGCAAATTGGGTAAGTGTCTTCAGCACACGGTATGGCGATTCGTAGAACACCATTGTCCGCGACTCCTCTTTGAGGAAATTCAGGCGGGTCTGCCGCCCTTTCTTCTGTGGCAGGAAACCCTCGAACACAAACTTGTCGGCAGGCAGGGCCGATGAGACAAGAGCCGGAACAAAGGCTGTTGCACCAGGCAGGCACTGCACCGATATATCGCTTTTCACACACTCGCGAACAAGCAGAAAGCCCGGGTCGGAGATGCCGGGAGTGCCGGCATCGGAGATGAGCGCCACATGGTTCTGGCAATCCCTTATGCGTTCCACAAGCGAAGCTACCGCCTTGTGTTCGTTGAATTTGTGATAGGCATACATGGGCACCTGAATTTCGAGATGCTTGAGCAGTTTCGACGATGTACGGGTATCCTCGGCAAGCACAAAATCGGCCTCGCGCAACAAGCGCACGGCACGCAAAGTAATATCTTCAAGATTGCCCACAGGGGTGGGCACTACATATAACATTCCCATAATATATAAAAATATAGTGCAAAATAAATAAATTATAGGAACAATAGCTACAAACGGTACAAATTTTTACAACCTTTTGTTAACAGCAGCCGCCTGTAATATGTTAATAACTTATAACGGTTTAATGGTTGAAATAGTTATGATTTGATTAATTTTGCCGGAAGTGAGAGCGCCATACTCCACAAAAGAAGACTCTACCGGCTAAAAAGAAAAAACAAAACAGACATAATATGAATAGATTTTCAGAATTCAATCAGATGGAAACAGCGCGTCGCGGACGCATAGAGGTTATTTGCGGTTCAATGTTCTCAGGAAAGACCGAGGAACTCATACGCCGCCTCAAGAGAGCAAAATTCGCAAAACAGAAGGTGGAAATATTCAAGCCGTCACTCGACACACGCTACTCCGAAGTAGAGGTAGTTTCGCACGACAGCAACCATATAATCTCTACCCCCATCGAGTCGTCGACAAGCATACTTCTGCTGGCAACCGATGTCGATGTTGTGGGCATTGATGAGGCACAATTCTTCGACAGCGACCTCGTTGATGTGTGCAACGAGCTTGCCCGTCGCGGCACAAGAGTGATTATCGCCGGGCTCGACATGGACTTCAAATGCCAGCCTTTCGGCCCGATGCCTGCACTGATGGCCGTCGCCGACGAGGTTACCAAAGTACATGCGATATGTGTGAAGTGCGGCAACCTTGCCTACGTTTCGCACCGCCTTGTAAGTGGCGACAAGCAGGTGCTGCTGGGCGAGAAAGCCGAGTACGAGCCGCTGTGCCGCGAGTGCTACTACCAGGCCATGAGCGAACGCGAGAACAGGGAACAAGAGGCTGCGAATGGTTAAAAAAGGAGAAACCAGGCTAAAAAGCGTTTAAAAAAGATGTAAAAGATTGACTTTCTCGCTTTTATGAATTAGCTTTACCATTTGTAAGGCATGGGCCGGCCCATTCCTTAAACGAAAGTACACAACAAGAAATTCAAAAAGCTTCTAAACCACAAACGATTATGAAAAAACTGTTTCTTCCCCTTGTTATAGTTACAGCCACACTGTTTGCAGCATGTAGCGGCAACAGCAACAGCAACAATGCACTGAAAGAGAGCAACGACTCGTTGAAAGCGGTAATAGCAGAACGCGACGCATCGCTCGAAGAGGTTCTGCAATGCATACGCGTTGTAGAGGAGGGGTTCCAAAAAATCAACGAAGCACAGGGGCGCATAAACAGCACCGGGCTTGAAGCCGAGGACAGCCGCAAAGAGAGACTACAGAACGATGTACTCTACCTCACACAACTCATTGAGAAGAACAACACCGAGGTTGCAAGGCTCAAGAAACTGCTTGCAAGCAGCAAAAACGTATCAAAAGAATTAAGAGCCATTGTCGCCAACCTCGAAAAGACCCTGCAGGAGAAAAACGAAGAGATAGCCAGCCTGCACAAGCAACTCGAAGAGCAGAACATACACATTGCAAAACTCGACACTATAATAACAAACCTCACCGATGAGAACACCCAACAGGAACTGCGCCTGGTTGAGAAAGAACGTGAGCTGAACAGCGTGTGGTATGTATTCGGCACCAAAAAGGAACTGAAGAACGAAAAGATAATTTCGGGAAGCGAAGTGATGACCGACCCCGATGCCAACAAGGATTATTTCACACGCTGCGACAAGAACCAGCTCACCGAGATAAACACCTACTCAAGAAAGGCAAAGGTGCTCTCGACCCACCCCGAGGGAAGCTACAAAATTGTTGAAGACAGTGAGGGGAACGATGTGCTGAAGATAACATCGCCCGACGAGTTCTGGAGCGTGACACGTTACCTTGTGATACAGGTACGTTAACCGCCCCGGCAGAGAGAAAAAAGATAAGACACACATACAATGCGACAATACAAGAGCCTGTTCATTGACCTCGACGACACAGTATACGACTTTACGGCCGCCTCGCGCGAGTCGTTCAAGGAGAGCTACGACCTGCTGCACTATGAGCGCTACTTCAACTCATTCGAGCAGTACATGGAAATATATGAGCCACACAATCTCGAACTGTGGCGCATATACGGCGAGGGGAAGATAACCAAGGCCGAACTTAACAGACGACGTTACCTGCACCCGCTTGAAACCGTGGGTGTAAACGACCCGCAACTCGCCGAAGAGTTCTGCCGCAATGCACTGAGCCTTATACCCACAAAGGACAAGCTCATTGACGGTGCCATTGAACTGCTTGAGTACCTGCGCCCTAAATACAGCATGTACATACTCTCCAATGGTTTCAAGGAGTTGCAGTCGCACAAGATGCGCACGGCAGGCATCGACCGTTACTTCGACGGGCTTATACTGTCCGAGGATATTGGAGTGAACAAACCCAACCGCGAGTTATACGACTATGCACTGCAAAAGAGCGGCTCCACGGTAGAGGAGAGCATAATGATTGGAGATATGTTCGACACCGACATCGCAGGAGCAGCAAACATAGGCATGCATCAGATATACTTCAACCCCAAAGGCAAGAAAGGACACCCCTTTGAGCCGACATACGAAGTGACACACCTGTCACAGATAAAGGATATACTTTAAACCGGAATACCATGAGCAGGGAAAAGAACACATCGATACTTATAATATACACCGGTGGCACTATCGGTATGATAAAGAACGCCGATACCGGAGCACTGGAAAGTTTCAACTTCGACCACCTGCTCAATAACGTACCCGAGCTAAAACAGTTCAACATAGAGATAGGCACAAGAACATTCACCCCACCGATAGACTCCTCCGATATGGAGCCGGAACTGTGGGGAAGAATTGTGAAGATTATCGAGGAGAACTACGAACTGTACGACGGCTTTGTCATTCTCCACGGAACCGATACAATGTCATTCACTGCATCGGCATTGAGCTTTATGCTCGAAGACCTTATGAAGCCTGTCATACTCACAGGAAGCCAGTTGCCCATAGGCACCCTGCGCACCGACGGCAAGGAGAACCTCATTACAGCCATTGAGATTGCAGCCGCCAAAAACCCTGACGGAACACCCATTGTTCCGGAAGTTTGTGTATTTTTCCAAGACAAGCTCATGCGCGGCAACCGCACCACAAAGATAAACTCCGAGAGCTTCGGAGCATTCGACTCCAACAACTACCCACCACTTGCCACAGCCGGAACCGATATACACTACAACACCAACAACATAAAAAAATATGTTCCCGGGCTGAAACTGAAGACGCACTACAAACTCAACAGCCAGATTGTCATATTCTCCCTCTTCCCCGGAATTCAGCAGGAGATTGTAGAGAAGCTACTGGGAGCCGGAGAGGTAAAAGGTGTCATATTCCGCACCTTCGGTGCAGGAAACGCCCCACAAAAAAAATGGCTCATAGATGCACTGACACAAGCCACAGCCGAGGGAAAGATTATAATAAACATCACCCAGTGTGCCGGCGGCAGCGTTCACATGGAACGCTACGAAACAGGCTTGCAGCTACTTCAGGCAGGAGTTATAAGCGGTAAGGATTCAACCGTAGAGGCATCACTCACAAAGCTCATGTACCTTCTTGGCGAAGGGCTCCCGACCGCAGAGATACGCACCCTAATGGGGAGAAACATCGCCGGTGAGATTACAGAATAGCCCTTTTCCTATTTATTTTCTCTTAAACACTTGACAAACGCCACTTCACGCCCTATTTTTGCAGAAAAGTGAACAATAATGAGCAACACCAACTTCATCAGGCAAAAAGGGAACTACGAAGAGCTGCTATGCTACAAGAAATCGGTATGCATATACGACGCGACATACTATTTTGCACATAAGTATCTGCAGAGAGGCGACAGGACAATCGACCAGATGATACAGGCAGCACGTTCGGGAAAACAGAACATTGTAGAGGGTTGCTCTGCAGCTACGACATCGGCCGAAAGCGAAATAAAGCTACTCAATGTAGCCAAGGCAAGTCTACAGGAACTGCTTGAAGACTACAAGGACTACCTCAGGGTACGTGGGTTGGAGCTTTGGGACAATAAAAGTGCCAAACACGTGCAGGCGCGTCGGGCCTGCGCTGCACATAACGAACCGGAATACTACAGACAAGCATTTGAAAAACGCAACGACGAGACTATTGCCAACATAGCCATTATACTTATTAAACAGGCCGACTACCTGCTGAAACGATACTTTGACCGCATAAAGCAGGATTTTCTTGAAAATGGTGGAATAAAAGAGGAGATGACAAGAAGCCGCCTCCAATGGCGGAAAGAGCGTGGATAAAAGCATTTTGCGGTGATGTAGTTGCCGGTAAAGCAATGGAGCATTTCCAATGAAGCAATGAAAGGCCCAAAGGGGCAAAAAGGGCCAAAGAGCCCAAAGTGTCTGCACTGCGCCGGTGCTGTAGTGTCGGTAAAGCAATACAGCATTTCCAATGAAGCAATGAAAGGCCCAAAGGGGCAAAAAGGGCCAAAGAGCCCAAAGTGTCTGCACTGCGCCGGTGCTGTAGTTGCCTTTTTAGCCTTTTTAGCCCTTGCCGCCCTTTTGGGCCTTTTTTCTACTGAGCCTTTATAACAGCACAAAAAAAGAGTCCCAATTACTTGGAACTCTCTTAAAAAAGTGGCGATGGCAACGCGGAGGAGCGTTGCTTGCGACAACTGAAGCTTTAGCTTTACAAAGGAGTGCCTTTAGGCCACTACTCTCCCACAAATCTTTGCAGTACCATCGGCCCATATTGAGAAGGGGGATTAACAGCACAAAAAAAGAGTCCCAATTACTTGGAACTCTCTCTTTAAAAAAAGTGGCGATGACCTACTCTCCCACAAATCTTTGCAGTACCATCGG
>JAUNQV010000025.1:0-18919 GCA_030535995.1 Bacteroidales bacterium
CAATCATCATCTCCTCGTCTGTTGGGATAAGCAATACCTTAACCTTTGAATCAGGGGTAGAGAGGATAGCCTCTTCGCCACGCATCTTGTTGTTAACCTCTTTATCAAGCTCAACGCCAAGGAATTCCAACCCTTCGAGAGCCTTTTCGCGGCAGTCGGCCTGGTTCTCGCCAACACCACCTGCGAAGATAATGATATCAACACCACCCATGGCGGCTGCATAAGCACCGATGTACTTCTTTATGCGGTAGAAGTTCATTGTGTTTGAAAGCTGTGCACGCTTGTTGCCCTCGTCTGCTGCAGCCTTAACCTCACGCATATCCGAAGAGATACCTGTGATACCTGCAACGCCCGATTTCTTGTTGAGCATGTCAATCATACCCTGCATGTCAAGACCTGTCTTTTCCATAACGTATGGGAAGATGCCCGGGTCAACATCACCGCTGCGTGTACCCATCATAAGGCCTGCAAGTGGGGTCATACCCATTGATGTATCTACACTCTTGCCGTCCTTTACCGCTGCAACTGATGCTCCGTTACCAATGTGGCAAGTGACGATTTTGCTGCCCTCGGCAGGGATGTTCAGCATCTCAAGCGCACGCTTGGTAATGTAGCGGTGCGATGTTCCGTGGAAACCGTAGCGGCGTACACCATACTGCTCGTACAACTCGTAGGGGAGTGCATACATGTATGCGTAGTCGGGCATAGTCTGGTGGAATGCTGTGTCGAATACACCAACCTGTGGCATTTCGGGGGCAACTTCTTTTACTGCATTTACACCTTTCAAGTTCGCCGGGTTGTGGAGTGGAGCAAGGTCGTTGCAAGCCTCGAACACCTCAAGAACCTCGTCGGTGAGCAGTGTAGACTGGCTGAACTTCTCGCCGCCGTGTACCATGCGGTGACCTACAGCATCAATCTCGTCGATTGAACCTACCGCACCGAATTTCTCGCTTGTGAGAATGTCGAAAATCATGCGTACGCCAATGGTGTGCTCCGGAATGGAAGCGTAGATTGTCTCCTTCTCGCCGTTGGGCAGGTTGAACTTGAGGAATGAACCCTCAAGACCAATCTTCTCGATACCGCCTTTTGCAAGCACATCTTTAGTCTCAATGTCGATGAGCTGATATTTGATTGATGAACTTCCGCAGTTCAATACTAATATTTTCATATCGCTATGTTTGTTTTTTGTGTTTGTACTCCGTTATTTCTTTGCTGCAATGGCCTGGTTGGCTGTTATTGCAATCATCATGTACACATCCTCGATTGAGCAACCGCGTGAAAGGTCGTTTACGGGGCGTGCAATACCTTGCAATACGGGGCCGATGGCCTCGGCGTGTCCAAGGCGCTGAACAAGCTTGTAACCGATGTTTCCTGCTCCGAGGTCGGGGAAGATGAGTACGTTGGCCTTTCCTGCAACCTTTGAACCGGGAGCCTTGCTCTGTCCTACAAAAGGAACAAGTGCTGCATCGGCCTGCAACTCACCGTCGAGTGAGAGTTCGGGGTCGAGCTCATGTGCAAGTCTTGTAGCCTCTGTAACCTTGTCTACCATTTCGTGTTTTGCCGAGCCTTTTGTCGAGAAACTCAACATGGCTACACGGGGCTCTTCGAAGCCACCGATAGCCTTTGCTGTCTGTGCTGTACAAACTGCAATCTGTGAGAGCTGGTTGGCATCGGGCTGTGGTGTTACGGCAACATCACCTACAAAGAGTACACCCTCTTCGCCATACTCCTTTGCGTTTGTGATAAGCATCATGGCACCGCTCACGCATGTGATGCCCGGAGTTGTCTTGATAATCTGCAATGCCGGGCGCAGTACGTTACCTGTTGTGTTGAGGGCACCTGCTACCTGTCCGTCGGCATCGCCGTTCTTTATGATAAGACAGCCCAGATACAATGGGTTGCATACAAGCTTCTGTGCATCTTCCATTGTCATGCCTTTTGCCTTGCGGAGCTCATAGAGCAGTGTCGCATACTTTTCGGCATCGGGGTTGTTTTCGGGGTCAATGATTGTGGCTTTCTCAATGTTAGCCAGGCCATGTTTCTGTGCAAGTGCTGCAATCTCATCCTTGTTGCCAAGAATTACAAGCTCTGCAATGCCATCGGCAATAGCCTTGTCGGCAGCCTTCAGGGTACGTTCTTCTGTTCCCTCGGGGAGTACAATGCGCTGTTTGTTCTGTTGTGCGCGTTCGATTAGATTCTTAATAACATCCATAGTTTTTGTATTTAATCTGTTAACAATCTCTTTTTCTGTTGTCTGTGGAGTGTTATCACGCAGGCGTATCAAGAAGCTGTTTTATAACTTAAACAGTTTTATGCAAAGTTACTCCAATATGATTGCCCTGCCAAATTATTCTGCTTTAATTTCCAACAAAAATGAATAACTTTTTATCCTTTTGAGGCTTTTGGCAACCAGCAATGCGGGTTTATTCATAAAAATGTACTACCTTCGTGAAAAATGCCGATGTTTATGAAAAGATATGTTTTTATAGTGCTGATGTTTGCACTTGCCTTCGTGGGGTGCAGCAAGAAATCCCCCGGAGAGGTTGCTGTTCTGCTTTTCAATTCAATTACGCAGGGCGATGTGGAGAATGTGAAGGAGAATATTCATTTTGAGAGTGATGCCGAGTACGGAGTTTTTTGTGAGTATCTCGATATGGTTGTGGCTTCCGATAATTTCAAGGCCCGTACCAAAGGGTATACTGCCGATTATGCAGTGCTGTCGGAGAGCATTGAGGGTGATACGGCACGGGTTGAGCTCTTGGGTTATACGGTGCTTGGGCAAAAGACCCGTTTCAATGTGCTTCTTTTGAAGGTTGACGGCGAGTGGAAGGTCGATGGTGACCAGGCTGTCATTCATGGAGTGTCAAAATGAGATGATGTATATATACAAATATTGGGGGCAAAAATTTTTGCCCCCAATATTTGTATGGATAAACCTTATGCTTTCAGTTTCTTTGCAAGCTCTTCGGCAGTTATTGTCTGCTGTTCGCCTGTTGCCATATCCTTTACGGCAACGGTTCCGTCGTTCATCTCCTGTTCTCCTATAATGGCAACGAAAGGAATGTTATGGCTGTTGGCATAACCCATCTGTTTTTTCATCTTGTCGCTGCTGGGGAAAAGTTCGGCAGAGATGCCCTCTTTGCGCAGTGCCGATATTATCTTCAATGAGTGTATAGCCTCTTTCTCACCGAAGTTCACAAACATCACCTGTGTGTTGTGTATCGACTCTTTGGGGTAAAGGTCGAGCTGGTTCATTACATCGTATATGCGGTCGGCACCGAAAGAGATGCCTACGCCCGAAACCCCCTCCATTCCGAACACGCCGGTGAGGTTGTCGTATCTTCCGCCGCCGGTAATGCTGCCTATGGCTACGTCGAGTGCCTTTACTTCAAGTATGGCACCGGTGTAGTAGTTGAGCCCGCGGGCCAGTGTAAGGTCTAGGTCGAGCGCGCTGTTCAGCTCAATGTTCTTGAGGGTGTCGAGGATGAAACGTATCTCTTCAACACCTTTCTCGCCGGTAGCGTTGCCTTTGAGCGTGTTTGCTATAATGTCCAGTTTTTGGTTGTTGTCGCCTTGTGCTTCCAATATGGGCAAGAGTTTCTCTACCGAGGCTTCGCCAATGCCTTTGCTCTTCAGTTCTGCAACAACGCCGTCAAGCCCAATCTTGTCAATCTTGTCGATTGCCACTGTAATGTCGATGATTTTGTCGGGCTCGCCAATGACTTCAGCTATTCCGGCAAGAACCTTGCGGTTGTTGAGCTTTATGGCCACACGAATGTTCAGTTTGCCGAACACATGGTCTATGAGCTGAATGAGCTCAACCTCGTTTATGAGTGAGGTGTTGCCTATGATGTCGGCATCGCACTGGTAGAATTCGCGGTAGCGCCCCTTCTGTGGTCTGTCGGCGCGCCATACGGGTTGTATCTGGTAGCGTTTGAATGGGAATACCAACTCCTCGCGATGCATTACAACGTAACGGGCAAAAGGCACGGTGAGGTCGTATCTCAAGCCTTTCTCACAGAATTTTGATGCGAGTTTTGCTGCATTTCGGCTTAAGAGCTCCTCGTCGGTGAGCTTGTTGAAGTAGTCGCCCGAATTCTGTATCTTGAACAGGAGTTTGTCGCCCTCTTCGCCATATTTCCCCATTAGAGTCGACAGGTTCTCCATTGCAGGGGTTTCAATCTGCTGGAACCCGAACAGGTGAAACGACTCGCGTATTGTGTTGAATATATAGTTTCTTCTGGACATCTCAATGGGTGAGAAGTCTCTTGTACCTTTCGGTATAGATGGTTTTGCTGCCATTTTTCTTTCTTTTGTGTTAGTCGCGGCGGTTCATGTATATCATCACATAGTAGAGCAGTGTTGCCAAAGACGAGAGCGCTGCTACAACGTAGGTATAAGCGGCAGAGCGCAGTGCGCTGCTTGCATACTGGTGGTTGTGGCTGTTTGTTATTCCTGTCATCTGCAGCCATGCAAGCGCGCGGCGGCTGGCATCAATCTCTACAGGCAATGTAATGAAACTGAAAATTGTTGTCGTCGCAAAAAGTATTATTCCGGCAAGCAACAGCTGTGGCATTGTCTGCACGGTCAAGATACCTATGAGCAATATCCAGGTCATTATGCTGGAAGAGAACTGTACGATGGGAACAAGTGCCGAACGCATTTTCAGCGGAGCGTATGCTTTTGCATGCTGTATCGCGTGTCCGCACTCATGCGCTGCCACTGCGGCTGCGGCAATGCTGGCCGAATTGTATACTCCCTCGCTCAAGTTTACTGTCTTTGTAGCAGGGTTGTAGTGGTCGGTGAGCATGCCCGGTGTGCTTGTGACTTTGACATCGTAAATACCGTTGTCGTTGAGCATCTTCATGGCTATGTCGCGTCCGGTCATTCCTATCGGCATCTTTGCGAATTTCGCGAATTTGCTCTTGAGGTTGGCCTGTACAATGTAACTCAAAATGGCTATTCCTACGAATATTACAATATATGTATAGTCGTAGCCTACATGTTGCTGTGCTAAAAATATCGTTGAATTTATCATAAAATCGGTTTTGGTTAATAATGCGCTCTGTTATACGGAGCGTGTGATTGTCTGGTCGCGGTCGGGCCCTATCGAGAGATATTTTACAGGAACGCCAAGCTCTTTTTCGAGGAAGCATATATACTCCTTGAATGCCTCGGGAAGTTCCTCTTCGCTCTTCAGCCCGGTGAGGTCGGTTGTCCACCCTTTCAGTTCGGTGTAGACGGGCTCAACGCCTTCAATATCGTATGGCATGTGTTTCAGTGTCTCACCGTTCTTCTTGTATGCGATACAAGCCTTAATGGTGGGGAATGTATCAAGCACATCGCTCTTCATGAGTATGAGGTGGGTTACACCGTTTATCATTATTGTGTACTTGAGGGCAACAAGGTCAATCCATCCGCAACGGCGTTCACGGCCTGTTACTGCGCCATATTCATGTCCGCGGTCGCGCATGAGTGCGCCTGTCTCGTCGAAGAGTTCTGTGGGGAACGGGCCTGCTCCGACACGTGTACAGTATGCCTTTGTGATGCCGTATACGTTGCCTATTCTGCCCGGTGCTACTCCAAGTCCTGTACATGCTCCGGCGCATACGGTATTTGAAGAGGTTACGAACGGGTAGCTTCCGAAGTCAATATCGAGAAGGCTTCCCTGGGCTCCTTCGCAGAGTATGCTCTTGCCCTCATTCATCAGGTCGTTGATGAACTGCTCACTGTCTATGAGGCGGAACTTCTTGAGGTATTCAATGCCTTCGAGCCAGTTCTTCTCCATTTCGGCGATATCGTAGCTGAAGTTCATCTCTTTCAAAATCTGCTCATGGCGTGCCTTGGCCTGTGCATATTTCTGCTCGAAATTCTCAAGGATGTCACCTACACGAATTCCGTTACGGCTAATCTTGTCGGTATATGTAGGGCCAATACCTTTTCCGGTTGTTCCAACTTTTGCATCGCCCTTGGCTGCCTCGTATGCCGCGTCGAGTACACGGTGTGTGGGCAATATGAGGTGTGCTTTCTTTGAAATGAAAAGGTTCTTTGTGAGGTCGTAGCCGGCCTTTACAAGGTCTTCGGCCTCACCTTTGAAAAGAGCCGGGTCGAGAACAACGCCATTGCCGATGATGTTTATCTTCTCGCCCTGGAAAATTCCCGATGGAATTGAGCGCAACACGAATTTCTTGCCCTCGAATTCGAGAGTGTGGCCGGCATTGGGGCCGCCTTGAAAACGTGCGACTACATCGTAATTCGGAGTCATTACGTCTACTACTTTTCCTTTTCCTTCGTCACCCCACTGGAGTCCCAGAAGAACATCTATATTCTGTTTCATTATCCTTTGGTTTTGTTTATTCGTGCTTTGCGTCTTTTTATCGATTGGTGGCATTTGTTGCACACGCCATACAAATATAACGAATAATGGGTTAAATGAAATTTCTTTATATTCGCTGTTAAAGTCTCTTTTATATCAATGTTGTTTACCTCGGTTACCTTGCCGCACTGCGTGCATATCATGTGCGATTTTCCGCTGCCATAGCATCTCTCGTATTTCGACTTGTCTCCAAACTGGTGATGCACGACAAGGTTGGCGTTAATCAGCAGTGTTATCGTGTTGTACACTGTTGCACGGCTGACCCTGAATTTCTCTTTTTCCTCCAATAAATTCAGGAGGTCGGGAATTTCAAAGCTTCCGTTTATCGAGTAAATGGCATCCAAGATGGCGAAACGCTCGGGGGTACGCCGGCACCTGTTCTCTTTCAGGTATTCGGTGAATATCTGCCTTGCGGTTCCTGCTGTCTTGCTGTTTTCCATTTTACCGAGTTTGCATACAAAGTTACCTCTTTTTTTATAATATAGTGTAGAAACTCGTTTAAATTTCTATAAAAAGAGAGATTGTATAGTTAAGAATGGTTCTAAAATGGCCGTGGGATAACAGCTATTCTTCAATAAGGTTCATCAGTGTGGAGTTTATCTCTTTCCCGCTGAAGATTTCAACGGCCTTTTCCCTTGCGTTGTTGCAGTTTGCAATGAATTGTATAAGTGAATTGTAGGCTGCATTTACAGCTGTTGTGCCACTCTTCTCGGGGGTGATGTCGCGAACCTCTTCAAGGTATCGGGTTGTCTGTTCGTCGGTCAGTTCCTTGCCCTGGCGGAAGAGATGCGAGAGTGTCATGTAGCCGCAATACCTGAAAAGCCCGTCGGGGCGCTGTATGTTCGATACAGCATCGTCTGCAGCCGTTGCGGTATTGCATAGTATTGTTTTTGCCAAGTGGTCGGCAATCTCTGTGAAAGGAACATCGGCTGTCCATGCAGTGGCTATTTCCCGGTAGTTCTCTTGCGGCAACAGGAATATGGCAAGCAGTTTACATTCGCGTATATTGTCCTGCCACAGCGCGAGTGCCAGTTCTTTGCTTTTGCTGTAGCCCGAAGCAATAGCTTTAAGCCGAGGTATCTCAACCCCGAAGTTAATCTTGTAGTTGAGTCCTTGGTTACGTTGGTGCGACGATACTATGCCGTTCATGGCTAGTCGCAACTGTTTCTTTATATCCTTTATTGTTTCGTGGAGTGCTGTTTCTTGGAGCATGGTTATATCGCTGTCATTTTACAGCAGTGTGTCTCTTCCTGTAATTGTTAGGTGTCTCTCCCATAATGCGGTGGAACGAAGCGTAGAACGATTGCCTGTTGGCAAAGCCTACCATAGAACCAATCTCTTCTATGGTCATGTCGGCATATCTCTTATCGGCCATTCGGTGCATAGCCTCCTTTACACGGTACTCGTTTACGAGGCACGAGAAATTGGTATTGAAGCGTGAATTTATCACAGCCGAAATGTAGCGTGTGTTGGTGTTCAACTCGCTTGCGAGGTCTCTTGCCGAGAAATCCTTGTTGCGGTATCTCTTTTCAATTACTATGATATTCAGGATTTTCTCGTAAAGCTCATCGGCCAGCTCTGCACGAATTAAAGAGCGGTAGGCTGCATTCTTGTCCTGCTTTTCTTTAATGTTGTATGGGTTGGAACTTTTTTGTGTCATTTTGTTAGTTGTAAGTTTTTCAATGTCACTCCAAATATACAACAGATTTGTTAAATAAGCTCAACAACAATAATAAATTTTACAATAATTGATGCAATGCGCTCTGCTTTGGCCGGTATAGAGTAAAATATTTCTAATTCTTTTTGCCGGCCGACTCAATAAGAGTCGCGTTCCTGAGACTTCTTCTGGCAGCCTCTCTCTTGCCAAGTTTTTCAAGCAGTATTGCCTGCAGTCTGTAGTAACCGGCGTTGCCCGGGTCGATGCTGATGGCCTTCTCCACATCCATGAGTGCCAGTTCGTTATAGCCCATCTCTCTCTCGACATCGCTCCTTGCAATGTAAAATGCTGCGTTTGTGGGGGCGTCCTCTATCAGTTGCCCGAGCATCATCAGGCACTCGTTGTATTTCTTCTCTTTCTGGTACAGAATGGCATAACCCAGGCGGGCGTTTGTATTGTCGGGGTCTATTGCCAGCAGGGCATTGTAGTCGTTCCTGGCATGCTGCAAGTTGCCGTTGTCGGCGTGAATGGTGGCTCTCACATACAAAGCTCCGGTGTTGTATGGCTCTTTTTCCAGAATGAGGTTGTAGTCGTGCAGTGCTTTCTCGGTGCTGTCGAGCTGCATGTATATATTAGCACGTTGTACAACAAGCGCGAGTTCCTTGCCTTCGTGGCTTATGGCTGTGTTGTAGTTCTTAAGCGCATTATGCAGGTCGCCGCACATCTGGAAAGAGTAGGCAAGGTTTGCATGCGAGTAGGCCTTCTCTTTGCTGTTCCTGCTTGCCTCGGTAGCCTTGATGAAAACCTCCTTTGCCTTTTCGTAGTTCTTGTTTGTAATGTGCTTTATTCCTTCGCTGCACAGTTCACCAAAGTTCTGCGATACCGAGTTAAGTGCAATTAAGGAGAGAATGAATATGAATATGGTTCTCATCGTGAAGTGTGTTTGTCAGTTCCGATGCGAATATAATATATTAATCCTTATGTAGATAGGGTGGTGTATAAACTTTAAAATATTATAACAGTTTTTTAGAACTTGACGTTAATTTGGCAATTCTGCTTTGCTGATTGCGAATAATTTGCTTATCTTCGCGGCAGAAATAGCTGCAGTGGCTCTAAAAATGCCTTAGTAGTTCAATGGATAGAATAAATCTCTCCTAAAGATTAGATTCGGGTTCGATTCCCGACTGAGGTACAAACCGCAGGAATTCCTGCGGTTTTTTTATTTGGCATAATTGGGCTCAACTTTAATGCAATGCGTTTTTTATCTCTTCCGTTATTTCATCCGGTTCTATCACCACCGTCATGCCGATGAAGCAGTAGCGGTACAATGCCTTTATATCCTCGTTCTTTAACCTCACACACCCCTCGCTGCTGCGTGTGCCAATGCTTTCGGGGAATATCGTGCCGTGTATGCCGATATCGTTGAACCCGGGTACGTTGAGCCTGAAAAAGAGTGGGCCGTATGCTCCCTGGCGTATCCCTTTACCATCCCCAAAGTCATGTTTCCACGAAGTGGCATCGTACATCTTCGTTATCTTGAATGTACCCTCGGGTGTCTTGTGGTCACCTACGCGGGTCTTGTTACCAAGGTTTATGCCGCATGCAACGGGGCAGCTGAAAAGGGTGTCGTTCGTTTCGCTCACTACATATAGTTGCAGCAGCTTTTTTGAAACAACTATCCTGTTGCCTCCGAGCATGTGAAGCGGAAACAGTATTGCCATTATAACAAGAATTCTCTTCATCATTTTCATTAACGTGTAAGTGAGAACTTCATGCTCACACCAAAATCGGTGGTTGTGGTGGGGTAGGAGTTTGTAGAAATAAGCGGAACTGTCTTCTGCCTGTCGAAGTAGAAGCTGAATGTGAGCATCTTGCTGTAGGCATAATCGGCTGTGAACGAGTAGTTGAACGATTTGTTTCCGCTCGTAGCCTGTGTAGTTCCCTTGTCGATGCTGCGGCAAATTGAAGAGCTGTTCTTGAACGAGAAGTCGGCGCGTATGTTAATGTCGCTTCCCTTGCTGTCGTTCTTCTCTTTGCTTGCCTTCTTTCTGCCACCGCCACCGAAGAGTTTGAAGTTGACAATCTTGTATCCTACATTGAATGCAATCTCCTGTGAGTAGGTCTCAACAAGCTGTATCGCGGTGATACTGAGGTTGAGAATACGCGACTGTATGAATTTGCCGCCAACGGTGAGGTTGTTGTTTGTGGTAACATCTACACCTAAAAGCGGTGAGAAGCTCTCGTTTATCGATACGGCACCGATGTTGTATCGTCCGCTCGGAACCGGCATGCCGGTAGCTGTGCTGTTGACATATCCTATGCCGTTGGTATACTCCATGTATGTGGCGTATGTGCTGTAAGAACCTACTGCATAGACGCTTTTGTAGCCGTGCTCGATATTGACACTCTTGAAATACTTCTGGAAGAAGGGGAGTTTCGACAAACCCGAATACTTTATCTTCCAGTTGGGCAGCAGACGGAGCATTTTCGGGAAAATCTCGTTGCCGCTGCTTCCGGTGTAGGAGTCGAGGAATGCCGGTATCATCACATCGGCCGAATACTTGTCCACCGCGCCGTTTGCCGGGTCGTAGAGTTCTCCGGCAAGAGCGCTGTTCTCGGGGTATCGGCTTCCTTCGTAACGGCTCTCCATACGGTTTCTGTAGCTGTCGAGGCTGCCGACAAAATCGTCGAACACCCCCGATTTGTATCCATTGTCGGCATTGCCGCCGCCAAAGGAGTTGCCTATGGTGATGGTTGTCATTGTGAAACCTCCCGATTCGTTGAACGGCATGCCATCGTACATGAACTGTATGCTCTTGCTCTTGTTGCGTGTCCAGCTTGCGTTGAGGTCAATCTTCAGGTCTTTCAATGGCTCCAATGTCATTCTGAGCTGTAAATCCTCGGCAGCGGTTGATGATGCCTGTGCCGCAATGCTGTCGCTCTTCAGGAGCCAGTTGCGTCGTGCTGCCTTTTCGAGGAAACTGTCGTTTGTCAGTCCAAAGGCAAAGTCAAGCCCCGGTGCATACATGCCGTCGACCTTGTTCTGACCGAATATGTCGCCTGCGCTGGGCATGAAGCCGGGAAGGTTCATGGCGTATGCGTTGGTATAGCTCACCGAGATGTTTCTAACCATCATCAGTGCACGTGTGGGGTATTGCAGAGCCTTTGCGAGGCCGCTGCGTTCGCCATTGTCAATCTCGGGTATGATGGTAACCTTTATGCTTATACTGTCGTTGTTCTTTATAAGAATACTGTTTTCGTCAACAATCTTGTATTTGAGTTTGTATTTCTCACCTTTTTTGGTTTTTGCCGTAATGTCGAACTTCTTGCTCTTGAGATTGTGGGCGAGGGTTACCGTGCTGTCGAGGTTGAGCTTTACCTCTTTTACAAAAGGTTTTACCTTCTGCTGCTTGGGCTTGCGTACCTTGTCGCTCTTCCTTTTGTTGCCACTGGCAAAGCGCTTGTTGGTCTCCTCAAGATAAGGTATAAGGTTATACAGCTTTTCGAGGTTGAATGTTCCTTTAAGTGTTATGTTGCGTTTGTTGGCAATGTTGTTGCCGAAGTTCACGCCCGAAATTGTATTTCCTCTTTGCCAGTTGTATGTTCCCGAGTAGCTTGCATCGGCATTGAGCCACTCGAATATAGGCAATTTGTTCAGCGGCAGGGTGTAGGAAGCATTGAAACTCTGCTGGTAGCTGAGCGGTCGTCCAAGGTCTTTTATACTCTGTTTTACAGAGTCCTTCCAAATAGCATATTCATTAGGGTAACGGTCTTTGTTCACCGGCAGGAACGGTTCTTCAATCTCGGCATTTGTACCGGCTGTGAGGCTCATCTTGAGGTTTGTAGTAGGGTCCCACTTGATTGAGAACGAGCGGTTCCAGTAGAACTGTTGCGAGAATGTCAACGGAATCTCGTTCCCGGCTGCAATGGCATTGAGGTCGCGACGTTGTATTTCGTGGTATGTACGTGTCATGTCACTGTTGAAAGCAAGGCTCTGCGGCAGTGGGTTAAAGCCCCAATCCTTCAAAATCTTCAGCCATTTCGATTTGTTCTTGATTTTTTCGAATGGCTTTATGGTCTTTATCGGGCTGGAGTAGTTGTAGGTCATCGATGCTTTCCAGTTGAGCCTGTTCTCCCAGCTTATGGTGCTTCCGCTGTTGTCGGTTGTAGCACGCGAATAACTGAAACTGAAGTTTGCCGGGTCGTATGGCATAGGTGTCTCGCTGGCAATGTTTATCTTGGCATTGCTTATGCTGAAGTTACGCATTATCGAGCGTACCTCGGCAATGCTCTTCAACGAGTCGCGGCTTGCTCCGGTGTATGAGTCGAGAACATCGTCGAGCAGCAGGTCGGTGTCGAACGGGCTATAGAGCGGTGAGGTCACCTCCTCGGTAAACGAGTAGTATGTCGGCAACGACACCTTGAACGACTCGGGCAGCATACGCCCGAAGTCGATGGTTCCGGTGAGTGAGTAGCGGTAATAGTCATCGGTGCGGCGCGAAGCAAGCTTGTCCTCAAGCCCGCCGAAGCCGGCTGTCTCAATCTTGCCTTGTGCTGCAAATGAACCTATGTCGCTCAATTTTACGTTGAGGTTACCTTGTGCCGCCCATCCGCTCTTGTTGTTGAAGCCCAGCAGACGCATCTCGTTGACCCATACAATGGCCGATTTGTTGCTTGCACTGTTGTTGCGCAAGCCAATCATCATAACCTTTACCTGCCCGAGCGAGGGGCTGCCGATTACGCTTATCCTGTTTTTAGGCGAGTCCTCATCGTATTCGCTGTATATTGTGGTGTTGGTGACACCATTGCTGCCTGTGTTGCGCAGGGTATTTCTCCTCACTTTTATGGCTGTGAGCTTGCTGAGCGGAATATCAATCATATTCTCCTCGGGCCACACTATGGCTGCAGCCGAGGAGCTGTTGCCGTCGTACGAGCCGTGTGGGGTCAGTGTCAGCGGAACTTCATACTCGTAGTAGTTGCTCTTGTAGTCGGAACCAAGACGAATGAACAGCGAGAGGTCGTTGTTCCCGAGCTGTGATGCGTCATATTCCGGAGCTTCGGCATGGATATAAAGCTGTATGCGCTCATATTGGCGTATATCGAGATTACTCTTCTTGTATACAGCGCGGCTCTCCTTGCTGCCGAGGTTATTCACATTCAGTGAGAGTGCCTGCTCGTTGTCCTGGCGCAACTGTGGCTGGCTGGGGTCTATTATACGTGTTATACCCGGAGGAAGAACGTAGTTCACCGGTTTCCTGTCGCCATGCTCCTCTATGCTCACCGCCGCTGTTGTGAACTCACCCGAAACGGTAGGTGCCGTGTTGTTCTTCGAAGCGATGGGCTGCAGATATGGTCGCCAGTCGCCACGTACAAGCTGCATTGTGGCAAAGCGCAGTGTAACAGGTTTCTTGAACCCGGTCATGTACATTCTTATAAAACGTATTGAGGTAAAGTCGCGTATTGTACCCACAATCTTCTCATACTCGTCGATAGGAATACGGAACTTGTACCAGTTCACACTCTCGGTGTTGCCGTTGCGCAGTTTTGTGGTCACAGTGCGTTTGTCGGTAATGTAGTTACTGCCAACATTCATTTCATTGGGGCGGAGAGAAATCCTGTACTGGAAGAAGTTCTCATACTCGTCCATGGTGAAATCCTGGTTCGCATCCTCAATATCGGGGGTCGTCTTTGCTGCGCTGCTGAAGCTCTCGCCCGAAGATGTGGGAGAGTTGCCCTCGGTGTTGTTGAAATATTTGTAGCGCTCGATAATGCTCTTTTTCTCTGCATCGTAGTCGCCGCCACGGAAATAGTGGTAGTTGTCGCCTGCAGGGTCGGCAGCAATGCTGTCATAGACCTCTTGGCGCACTCTGCCTTTCATAGCCTCGAGGTAGCTCTTGTATGTGGGGTGCTCTGCCTCGGCACTGCTCGAAAGTCCGTTGAGGCCTATATCCTGTTGGTCGCGGCTGCCCGAGTTGTTATCGAAAGCATATACGAGGCTGGTGTTTACCGGCACACGGCCCCATACGGTCTCTTCGTGGCCGTAATTGTTGTCGGTAGTCGGCAGTCCGTTCTCGTAGAACTTCTTTCCGTCCTTTAGAATATCCTCCGATACCTCGCCGAGGTTGAAATAGAGCTCTCCGCCCATTCCTGCCTGTTCATATATGAAGGGGTCGAGCAACCAGAACTCGATATACTGTATGTTGGCACCTTCAAAATCGGTGGTAGTCAGTTGTCGCGTAATACCTCCCCAGCGTTTCTCGGGGTCAATGAGCTTGCCATCGAAGGTTACATCGGTATCGAGGTTGTAGGGGCCTCGCTCGTCGGGGTAATATGTTACGTTGAAAAGTGAGAGCGTCGAGGACTCGCCGTATGTCGACTCCTTGTTGGGGTAAAGCTCACGCTCGTAGACCTCGCGTACATAGTGATTAGACAACTGCTCTATGTCACTCTTTATGTGGGCCGGAGTAAGTGATGAGCTGCGGCGTGTAAAGAGCGGGTCAATGGTGTACCAGCTAATGTGTGCACGGTTGTAACCTGTACGTATGTCATTAGTGAGGTTGCTGTACTGCATTCCGCTTGGCAATGAAGCCAGCATCCATTGCGAGGGCGATTTTATGTCAATTCCGTTCTCTGTGCTTTCAAAGTCGTCGATATATGAAGCCTCGCTCTGCACATCGCTTGAGGTTCCTGCTTCAAGGCGTGCGAATTCAGCCGAAAGGCTTATCGATGATGGTGCGGTGCAGTTTATGAACGGCAACCTGTCTACCATGTTCGTCAGCCACTGGCTCTGTTTCTTCCAACTGAGGTTAAGACCCCAGATGAAGTTCTGCAACGGTTCGCTGCCCATATCAACCTTTGTGGTGAGAGGCTTCTCGGAGAGTGACATGAATGTACCGCCGAATTTCAGGTCGTCGGAGTAGTCATATTTCCAGTTGAGTCCGAGCACCGTCTTCCTCTGCATGTTGAACAGGGTGTTGCTCTCAAGCGAAACCTGTACATTGGTTCCGGCATCGATGATGCTCTGGTTCAGGATTGTCACAGTACCCGAGGAGTAGTCGACCTGGTAGTCGCTGTTCTCTACAAGTGTTACACCGCCGGCTGTTACAACTACAGAGCCTCGCGGAATGTTGGTGGAACCGGTGTTTATCACATTGGCCGAAGAGCCGGTGTACTCGCCTATAAGGTAGAACTTATCCTTTTCGGCAATCTGTTTGGCAACAGTCTTGGTAGAGTCGTAGAGCTCCTGGAAAATATATTTCTCAGCAACGGCATCATTATCTATCTTCTTTTTGAGGTAGCTGCCGAAGGGTTCTACCGATGGGAAGAATATACGCCCTGAAGAGGCATCGACAGTGTAGCCCTGAACGAAATCGAATATTCCGTTGGGGTTCTCCTTGCTGTTGTTGCTGTCGAGCCTGTCGAGGCCGAGCATCTGCAAGAGTGTTCTGCCCTTTAACTGTGGCTCGGGCAGGTAGGTTACGTTTGTGCCGAGGCTGTCGCTGGCATAATATACATCGAGCTTGAAGTCGGTGTTTTTCAGGTTGCGTGTACCGAGCGAGTAGACATTCTTCATCATGAGGTCCCAACAGCCGTTGTTAGGGGAGCAGGCGTTGGGTTTCAGCAACTTTACAAAAAGGGTTGTCTTCGACTCTTTTATATCGTTGGAGAACTCACCTACCTGGTAGGTCTGTCCGCCGTATGTGAATTCGTATGCGACCGCCAGAACCTCGTCGGCACGCAGGGCGGTTTTCAATGAGATGAAACCGAGTTCCCTGTTCAGCGTGTACTCCGATGAAGAGAGGAGCCTTGCATTGGAGAGTTTCTCATAGTCGAGTCCTCCGTTTATGCCGTCAATGCCGTTTAGCACACTGTTTACCTTGTCGATATCCCTAATTTCGGAATATACGCTGTTCAGCTGCGTGTAGAGGTCGTTGGCATTGTTGTGGGGTATGTTCATGCCGCCCTGTGGCTGCCAAAGCCCGTTGCTTATGTGGCTTTTCTCGGCAATATCGGTAAAGGCCACAATGTTTCTCGGGTTATTGTAGTCGCTGGTCTTGTTTGTGACCCATACTTCTATGCGGTTGATGTTTATGCCCGACAGCACAGTAGGCAACTGCGACATAGCACGGTCGTAGTTGTCACGGAAATAGTGTGCAAGGAAAAAGTGCTTGTTCTCGTCGTAGTCGGTAATCTCAATCTCGTATGTGGTGAGCTGTGTGCCGCCCTTTGAACTGACAACGCTTGTATTCGAGGTTTTTTGTGAAACGACTGTCTGCAAGAGCAGTTTGCCGAATTGCAGGTCGGCTCTCACACCAAAGAGTGCCGAAGCTCCTTTAATGAGGCTTGAGTTTGTGGGGAAGGAGATGTTTCCGGCCTCAAGCAGTTTTATTATCTCATCCTCCTTGCCTTCGTATTTTAGACTTATCTTCTTTGCATCGTAGCTGAATGTGGACTCTGTATTGTAGTTGAAGTCCATGTTCATCTTGTCTCCTACGCTGCCTCGTATGTTCAGGTTAATCTTCTCGTCGAAGTCGAAACTGTTGGTGCTTCGGCTGCGCGAGGGCAGGGAGGGGTTGTCGATGCTCTGCATTGAGTAACCTATCCTTATTTCGGCGCTACCTTGTGTCTTTATGCGCACACCGCCGGGGCCGAATATCTTCTCGGCCGGGCCAAGGTCGAAGTGCATGTCGGTAAAATCGAACTTGTCCTTCTTGTTCTGGTTTTCCCATTCCTCATAGTTCTTTGCTTTGAAGTAGCTTCTTCTGGCACTTCTCTCATGCCATTTCGAGTACTCCTCGGGGCTCAAGAGAATGGGTGCTCCAAGAACCGATTTTCCCAAGCGGGTGGTAAATGTATATACACTGTCCTCGGCATTGTACAGAGTGTCGGTTACAATGTTCTCCGGCGATTTAAGGTCGAGAGGCCTTTTGCTTATCTCCTCCAGGCTTTGCGGAACAATCTCTGCTACAGGGTAACGTGCCGGTATTGTGTCTTTCTGGACGAGTCTTGCCCTCTGCCGTGTCCTGATAGAGTGACGCACCGAGTCGCGATGCACACTCTCCTGCGCAAGCACTCCTGTGCCCACGAGAAGAATGAATACCAGTAGCGTCAGCCTGTTCATTGTCTTTGTCGTTTATAATTGTTTCAGTGCCTGTTTAATAACCTGTTCAATGGTTGCTTGAGGCTCGCTCTTTACAATGCTTTGTACCACCTTTCCGGCTGCAGAAGCGGGGAAGCCGAGCATTACAAGTGCTGCTACGGCACCCTCGACAGTGTCGTTGTTCAGGCTTGCCGCAACAGTAGTGCTGCCTTGCAGGCCGCCGCCAATGTTCTTTATCTTGTCCTTGAGGTCTACGATTAGCCTTTGGGCAGTCTTGAGTCCAATGCCTTTTACCCCTTTTATGGCAACCTCGTTGCCTGTGGCAATGGCTTCGCAAAGCTCGCTCACGGTAAAGGCCGAAAGTATCGTACGCGCAGTGTTGCCTCCAATTCCCGAAACCGAGATTAGCAGCAGGAACAGTTCGCGCTCCTGCCTGTTGCTGAACCCGAAGAGTTGGTGTGTATCCTCGCGTATAACCTCATAAATGTATAGCTTGGCATCCTTTTTGCCTTGGAGTGCACTGTATGTGTTCAGGGTGATGCTTGTTTCGTAGCCGACACCGCAGCACTCGATTATTGCTGTTGCGGGGCTCAATTCGGCAACCTCTCCTTTAAGATATTCTATCATAGTTACAAAGTGTTTATGTTTAACGGCAATTTAACTCCTTTATTGCAGAAGCTTCGGTTTTATCGTTTAAAAATTGGCCTATAACTCTATTCTGTTGTTTTTTTGTACTCCTTTTCAATGTGCAGCACCTGTGTGCAGTATTTTATTACAGCCGGTCGGTGGGTCACGAATATAAGTGTCTTTCCAATCTGGCTCTCTGTGAGTCGGCGCAACATCTCCTGCTCGGTCTTCTCGTCGAGTGCCGAGGTAATTTCATCGAGTATGAGTATGCTGCCCGGACGCAATATCGAACGTGCCACGGCAATACGTTGCGCCTGTCCTTCGCTGAAGCCTCCTCCCTGTTCTGTTATCTGGCTGTCAATTCCCATCGGCAGTTCAAATACATATTCGGCACAGGCTATGTGCAGGGCCCTCTTCATCTGCTCTTCGGTGGCATCGGGGTTACCCATAAGCAGGTTCTCCCTGATGGTGCCGCTGACGAGGCTGTTGCCTTGGGGTATATATACGAAATTGCGGCGTGTGAGTGTCGAAGAGAGGTGCTTTTCTTTGTCGTTGTACAGCTCTATGGTTCCGCTTTTGGGGTTAATGAGGGCCACAAGCAGGCGTATTATCGTTGTCTTTCCTGCACCGGTCTCGCCCACAATGGCCGTGCAGCTGTTAGGTGGAAAATCGTAGCTGAACCTGTTGAGAATAGTGCGGCCGTCTTTGTCGTAGGCAAAGGTCACATCCTTGAAACGTACACCGGCTGTACCCCCGAGCATCAGGGCATCGCCTTGTTTCTCCATGGGTATATCCTCCAGCTCATAAAGGCGTTCGGCAGCAGTGAGTGACGATACAATTCCCGGAACATATCGGCTCAGGTCCATGGTAGGGCGCTGTATAAGCCCTACAAGCTGCAGGTAGGCAGCCATCGTTCCGTATGTTATAACCCCGTCGCGGAGGCTTGCCGCTCCCCAGAGAAAAGCGACAAGATAACCGGCTGCAAAGCCCAGTTGTATGAGCGTGAATGCTCCGAGCGAGAATTTTGTGCGGTCTGTAACCTGTGAGTGCAGCTTTGCCTGCAACTCTGTGAGTTGCTTCTCTGTAGAGTTGTTCTGCTCAAGCGATTTTATGAGCTCTTTGTGCTGCAGGCTCTCCTGCAGCACCGACTGTATGCGGC
>JAUNQV010000025.1:18929-23477 GCA_030535995.1 Bacteroidales bacterium
GTTTGTGTTTTTTTTTTTTGTTTTATTGATTTTTTTTGATATTTTTGTGTTGCTGGATATCATGCTCAACCGACTGTATGCGGCTGTCGCTGTCGCGTACATCGCGGTTGAGCTTGCGCATGCGGCGTACATATACCTGGCTCACCACAAGGCATACAGGCAGAATTATAAATACCGATAGTGCCAGCATGGGGCTCATGAAGAAGAGCAGTGCAAAAGAGGCTACAAGCTGTATAAAGACCACCACTGTTGCAGGTATTGTTTCCGTTATAAGGGAAGTTATGCTTCCGACATCACCTTCGAGCCTGTTTATGAGGTCGCCGGTATGGTGTTTCTGCAAGTGCAGCCAGTCGCAGCGCAGCAGCCGTGCGAAAATCTTGAGCCTCATCCTGTTGCGTACCTTGTTGCCTATGACGGCATGTATCCAGCGGCTTGCGCCTCGGGAGACAATCTCGGTGAGCATAAGTGCTCCAATAACTATGCCGGTGGTCTTCAATGACCCCTCGGCAACACCTGTCGCAATGTCTATGGCATGCTTGCATGCAATTACCCAAAGAAGTTGGCAGAGTACATCGGCAAGCCCTATCGCAGTATTCAGCAGTGCCTGTTTTCTTGCTCCTTTGGAGTTTCTCCATAGCCACCTGAAGAGTTTCCTGTTTGATATATTCTTGTTTTTCACCTTTCTGTGTGTTTTTTTTAGAGTGAATAATCGGTTGGGAACAAAATTCTCCTTCATCCCCAATTTGCAAATATAGTGAAAGGCGAGAGAAATATAATCAAGCTGTTTGATTTTTATTACAGTGGGTGTAAAAACAAAAGTTTTTATGTAAGTTTGCGCTATTACAGCTTTGATAAAATCTCACCACAATGAAAAAATACACAATTCTGCTTTTTCTGGTTGCTGTTGCAGCCTACATGCTCATTCCTGCCGCTTCGCAGGAAACACTCGATGAAAACGGTAAAATAGCAGCCGATTTTGAGGCACGCCGCACTCTGTTGCAAACAAGAGAGCGTTTCAAGGTCTTCGACGGAAACCTGCAGGGTGCACGTCTCGAAGCGATGCAGTTTCTCTACGCCTACATGCCTCTGCCCGATATAGTAGACTATCCGGCGGAGTTCTATCTGCAGAATGTAGACTATGCCCTTAAAGCGCGTGAGGAGATGCCATGGGGAAAGTCGGTTCCGGTACGTGAATTCCTCCATTTTGTACTGCCGGTTCGTGTGAACAACGAGAATATGGACAGTAGCCGCGTGGTCTTTTATAACGAACTCAAAGAGAGGGTAAAGCATCTCTCGATGGGTGAGGCGGTGCTTGAGGTCAACCACTGGTGTCACGAGAAAGTCACATACACCCCCAGCGACATACGAACCAGCTCTCCGTTGGCGACAGTACGTACCGCCCATGGCCGTTGTGGCGAGGAATCAACCTTTGCCGTTGCAGCCCTGCGCGCAGTAGGCATACCGGCCCGTCAGGTATATACTCCCCGATGGGCGCACACCGACGACAACCATGCCTGGGTTGAGGTTTGGGTCGATGGCAAGTGGCATTTCATAGGTGCATGTGAGCCCGAACCGGTGCTTGACCTTGCCTGGTTCAATGCCCCTGCTTCGCGTGGAATGTTGATGCACACCAAAGCCTTCGGCAGTTACGACGGCCCCGAGGAGGTTATAAGCGTAACTCCCTGTTACACCGAAATAAATGTAACTTCCAACTATGCTCCGGTTGCCACAACCCGTGTAAAGGTTACCGATGAGGCCGGCAATCCGCTAAAGGCAACAGTAGAGTTCAAGATATATAACTATGCCGAGTTCTTCACTGCTGCCACAAAAGAGTGTGATAATGAAGGTTATGCCTCAATAACCACCGGCCTTGGCGATATGCTTGCCTGGGCCTCATACAACGGAAAGTTCGGTTTTGCCAAGTTCTCGGCCGGCAAGGACAGCATCGTATCCGTTGTGGTAGACAAAGGTTCTGATTATACAGGCTCTTTCGATTTCGATATCGTGCCTCCCGCAGAGCGTAATACTGTTCCTGCCGTTACGCCTGAACAGGTAGCCGAAAATGCGCGCCGTTTCGCTCACGAGGATTCAATAAGGGCGGCATACGTGGCAACATTCCCCACCAAGGAGCAGGCTGCCGAGCTTGCTGCAGGTTTGGGTGTTGATGAGGCACAGTTTGTGACACTCATTGAACAGTCGCGCGGTAACCATGCGACAATAGTGGAGTTCCTGCGCATCGTTCCTGCCGGGAAACGCGGCAATGCCATGAAGATGCTCTTCTGTATGTCGGAAAAAGACAGGCGCGATGTTCCAATGGAAGTCCTGAAAGACAATCTGCAGGCTGTTGTCGAGGCTGGGGATGAGAGCGACAGCTATTTTGCAACAGTCGTTAATCCGCGCGTCAGCAACGAAAAACTGACCCCTTACCGTTCATTCTTCAACAGTGTGATTACACCCGAAGAGCGTGACACATATAAGGCAAACCCCGATATGTGGAAAAAATGGTGTAGCGAGAACATTACAGTAGACGAGGAGTGGAATCCGCAACAGCTCTGTATGTCGCCGCAAGGTGTTTGGGAAACACGTGTGGCCGACCTTCATTCACTCAAGATATTCTTTGTTGCCGGTGCACGCAGTATGGGAATTCCTGCATATATCGATGAGGTCTCCGGCGAGGTCGTGTATGGCGCAGGTTGCCGTTTCGTCGATTTTAACCCCATTGTAGAAGAGGTATTGAGAAACGGTGGCAATGCATTGGCAGTCGGTTTTACTCCCACCCGTTATATCGACAATCCCCGGTACTACTCACACTTCACACTCTCAAAGATTGTGAACGGTCGTCTGCAGTTGCAGAACTACCCCGAGAGCGCAACCTTTGAAACGGTATTTTCCAACGGGTGGTGTCCCGACGGCAGTTATCTTATGGTAAGCGGTACACGCATGGCCGATGGCAGTGTGCTTGCACATTTGGAGTTTGTTAAGAGTTTTTATGAGAAAGGCGAGGCTCTGCAGTATGTGCAGCGCGAGAGCAACGACAAATTGCAGGTTATCGGTGGTTTCAACAGCGAGAACCTCTTCTACGACCTTGAGCAGCAAAAAGAGCGCTCGATACTTTCGGCTACCGGCCGAGGCTATTACATAGTAGCTCTTGTAGCTCCGGGCAATGAGCCTACCAACCACTTCCTGCGCGATGTGATGCCATATAAAGAGGAGTTCGAGAAGTGGGGGCAGAAGATAGTATTGCTTTTCCGCGATAAGGATGAAGCCGGTCGCTTTGTGAATGATTTCCCGGCTCTGCCGTCTACAGTGGTGTGGGGAACAGATATTGACAATACAATCTACAACGAGATTGTAAAGAACATGAAACTTGTAAACCCCAATCGCCCTGTAATTCTTGTGGCCGATACATTCAACCGTGTGGTGTTCATGTCGCAGGGCTATTCAATAGGTCTTGGCGAGCAGCTGGTTAAGGTAATAAAACAATTGAGCGAATAATGTTTGTACCTGTAAGTCCCGAAGCGCTTTTGGAGGAACTGTATCTCTGTTACGGCTATACCGTTCCCCTCTGCTATGCCATCAATTATATTGAGATGAACGAATATGCGACTGTGGATGATTTCCATTTATGGTTGCAGTTGTTTGCCGGGGAGTAATAAAATAGTCAGGGGGTGTCAATGCATTGACACCCCCTGACTATTTTATGGTATTATTTCCAAACATCTCCCCATTCTCCTCTCTGTTTCCCGGAGAAGGAAGAACTTGCATCGACTTCGGTGGAATTGTCAACCTTTACAACGCTTGGTGATGTCGCAAAAATATCTGTGGTCTTGAGGCTAACTTCTGTGCTTTCGGGTATCTGATACTTCTTTTTCATAGTGTCTGTTTTTTTTATCTGATTATAATTTTCTTGTTGTTCTTGATGTAAATGCCACCTTTTACAGGGTTGTTTACACGGCGGCCTGTGAGGTCGTAGTAAGTTTCCGCGTTTCCGCTTTCATCCCTCACATCCTCAATAGCCGTTGTACCGCCAAGGCGTATCTGAACACTCTCTGCGGGGCTGCTCAATGAAAGGTATGAACGGTTGATGGCAAGTGTTGAACCAATCTTTCCTTTGTAGAAGGCTGTTGCACCGTTTACTCTTGTGAGAATGTAAGCGTTATCGCTCTCTTCAAGCACTTTCGCTGCTCCTGCACTGTGCCCGAGAAGGTTGCCTTCGAGGTTGGCGCGTGTCTCATCTTTGGCAGGTACCATTGTGTATTTTCCTGCTTCACCTGCAAGCAATACACCCTGGTTGGCCGGTATTGCCTCGCCGGTTGCAATGGCGGTCATTTCGGCATCACCCTCATCATTGGTTCCTTTTATATAATATGCAGTTACTCCTTCGGGAACAATTGTTGCAAAAGGCGCGCTGAATGTGTCTATCGCGCTCACGCCGGTGATGTCGTCAATGGCATTCAGGGTCGGTGTATTCTGGTACTCTACCTCTTTGACGATAAGCGCCGATGTATATGTGTTGTTAAGGTATGGGGCTGTAGAGTTGTCGAATTT
>JAUNQV010000183.1 GCA_030535995.1 Bacteroidales bacterium
CGGCATTGTATTCTCTCCATTGAAGTTTGAATTTTCTTTCATGGAATGTACTAGTGCAGCTGATGTTGTTTCAGTGTTTACAGTTTTACTGTAACCTTCATCTAAAGCATCTGTATTTGCTTATAAATTTATGGAAGTATTGGAAGAACAGATTTTCCGGGCGGTTCCTTCAAAGGGAAGGATATGGATATAATGGTACATGCGACAATAATACATAGGAGGTATAGTACAAAAAGCCTTCCCCTCTTTTTGTAAAGAAGGAAAGGCATCAGTATTGCATTGTTCAGTATAAACAATATCAGTGCAGGGAGCAGGAATTTCCAAAAGGATAGCATCTCTTCATAAGTGGGGAAAAAAGAGACATCCTTAATTATGGACCCCAATATCGGTGACAGAAGCAAGATACTCCATAAAAGGAGATATATTGCATATTCAACCGTTATTTTCTTTACACTCCAAGTCATAGTATCTTTTGCTTATGCAGTGCAATATACATAATTATTTGTCACTGCGACAATAAAATCAGCAAAGAGAAACTATCTGTCAACCAACGGCATCACTTTACCGCCTTGAAACTCATGTCGAGTCCTTTGACCGAGTGTGTCAGAGCTCCGACAGAGATGTAGTCTACACCGCAGAGTGCATAGTCGCGCAGTGTTTCGAATGTTATTCCGCCCGACGATTCTGTCTCAAAGCGTCCGGCAACCATCTCCACAGCTTTGCGTGTCTTTTCTGTGTCGAAGTTGTCGAACATTATACGTTGTACACCTCCCATATCGATAACCTTCTGCAGGTCTTCAAGTGTGCGCACCTCAACTTCTATTTTCAGCTCTTTTCCACAAGCCTTGCAATACTCCTTTGCACGTGAAACAGCCTGCTCTATGCCTCCGGCAAAATCTACATGGTTGTCCTTGATAAGAATCATGTCGAAAAGGCCGATACGGTGGTTCACGCCACCGCCAATGCGGACAGCCTCTTTTTCCATAATGCGCATACCGGGAGTGGTCTTGCGAGTGTCGAGTACGCGGGTGCCTGTACCTTCAAGTTCCTTTACATAGCGGCGTGTCATTGTTGCAATGCCACTCATCCTCTGCATTACATTGAGCATCAAACGCTCTGTCTGCAGCAGTGAGCGTACGCTGCCTGTCACATACATTGCAATGTCCCCCTTCTTTACCTCTGCTCCATCTTCAATTAGTACCTCAACCTGCAGTTCTTTGTCGAAACGGGCAAAAATGCGCTTTGCCATTTCAACGCCGGCAAGAACGCCGTCCTCTTTAATGAGCAGCATGTTCTTTCCCATTGCATCGGCAGGGATAGTTGAAAGAGTGGTGTGGTCGCCGTCACCAATATCCTCGGCAAATGACAGGTCTATAAGCCTGTCAATCAATTCGTCTTTTACATTCATGGTCTTATGGTTTATTTTTGCGAAGATAAATAATAATTGCCATTGGAACAAAGTTAAAACTATTTTTATTGTATCTTCGTGCAAACATTGGATTTTGTAGAAGATGAAGATAACACTGCTTGTTGTAGGGCGCACTGTCGACAATAATATTATAGCCGGCATCAATGAATACACGCAACGGTTAGGCCGTTTTGCGCAGTTCGATACTGTGGTTATTCCTGAACTCAAGAATGCCAAGAAGTTGAGCGAAGCGCAGCAGAAGGAGCTTGAAGGCGATGCCATTCTCGCTGCCATGGCTCCCGGTGACCGTGTAGTGTTGCTCGATGAGGGGGGCAAGGAGTACCGTTCTACGGAGTTTGCGGCATGGATAGAGCACAAACAGAATGTATCGACCAAGCGGTTGCTGTTTGTTGTCGGTGGACCATACGGCTTTGCGCCTAAAGTATATAACGCGGCACATGAGAAACTCTCGTTGTCAAAGATGACATTCTCACATCAGATGATAAGGCTGTTGTTCGTTGAACAACTATACAGGGCCTATACTATAATAAACCATCTTCCCTATCATCATGAATGAGCCTTGAGGCTGTTTCTCTTTAGTGCCACGTTACATTTGAGGCTGACTAAAAAGGCTCTTTTGTTGTTACGCTTGCCCGAAAAATACTCAT
>JAUNQV010000097.1 GCA_030535995.1 Bacteroidales bacterium
CGGGAAAGGTGGGCCTCTGCATTGTTACCAGCGGCCCGGGAGCTACCAATACCCTGACAGGAATAAGTGATGCCATGCTCGACAGCACCCCCGTTGTGGTTATTGCAGGCCAGGTGGGTACAACAGTTCTTGGAACCGATGCTTTTCAGGAGATTGATTTTGTGGGAATAACACAGCCTATAACAAAGTGGAGTTACCAGATACGCAGGCCCGAAGATGTAGCATGGGCCGTGGCACGTGCTTTCTACATAGCAGGTACCGGCCGTCCCGGGCCGGTTGTGCTCGACTTTACAAAGAACGCGCAGGTTGCTACAGTGGAGTATGAGCCGGCCTATGTCGATAGTGTACGCAGCTATATCCCCTACCCGTCACCATCGCAGGAGGCCGTGGAGGCAGCCGCAAGGCTTATAAACGCCTCTTCACGCCCATTTATGCTTGTAGGGCAGGGTGTTGAGCTCGGCAATGCCCAGGAGGAACTGAAGGCTTTTATAGAAAAGAGCGGTATTCCTGCCGCGCGTACACTGCTTGGCCTCTCTGCGTTGCCGAGTGACCATCCGTTGTGTGTAGGTATGCTGGGTATGCATGGCAATTATGGACCGAATGTCAATACAAACAACTGCGACCTGCTCATTGCTGTGGGTATGCGTTTCAGCGACCGTGTTACAGGTAACATAAACACCTATGCCAAACAGGCAAAGGTAATACACATTGATATAGACAATGCCGAGATAAACAAGAATGTGAATGTCGATGTTCCTATTGTAGGCGACTGCAAGGAGGTCCTTCCCATGCTCACGGCTCTTGTGGAAAGAGGCAATCATGAGGAGTGGGTGCGCAGTTTCCATACATATAATGCCATTGAGCGCGAAAAGGTTACAGAGGCGGCCCTGAACCCTAAAGAGGGGCCTCTGCTCATGGGTGAGGTGGCACGCAAGGTGAGCGAGGCTACGGCTAACAGTGCTATCCTTGTTACCGATGTGGGGCAGAACCAAATGATGTCGGCGCGTTATTTCAAATATACATTGCCGCGCAGCATTCTCACCTCGGGTGGCTTGGGAACTATGGGCTATGGACTGCCGGCAGCAATAGGTGCAAAAATTGCCATGCCGCATAGAACGGTGTGTCTTTTCACCGGTGACGGAGGCATGCAGATGAATATACAGGAACTGGGAACGATAATGGAGCAGGGGGTGGCCGTGAAAATGATACTGCTTAACAACAATTATCTGGGCAATGTGCGTCAATGGCAGGAGCTCTTCTTCAACCATCGCTATTCATGGACTCCTATGCTGAACCCCGATTACTCGCTCATTGCACAGGGCTATGGAATAGCATCGCGTCTTGTTGTGGAGCGCGAGGAACTTGATGATGCCATAAGGGAGATGATTGAGTGCGACGGGCCTTTCCTCTTGCATGTGGCAGTAAAGGAGGAGGCCAATGTCATGCCCATGACCCCTCCGGGAGCAACAGTGAGTGAAATGATTTTTGAGTAAATGATTATGGAGAAGAAACTATATACAATAATAGTGTATACCGAAAATATTGCAGGTATGCTCAACCAGGTTACAGCGGAGTTTACCCGCCGTATGATGAATATCGATACCATAACGGCATCATCTTCATCGGTAGAGGGTGTGCACCGTTATACAATTACATTGTGGGGCGAAGAGGATATGGTAAACAAGGTGACCAAGCGCATTGAAAAGAAAGTAGATGTGCTCAAGGCCGATTATTACACCGACAACGAGATATTCTTTCAGGAGGTTGCGCTTTATAAATTGTCGACCCCGAAGATAATGGAGAATAATGAGATATCAAGAATAATACGCCATAGTGCAGCCCGTGTCATAGAGGTAAACGAGCACTACACCGTTGTCGAGAAAACCGGTCCCACCGATGTCGTGGTCAACCTTTATAATGAATTCAAGGCACAAGAGTGTATGTTGCAGTTTGTGAAGTCGGGGCGTGTGGCTGTAACACGTGCTTCGCAGAACAGTTTGGGTGAACTGCTGTTTAATGAAGATTACAAAAGAAAAATCAGTAAATAATATAAATCATAGAATTATGGCAGAAATGAATTTTGGCGGGGTTGTGGAGAATGTGATGACCCCAAGTGAGTTTTCACTGGAAAAAGCGCGCGAGGTACTTAAAGACGAGACAATAGCTGTTCTCGGTTATGGTGTCCAGGGTCCGGGACAGGCTTGCAACCTGCGTGACAATGGCTTTAATGTTATAGTAGGCCAGCGCGAGGGTGCTACATACAACAAGGCAGTGGCCGATGGTTGGGTTCCGGGTGAAACGCTGTTTTCTATCGAAGAGGCTGCCCGTAGAGGTACCATTGTGTGTATGCTCCTTTCCGATGCTGCGCAGATAGCCGTGTGGCCAAGAATTGAACAGTACCTCACTCCGGGTAAGGCTCTCTATTTTTCACATGGCTTCGGCATTAACTGGAGCGACAGAACCGGTATTGTTCCGTCGGGTAGCGTAGATGTGATAATGGTTGCTCCAAAAGGCTCTGGAACCTCGTTGCGTACAATGTTCCTCGAAGGCAGAGGAGTCAACGCCTCTTATGCAGTGCATCAGGATGCTACAGGCAAGGCCCTTGAGCGTGTGCTTGCGTTCGGTATCGGCATCGGTTCGGGCTATCTTTTTGAAACAACATTTGAGCGCGAGGCTGTTTCCGACCTCACAGGCGAGCGTGGTTCACTTATGGGTGCGATACAGGGGCTTTTCCTTGCACAGTACGAGGTGTTGCGTGAGAACGGGCACACCCCCTCCGAGGCTTTCAATGAAACGGTCGAGGAGCTTACCCAGTCGCTTATGCCTCTCTTCTCGGCAAAAGGTATGGACTGGATGTATGCAAACTGCTCTACAACAGCGCAGCGTGGTGCACTTGATTGGATGACTCCTTTCCACGATGCAATAAAGCCTGTGATGTACAAACTCTATGAGTCGGTGAAGAGCGGTCATGAGGCGCAGGTGTCGATAGACTCCAATTCGCAGCCCGATTACCGCGAGAAACTCAATGAGGAGCTGAAAGCACTCCGCGAGAGTGAAATGTGGCGCACTGCAGAGGTCGTAAGAAAATTGCGTCCCGAGAATAAGTAGTTTTTCGGCAATTTTTTCAGTAATTGTATAAAATAGGGAAAATCCTTCCTTTTTGTAGGGGTTTTCCCTCTTTTTGTTGTATATGCGGTGCTACTTTTGTAGCGTGAAAGAAGAATAATAATGACTAAATATACACGGCTATGAAAAAGATTGCTTTTTTACTCATGTTGCTTTTCCCTCTTGCGAATATTGCGCAGGACGATATCTACTATGTACCCAAGAAAGCAAAGAAGGTGCTCGTTGTAAAGAGTTCCGACGAGAGTTATTTTGTCGATGCTGATGAGGAGGTCGAGCTATTACATCGACAATCCCGATTATCTTTATGATGATTACAGCTACTCTAAACGCATCATTCGTTTCCGTAGCCCCAAAAGACTTGTTGCCAGCAGCATCTATTGGGACTTGATGTACAATTGCGGAGTACGTGACTGGTATGTATATGACAACGGTTACAGCATCGATATATATCCCACAGTGGTAAATCCTCTTTTCTACTGGCCGGCTTATACATTCAGTGCCATAAACTATTGGACATGGAACGATTACTATAACTGGAGCTGGAGGTCGCATTGGTACGATTATCACTGGTATGATTATCATTGGCATCATAACCATTGGTATTATGGTCACAATCATTGGTATCACCACAATCATCACTATCATGGCCCGACACACGCGTATCACCGTTCATGGAAGCCTATTCATCGCTCTATACCCACTAACGGTTCTATCGGCAGAGGCAGTCGTGGCGGCCGGAGCGGAGATTATGCATATACCCGTGGCGGTGGTGGAACCCGTGGCGGCTCTGTAGGTCGTGGCAATGAAGGTGGCAAGCGCGATAAAGGCGGTTCAACAGCTATACGCAGCCAGCGTCCACGCCGTGGAGTATCGGGAACTGTTGTTGGCAGTAACGGTAGCAGCAGTAAGCGCGGTGAAGGCGGTTCAACAGCAGTGCGCAGCCAGCGTCCACGCCGTGGTTCATCAGGTGCGGCTGTAGGCAGTAGCGGCAGCAGCGGCAAGCGCGGTGAAGGCGGTTCAACAGCAGTGCGCAGCCAGCGTCCACGCCGTGGCTCATCGGGTGCTGCAGTAGGCAGTAGCGGCAGCAGCGGCAAGCGTAGTGAAGGCGGTTCAACAGCAGTGCGCAGCCAGCGTCCACGCCGTGGTTCATCGGGTGCTGCAGTAGGCAGTGGTGACAGCGGCAGCGGTAGCCGCAGAGGCTCTGCAACAAGTGTAAGAAGCAGCAGACGAAGCTCTTCTTCAGGCTCATCAGGCTCAAGCGGCAGCAGCTATCGTAGCGAAAGACGCTCTTCTTCATCTTCGGGTAGCTATAGCCGTCCAAGCAGTACGAGTGTGTCACGCTCAAGCGCTGGCTCTTCGGGTCGCAGTAGTGGCGGTGGTGGTTCTCGTGGTGGTGGCGGCGGTTGTGCACAGAATATGTACGATTTTGCCCCGTTGCTTGATAATGACCTCGCCGGTACTGCCCGCTTCATGGGAATGGGTGGCTCTATGAGTGCTCTGGGTGGTGATGTCTCTGTTATGGGTATAAATCCTGCGGGTACAGCTCTTTATCGGAACAATGATTTTGCTTTCACCGCCAGTATAAACTTCAATAACAGCAAGTCGATGTTCGGTGATATTGAAACGGAGAGTGAATTTACCGATGTATCCATACGCAACTTTGGTATAGTATGGGCAAATGAACTGGAAAACTCCGATGTCTCATTTGTGAATTTCGGTATCAACTATCGCAGGAAGAACCATCTTTCAAATGATTTCGATATGTATGGTCTCTGCGATGGATTCTCACAGCAATATGTCATTAAGGATATGTATGACCGAAAACAGTTCGAACTCGACAAATTGAGCTATTCGATGTATGAGAATTTCAAATATAGCTGGTTGGCATTGCTTGCTGCAGAGGCCTATCTTGTGGATGATGATGGTAATTTCCTTGTCAACGGAAACGGTGACCTTGCATATACTCCGATAGATATGGGCTATTATAGCGAGGAGCGTGGAGGTATAGATGTAGTGGATATGAATGTTTCGGCCAATATCAATGATGTTGTGTATGTGGGTGCGACATTGGGTCTCCACAATGTGGATTATTCTCGTTACAGTTATTACTATGAGGCCGATTCTTATGGCGAAATCTATTCGTTGGTGAATAACTACAGGGTAGAGGGCCGTGGTGTCGATTTTAAACTGGGTGCCATTGTACGTCCTTTCAAATACTCTTCGTTCAGAATTGGTCTTGCAGTCCACACTCCTACCTATTATTATGACCTTATGGATGTTACATCGGCATCAATAGCCGACCCGGAAGGTTATGTCTTCGATACCCGCGACTATGAACGCTACAACGACGACATGCGTCTGGAATACAAACTGCGCACTCCATGGCGTTTCAACGCCTCTATGGCTTGTACGCTTGCCGATTGTCTTGCATTGAATGCCGAATATGAGTATGCCGATTACGGCTCAACAGAGTATACCAAGAGTTCCGATGCATCAAGGGCACAGAGCAGCGAAATCGGGTATAACTTGAAGGAGCATCATACTGTTCGTTTGGGTGCAGAGTTCACGTTTGACGGCATAAGCCTACGTGCCGGCTACAATTTCCAGTCGGCTCCATTCAAGCAGAGTGCATTCAAGTATCTCGATGCAGCGAATGTAACACATACCTCTACAGAGTATATGAACAGGTTCGAGAAGAACGTGGTGACATTGGGAGGCGGTTACAGAGGAGATGTCTTCTATTGCGATATTGCCTATGTGCTGCAGTCACAGAAAGCTGATTTCTTCCCTTATTACGATAATGAATACGAAAATCCTGCGGCAGAGGTAGATTTTCTGAACCACTCTGTTGCCATAACATTCGGCGCGCGTTTCTGATAAAGTGTTATTTCCTTCGCCAGAAGTTGAAGCCTATATATACGTTTATCACACCGAAGGTGTTTATGATAGATAGTGACTTCTTGTTGTAGGAATAGGTATTTGAAACAATTGATGCACCGGCGTAGTATTTGCTGTTATTGTATACAATAGCGGCGCGTGTAATGAAATCAATGTTAATATTTGACAAGAACTCCTTGCTGCTCTTCAGGCGCAGCGAGGTGTTTTTGTATCCGATGGCAGGGGTGAGCGAGATGTTAGCAAGGCAATTCTTGGCAAAAACCCAGTTGTAGCTGTATCCGAAATTTACGCTGAAGTCGTGGTACCTGACCTCATTGAACTTCAACTCGGGCGACAGTTGCGACTGTATCTTCGGGTCGAACTTGTGATAGTCAAAATCAAACGACTGTTCGTTGTAGTTTATTCCCAGAATGAACGAGCCTGCACTAATCCTTTGGTTCGTCGATTGGCTGTAGGCTGCAGGGTAGGAGAATTGCTTGTTGTTGAAGATATAATATACGTTGAACCCTTTCTGTCTCACTGTGAGCCCGTTGAAATTGTGGTTGTACTCCTTCAGCTCCTTTCCGTTGTCATAGAAACCTTTTAGCCGTTGCACTTCGAAACCTCGGCTACGTTTGCGGTAAAAGAGGTCAAAACCAATCTTCGATGTATAAAAGCTGAGGTTTATGTCTGTTTCCGGGCTACTCTGGTCCAGATTGATGCTGTACCCGAGGAATATCCATCTCCACCCAAGGTAAAGGCCGAACTTGTTGCTGAATCCCGGGTTTAAAGTTATGCTCTGCTCTCTTTCGCCCGACGAAAAACGGTAGTACTCGAAGCTGTTCGAGAACTGTGGCATTATTGTAAAGTTGTAGAGGTTGGGCGATATATACAGGCTGTCCTTCTCGTCAAGATTCTTCTCGATGAACTCTCCGGTCTCTTTGAAAACCTCTTGTGTGTTGTCTACAATCGAGTGGGTGATGATGTCGGTAACAATGTGCTTCACTCTGTTCTCCTGTGCCATAAGTGAAGCTGTTACCAGCAAAGATGCAAGAAACATTAATGCTCTTTGCTGCAGACTGTTTTCTGTAAAAGTCTGCTTCATAACCTCCGTTTACATTATCTTGCCCAGGATTTTGTCGAGCACCCAGTTTGTGGGGGTTGCACTTATGCTGTCGCATTTGCATATACCTTGGTGCTGAATATGCTCCACAATGTTCCTTATGAGCGGTAGTTGAACGTATGGCGGGTTTGGAATGTTGAAGTATTTGATGCCTTCTACATTGCGCAGTTCAATGGGCTCGAATGTGAATACCGAGAATTTTATACAGCCCTTGCTTCCGAATATCTCAATATGGTCTTCTTTCGACGATTCATCGGATACAAAGCACCATGAGCCGGAACCCGGTATTCCTGAATCGAATTTGAAGCATGCACTCACTGTATCCTCTGCTTTGTACAATCCGCCACGGTTGGCCGTGTATCCCTCGGCATGCAGTATGCAACCGAACATCTCCTGCAGCAGGTCTATCTGGTGAGGGGCAAGGTCGTAGAAGTAACCTCCGCCGGCAATGTCGGGAATGACTCTCCAGGGGAGGTTGTCGCGGTTGTAGTCGAGGTCACGTGGCGGAACCGAGAAGCGTATCTGCACATTCAGCACGTTGCCTATCTGTGGAAGCAACTCCTTTACCTT
>JAUNQV010000184.1 GCA_030535995.1 Bacteroidales bacterium
GCACATACTCCATAAGAATATACAGTTCGTCGTCGCCTTCGCAAATATCGTGATACTTCACCACATAAGGGCTCTCTATTTTTTGCCCCAACTCATACTCCTTGTAAAAAAGTGCTCTGTTGCTTTGGTTGGGAAATAACTCGGAGCGCAACTGTTTCATAAAATATTGCCTGCCATCAATGCTCACCCTGTATGATAGCGATGTTACACCCACATCGCCAATGAGCACCTTTTCATCAAAGGCATTGTCGTTGCTTATGTAGTCCGATGTTATCATTCTCTCTTTCTCATTAATCTTCGGTAAGCACTCTGTACTGTATGCCACCGGTTCTGCCACACACAAAGCCTGTAGGCTTTCTACCGCTCTGCACAAGGCAACGCAGATGCAGTGGCTCGTTATTTACGAAGTGGTAACATTGGAATGTGTCGTCCACAGCCAGTTTGCTGTTTGCCGCCTCAATCACGCGGAACATATCAAATCCCTCGTACTCTATTTTTACACAGCGGTCGGGAGCCCATTTAAGTTCTATCCTCGTACCCTTGCGCAGCGATGCCGTTTGCAGGTCCTCGGTAGGCAGGTAGTCGCTACTTACAATCTCCATGCCCAAAAGGCTGTTCTCAAAGGCCTCGAAACTGGTATAACCGGCGTATACCGCAAGAATGTTAAGTGTGTTGCGGTATGGTTTTTTGCGATATTCCTCGCCAAGATAACCCCAAAAACGCTTTAATGTTATTGGAGCAAGATATGTCTCAACTCTATCGAAAATCAGTGTCGACAGGTAATCAAAATCGCGTGGAGTATTCATGCTGCGCCCGGCTACCATCTCAACCTTTTGCCGTAGTGCTCCGTATATTTCCTCTTTGTTCATACAGTTCTCTTTACTCTTGCAAATTTAAGAAAAATAAATCGTTTATACAGGTGTAAGAATGGTTCTTAACTTAAATAGGGAAAGAAGAACCAAGAAGAACCAGTTTAGGCAAATATATAATGGATAGACCGTGGTTACGCGGCAACGTATTCGATAAAAATGCACATAAGATTGACGAGTATAGAAACAAGTACAGAATTTAAAACAAATAATAACCAAAACAAAAAAATCATGATTAAACCAAAACACCCGTTTACGACCCTGTTGCTGTTGTGTAACACAATGGCAAGTGCCTACGATTTTGTTGTGGACTGCATTTATTACAATATACGAAACAAGATTTATTGCCTTTTATGAACCTTAATTACAATGCTTTTATAAGGTTTTCTAAAGCATCAAGGTTACGAGGGTCGGCATTTACATCGAGCAGGTTGCCATTGCGGTCGATTAGCCTATAAGTTGGATAGCCGTTGACTTTCAGAAAATTCTCCACTGCACTCTGTTGCTCGCCGGGCAGATTGTAGTGTACCACGTTGTCGCCTGTGACATTGTACTCCTTTATTACATTTTTCCAGCTATCCTCATCGCTGCGGTTGGCAAGATAAAGGAACACCATATCATACGGCGCCATTCTCTCATACAGTTCCATGCTGTGCGAAAGAGCCTGACGGCAAGGGCTGCACCAAGTGCCCCAAACATCAATGAGTATAATCTTGCCTTTGTATGGCTCAACGAGCTTGCGAAGTATTTTCTCTCCGTCGCTCATTTCCTTAACCTCGTCGTTGGTTTTCAGGCTTTCGCCACCTGATAGTGCACGACGTTGCAAAGCAAGATATCTGTTCTGCATCTCCAGCACTGTGTTTATTGCAGCCGGTGTCGATATATTCTTCTCTGCCCACTCTATCACATCTGCCGGTAGGGGAATGCGGCGGTTGTTTATTTCGTTCCAGATGATTCCGGCCATATAAATATCGTATATCTCCTTGTTGTTTGGCAGGCTACTTATCGCATTCTGCGGAATTTTGACAGCAAATTCCCTTATTATTGCATCGGCATTACTGTTCCACACATCATTTAAATATACACGGCTTCACTATTATTGAATTCGCTTATAAGTTTTTCTCTCTCCGCGTCATCGTCAAGTGTTGCAAGTCGTGCCTTCATAATGTTTTTTGCTTGCT
>JAUNQV010000098.1:0-6625 GCA_030535995.1 Bacteroidales bacterium
CCAGCGCTGTGAACCAATCTTTGTAATCTGCTGTGGTGTGCGGATACCTGCTACAACGTCCTCGCCCTGTGCATTGATAAGGTACTCACCGTTGAAGAGGTTTTCACCTGTAGCGGCGTCACGAGAGAAGCATACACCGGTAGCCGATGTGTCGCCCATGTTACCGAATACCATTGCCTGAACCGAAACGGCTGTTCCCCACTCATCGGGAATTTTCTCCATGCGGCGGTAGAGGATAGCGCGCTCGTTGTTCCAAGACTCGAACACAGCGCAAACAGCACCCCACAACTGCTCATAAGCGTCAGTCGGGAAGTCCTTGCCAGTCTGTGCCTTTACGGCAGCCTTGAACTTTGCAACAAGCTCTTTGAGAGCCTCAACGCTGAGGTCCTTGTCAAGAACCACGCCCTGCTCTTCTTTTACTTTCTCGATGATAGCCTCGAATGGGTCAATCTCCTCCTTGCTGGTAGGCTTCATACCAAGAACAACGTCACCGTACATCTGTACGAAACGACGGTATGAGTCCCAAGCGAACTTCTCGTTGCCGGTCTTCTTTGCAAGACCCTCTACAACGATGTCGTTAAGACCGAGGTTGAGGATGGTATCCATCATACCGGGCATAGATGCACGGGCACCTGAACGCACTGATACCAACAATGGGTTGGTGGGGTCGCCGAATGTAGAGTTCATCAAGTTCTCGATGTTGTTCACAGCGGCCTTTACCTCTGCCTGAAGAAGCTCGATTACCTTCTCTTTGCCAAGGCTGTAGTACTCGCCGCAAACCTCGGTTGTGATGGTAAATCCTGGAGGAACGGGAATGCCGATAAGGTTCATCTCGGCCAAGTTCGCACCTTTACCTCCTAACAAGTTTCTCATTGACGCGTTACCTTCAGCAAGACCATTACCAAAGGTATAGACTCTTTTGTCTGCCATAAATTTTTGAGTTTATTGTTTGTTGATAAATAAAAAATGTTTTTAACTCTTAAAGTAGTTGTGCCTCCCTTTGTTTGGGCTTGCCCAACTAATTTGCAAATATAAGAAAAATGTTTGTATTTGAAAATTTCGGAAGCGAAATATCACATAATAAGTACAAATTTTCAAGTTCCGGGGTAAAAAGTGGCTTTTATCGGGATTTTCGATGTATCTTCGCGTAGAAATTGTATATTGCGGTAATGTGTGCCGGTAAGTGGCGGCATGCTGTACTTTTTTGTGAAAAATAAGATTTCAGAATAATAATGGCAAGAAAGAAGAAAGAATTGCCCCTGCTTGAGCAGGTGAAGATAACGGGGGTGGCAGCCGAAGGAAAGGCCTTGGCACGTGTGAATGACCTTGTGGTTTTTGCACCGTATGTGGTGCCGGGCGATGTTGTCGACCTGAAAGTCCGCCGTAAAAAACACAGCTATGCCGAGGCGGAAGCTGTAAAGTTTTATGAATATTCGGCAGAGAGGGCTGTTCCTTTCTGTAAACATTACGGTGTTTGCGGCGGGTGTAAATGGCAGTGTATGGCATACGAGCATCAATTGAAATATAAACAGCAACAGGTGGTCGATGCATTGACGCGCATTGGCAAGGTGGAGCTTCCGTCTGTAATGCCTATCCTCGGTTCGGAACAGGAGAAGGAATATCGCAACAAGCTGGAGTTTACATTCAGCAATAAAAAATGGCTGACTTGGGAAGAGGTAGAAGCCGGAACCAAGTACGACAATATGAACGCTCTTGGTTTTCATATACCCGGTGCGTTCGATAAAGTGCTCGATATCGAGGAGTGTGCTCTGATGCCTGCTCTTAACAACCGCTTGCGCAACGGCATTCGTGAATTTGCCTTGAAAGAGGGTATTCCGTTCTACGACCTCCGTTCTCATTCAGGGGTGTTGCGCAGCATGATGTTGAGAACATCTGCCACAGGAGAGGTGATGCTGCTTTTGCAGGCCAGAGTGGAGAGTGACGACGATAAACAAAAGCTTGAAAAAGTTTTACAATATGTGGCCGATGAATTCTCCGAGGTCACCTCGCTTCTTTATGTGGTGAACAATAAATGCAACGACGCATTTGGTGACTTGGAGGTTGTTACGTATAAGGGTACCGATGTGATATTCGAGGAGATGGAGGGGCTCCGTTTTAAGGTCGGCCCAAAATCCTTCTACCAAACAAACAGCAAGCAGGCCTATAACCTTTATAAGGTGGCGCGCAAGTTTGCGGCTCTCACCGGCGAGGAGATTGTGTACGACCTTTACACCGGCACCGGAACCATTGCTAATTTTGTTGCCGGAAAAGCAAAGAAGGTTATAGGTGTGGAGTATGTTGAGGATGCGATTGTTGATGCAAGGGTAAATGCGCAGTTGAATGGTTTCGACAATCTCTCTTTCTTTGCAGGCGATATGAAAGATATTCTCACACGCGATTTTATAAATGAACATGGTCGCCCCGATGTTATTATAACCGACCCTCCACGTGCCGGAATGCATACCGATGTTATTGATACAATTCTCTTTGCGGCTCCCAAGCGTATAGTTTATGTGAGTTGCAACCCTGCAACCCAGGCGCGTGATTTGCAGCTGCTCGATGGCGATTATAAAGTTGTTGCTGTGCAGCCTGTGGATATGTTCCCTCATACCCACCATGTGGAGAATGTTGTACTGCTTGAGCGAAGAGGAGATAATTAATTGATAATTAGAGTTATGAAGAGAAATGTAAAAACACTCCTTTCTTTTACAGCCGCAAAGGAGGCTTTGCTTATAGAGTTTTTGATGGAGAAAATGCATGGCATTAGCCGCAACCGTGCAAAAGCTTTAATCAGCAATAGGGTAGTCCTTGTAAATAATGTAATTACCACTCATCCGCTAACGGCTCTTAAACCAGGCGATGTAGTGCAGCTCGACCGCTCCAAGCATAAGATGTCGTTCCATAGCAAGGAGCTTGATATAGTTTTTGAAGACCCGTACCTGTTGGTTATTGACAAGCAGCCCGGTGTGCTTTCAATGAGTAATAACACCCGTCAGATAACAGCCCAGCAGGTTCTTAACCGTTATCTTGAAAAAGGAGGCGGGCGCAGTACCTCTCACGTAGTGCATAGGCTCGACAGGGATACCTCGGGGCTGATGCTCTATGCGAAGGATATACAGACCCAGCAGTCGCTCATCAACGGTTGGCAGGAGCTTGTCAGTGACCGTCGTTATATTGCCCTTGTCGAAGGTGAGTTTGAAAAGCCCCAAGGTTGTGTGCGTTCGTGGTTAACCGAAGACAAAAGGTTTGTAACACATTCAAGCAGAGTAGATAATGGTGGAAAATATGCAGTGACACATTATAATGTTGTAACATCATCGTGTGGCTATTCGCTGGTAGAGTGTGTGCTTGAGACCGGCCGTAAGAACCAAATTCGTGTACACATGGCCGATATCGGGCATCCTGTTGTCGGCGACCGCAAGTACGGTAGCGGAAAAGACCCTGTAAAGAGGCTCTGTCTTCACGCTTTCGTGCTTAATTTCGTTCATCCTGTTACCGGCAAGAGATTGAATTTTGAGACTCCTGTCCCGGCATGCTTTGAAAAATGTTTGAATGGCAAATAATCTTTTAAAGAGAGTTCTGCTTTTTGCTTTTGCTCTTTTGTTGTTGCAGATTACGTGTGCGCAAGAGCAATCGGGTAACACTGCCAAACGGCGAGTGTATAAGAAATCGTCGGGCGATAGTGTGCGCCTGCGTGTCGATACTGTAAAAACGAAAAAAAGTAAAAGCGGTGTTGTCAAATCGGCAAAAAAGCCTTCGAGGAAATCTGCTGCAAAGAGAGGAAAAAGAAAAAAGGAGACGGTGGATTCTGTAAGGTTTGTTCAGAAAGAGTATTCTTTCGGTGAGCGTGTGATTATGCGTGGCGATAGCGGAAAAGATGTGAGAAAATTGGCCGAGATATTGGTAAACAATCTTTACATCGACGAGAAACAGCTGCTATATACCAAAAGCGGTGCACTGCTCTATGATGGGGAACTTGTGAAGGCGGTGATGCGTTTTCAGGAGTATAACGGCTTTTATCCCGACGGAATTGTGGGAAAAAAGCTTATAAAGGTTCTTAAAAAACTATAGCAGTTCTGTTTTCTGTGGGTGTTACTTGTATGAGTACCCTCCGTTTACCTCAATCAGGCTTCCGTTGACAAACGGGTTCTCTATGCAGAAACGGTAGGCATCTACAACCTCTTCTACCGAAGCGAAACGGTGAATGGCGGTCTTGCGGTATATGTTCTGCTTTATCTCCTCGGGCTTCTCCTTTTGCCATGGTGTCTCCACAAAACCCGGAACAATGGCGTTTACTGTAGTTCCTGTACCCTCGAACTCCTTAACAAGGTTCTTTGCAAGCGCATGCACGGCAGCTTTTGTAACCCCGTATGAGAGCACCATGGCATGTGGCATCAATCCCATTTGTGAACCTGTGAATATAATTCTTGAACCGGACGGTATAAGGCTGTACAGCTCACGCACAAGTATATAATGTGAGTTTACTGCAACCTCCATCATGCAATCCCAGTCGTTGTCTGTAGTTTCAGTAAAGGATTTCCTTATTGTCATGCCGGCGTTGCACACGATGCAGTCGATATTGCTGCATTTCTCCTTTATGTGTGCAATGAAACGGTATAGCTCTTCTCTGTTTGTCTGGTCAACCTTTATGGGTTCAAAATTCGCTATCTTCTCTGTAAAATCGGCTCCCACGTATGTCGTATATACATAGTACCCTTTACCCAGCAGCATCTTTGCAACACCAAGTCCAATACCCGATGTTCCACCCGTTACAATAGCCGTTTTCATATCTTTTCAAAATTTTTGCGTTGTGTGAACTGCTGCATCACCCTTGCCATGGCAATGCTCTCTTTGCGGTAGAGGCGAGAACTCTCATGGCGTTTGTTTACAATGCACGACATCCACTCCTGTATCTCATAGCGTAGCCCCTCTCCGTCCCATTTATAGAAGAACTTTTTGTTCTTGTGCTGGTCCTCGAAGCGTAGTTCGAAATAATCGGTCTTCCACCATGGTGCCTCAACGTAGGCATATCCTTTGGTGCCCGAAATAACAAGATTGCCCTCGGTCTTTACTCCAAGCCCAAGCTTGAATGAGCAGACTGCGGTAGGGTAGCGCATTACACCTTTTGTGTATATATCTACCCCATTTTCCATGCGGGAATATATGTTAAGTTTTTGGTAATCTGTGCCCAGTAGTTTGAATATAGGCAATAATGGGTATACAGCCGATTCGTACATGGAACCGCCAGCTTGTGCGGGGTCGAATTCGCGGCGTGTCTTGTCGGGTAACAGGCGTGATAGCGATGCTTCAATATCAACAACCTCTCCAATGGCACCGCTCTTTATCATTACCATAAGGTGGTTGAACGCCGGGCAGTGAGCTGTCTTGTGTGCCTCCATCAATATCACCCCCTGCTGCTCGGCAAGGGCGTAGAGTTCTTGTGCCTGCTCCTCTTCCAGCACTAACGGAATTTCGCAGAGAACATGTTTCTTTGCCAGCAAAGCCTGCTTTGCAAGGCTGTAGTGGCTCAAGTGTGGCGTTGCGATGTACACTGCATCAACATCTTCAAGCAATGCATCGAAAGAGCCGTAAGCGTTTTTCAGGCCATTGGTTGCAGTGAACTCTTTGAGAGCAGCCGGGTTGCTGTCGTGTGCACCGGCAATTTCAATTCCGTTGACAAATGCAGCCTCGGGAACAAATCTTCTTGCAATATTTCCGCAGCCTGTTATGCCCACTTTAATTATGGTCTGCTTCTCTTCGCGCAACATAGTCGAGGATATCCCCTCGGTGCGTGGCAGGTAAACCACCTTGCAATACTCGTTGAGGTAATCGAACTTGCCTTCCCAATCACTGCCTATAGCAAATATGTCGACATCGTATTTCTGTATATCGTCAATCTTCTGTCCGAAGTAGTCCTCTATTATTATCTTGTCGGCAAGGCCGGTGGCCTTCACAGCCTCCACGCGCTCAAGCACATTGTTGCACACGTTCAATTTACCGCGTTCGCGGTCGAAATTGTCATTGGTTACTCCTACAATAAGATAATCTCCAAGTTCCTTTGCACGGCGCAGAAGGTTTATGTGCCCTTGGTGAAGAAGGTCGTATGTGCCGTATGTGATGACTTTTTTCATTGTCGGCCGGTTGTGGGTTGTTGTTACTTCAGGTTGAATGTGAAACCGCGTCTCAGTGTTATCATTCCACCATAGTTGTCGCCATAAAGGTCTCCGCTGTCAAAGGCAAATGAAGTCGTTACGCTCCAATTCTTGAAGAACTCCGGTTTGAAAGTGAACTCAAAAAGGCCCGAACGGTTGACCTTGATGTCTTTGAAAGGTTTGCCGTATGTACCCCAGTTGTTGCTGCGGCTGTAGAGTATGCGGTAGTCGAGCCAAGTGGTCGGTGAACCTTCAATACCAATGTGGAATGCCTCAACACGGTTGTTGTAGCATATTTGTTTGTGGTCTTTGTTGTATATTGGTGAAGTGCAGAACGGTGTTCCAATCATCATGCCATAATTGAACCACCCCGGGTAGCGTCCGTGGTTATAATTGTCGTCTTTACAACTTATCTGGTCTGGTATTTCTGACGTAGTATCATGGAATATTGGGCCGCTCTGGTTCTTCAGGTT
>JAUNQV010000098.1:6635-7674 GCA_030535995.1 Bacteroidales bacterium
ACTCGAGTGCAACGGCTTTTATCCACTTCCCCTTTTTGAGCTCCAGTTCTATTCCTACAAGCTGTTCGGTCCAAATCCCGTATTCCCAGAACATCTGTGAGTGGTCATCAAAGACATGCTCATAGTAACCTTTAAGTTTCCAGTCACCGGCATTCCATGTTACTGCGGCTATCCAGCTGCCAAGCATATTGCCTGCAATATTCGCCTGGTCACTGTTGTCGTATGACGAATCGCCGCTACTGGGAAAAAATGCAGTCCAATAATCTTTTGGCCTCACCGGGTTATGGTGGTTATTGCCATATATGTTTAACGAATTATAGCATGTTCCACCGAACTGTGTTACCATGTGTAGCCCTAATTCTGCAGTCAAAGGGTGCTTCTTTTCGTTTCCTATGCGCAAGTACCCGGCTTTCGAGTGATAACGCACACCAACTGCGCGTACTGAACGGTCTGCTGCAAAATCTTTTTGCCAGTTCTCGTCGGTAAACCAACCGTATGCAAGGTGTCCTTTAATTGCAAGCCACTCTCCTGTTCCCGGTATATTCCAGTATTCCGGCAATTCAAACCGTATTTGTGGTATTGGTCTTGCGTTACCGCTCTCAACAAGTGAGCCGCTTGTCAGGCGGTGGTTGCCCATTGCGCTCCATCGTTCTTTCTGTCCAAGAGAGAGAAGCATATTTTTCCATTTCAGGTCAATGTATGCCTGCTGAATATATACATTTGATGTAAGGCTTGTGCCGGCTACCAGGTCGAATCCCCAATTGAGGCTTATTCCGCTTTTGCCAATCATGTGGTTTCCTTCCAAGTTGTTGCGCATGTACCCGAATGAGCCGTCTTTGTAGCTCACTCCCTGTCTATTTGCCATGTGCCACATTGGGGTATAGTCTCCACTACCGGCTGTTCCGGTCATCTCAACACTCTCGGTAATTGTCTGTGCCTTTAGGTTTGCAATGGTAAAGCATAGCAGGGAAATTATAAAGCATATCTTTTTCATACCTATTTTTTTAATCAATGGGCTGTCAATCGTCAATGAAATGGT
>JAUNQV010000026.1:0-3856 GCA_030535995.1 Bacteroidales bacterium
AGCAAACTTACTATTACTACAGTAAAAACCGTATAAAATATCTAACTACCATGATACCTTTGTATATTAAAAAATATTGTTGCTACACTCTTGATATACAAAATTACCGTTTCTTTCAAAGTAAAATATATAACGCATCATATGAAAATATAGCGGATATTCTGTCTCCTAAACATTTTGCAAGCGCATTACATCAAAAGATATATGAATCAATGTCAAAACTTATATCAAGAGGTTTTCTTGTAGCAAAGAACCTCTCCTTTGTCTCTTTTGTGAAATAGTAGACCTTGACTTTTGACGGGTTGATGTCTTGCCAAATATCCCTGTTTGCTTCTAAATACTTCTTTATTTTCTTTACATCATATCCTTGATTGAGTAATTCTTGCAGTTTAAGTTTGAAATCCTTTACAACAATTCTTTTAGGGACTTTTATGGCTTCATTCAAAGAAACCTCTTTTATCTTACGCAGGTTTACCTCGCCAAAAACAGTGTCCTTGTGCATTGGCTTACGTATGGCCCAATTGCAACCGCTTTGTTTGGCTGGTTCCTTTTTCCCGTTCTCTATGTGTGTATATGTGTTGGTCGCTTTGTTTATAATACGTAAGTTTTGTTTGAAACTGACAATGATATCATTGATGGTATGATATACATCTTGTGTGAATGTGTCCCAAGGTTTCTTTATTGTCCATTTGTAGTTGCCGCTTTCTTCTTTTATCTTGTCGCACAGCAGTGTCTGTAAATCGTGTCGAGATATTTTTGATTTTACACTTGCAGCTTCGTTGTTCAGGTAGTTGACTATGTTTCTGTTGGCACATGCAATGACAATGGCGTCCATCGCGTGGTGGCGGTGGTCAATACGTTTTTTGTTGAAGCCTCTTTGTGACTCCAAAGGCATTGATGGTATTTCGTGTCCGTTTGCACTCCTGGTTGTAAATTGTGCTGTGTCCAGTATCTTATTCAAACGTATGAAGCGAGGAAGTATAATCCTGTTCCAAACATCATTTATGCCCCAGTCCTTTTTTAGTCTGTCGGTAATGCCGCCGGTACAGGTTATTACATTCTTGGAAATAGCCTCTTCTTCGCCTTCTTCTCTTACAATGTTTGATAATAGTCCTTTTACAACCTTGCTTATGTATCGGCTGTCATTCAGTTGTCGGGCAATGAAATCTTCGGGTATTGTCTCCATCAATAGTTTACGTGTCTTTACCCGGTTCTGGCTGTAATTGTCTTTTATAAATTGCTCATACTCGCCAACAGTAAAGATTTTAACAACTTTGCCGTTAGATAGCTCTACTTTACGCCCATTTTCCTCTTTTATGAATTCAAATCCTAATCGTCTGTTTTTTAATTTGTTAATCTCAGATTCACAAATGACCTTGTTTGATAGCGAGTCATCGAAATAACGCGATTGTGGAATTACATGCTCTATTTCATATGCAGGTGTGAACAATTTAGCCAATGGTATCGGCTGTCCTGTGTATGGGGAACGGTATTTCTGTTCCAACCATAGTTTGTATCTTAAGACTTCGCTTCTTGTTGGTTGTTTCTTATTGTCGTTTTCCTTGAACTTCTTTAAAATAGTTTCAATTTCTTCTGGAAGATTGCTTGTTGAGTTAAGAACTCCATCTTCATATATACGCAGTATCTCCTGCTGGCTTGGTGAATATGGGCGCACATTCTCAATCTCAAATTCCGGGTTTGCAAATTCCATCAGTAATTTTTTGATGCGAAGGTTTGCATTCTCGTTCTCTAAAATCTGTTGCGTCATTTTTTTACGCTTGTCCGCAGGATTCTTCATTTCTCGTCCAAGCTCAATATGTATTTCGTCAATATTGCCGTGCTTTTTCCAAATATCCCGAACGGTGCGAAGGGTTTCTGTTATGACTTGCTCTACAATAGGGTTGCGTAAGGAGTGTTGCTTGAATGAATCCAAATACCTTTGCAAATCTTCTGGTGTGTTCCATTTTGTAACATCCTTTGCTTCGGAATGTCTGTTGTATACAATGTAGCAGGCAAGCCAAAGCGGTAGCGCTCTGAAATCAGATATATTTGTGAAATTAAATGCCTTCTCCCTAACACGGTTCTTTATATTTTCATCATATTCTCCGGTTATAATCTTGTCTATTCTTTCAAGCGTATTTTTGTCTATGTTTGTCTGCGACCAATATTTGCCCATTCTCATTATTGGTAGCAACTTCTTGATTGCTTTTGCAGAATATGCGCCGTATTCTTTTTTGAATGGTGGAAATTTCTGGAATGTAGTGGTGAAAGAATCCCCCAAACTATATGTGTCTGCAAACTTCTGCAATGCTTTTGTCAGTTCCTGTTTATCTTCTACAGAGTACAAGATGTGCCATAATCTTTCTTCTATTTCCGGTGTCAGGAATTTTGGCTCAACATTGCTCTTGGATAGGTATGATAGTATTTGTGCACGTGTCTCGTTGCAGGGGTAGTCTTTATCTTCGACATAATTCCAACGATAGCTTTCAATATCATTCTTCTTTATACCGAACGTGGAATATTTCAAAAAGTCTTTCTGTTTTAGTTCCTTTTTCTCATTCAACCAATCGAACAATGCTACATAATCATTTTCGTTACTCAAAAAATCTTTTGTAACATCCTCGTCATTAGCTATTCCTTTTTTGTATATGCGTAAATTACTGATGAATTGCCAAAGCCTGAACTCTTGATACAGAGGGTGGGATTTCGCAATACATTTTATGCCGTAGCTCTTTTTCTCTCCAGTTTCCTTGTCAAAAACGGTATATTCTTCGTACGGGCAATTGGCTATCAACGATTTCTTCGTTTTTAAAGGACGCTGATAGAATAAAATGTCTTCAACAAACAGGTATCTGAAACTTCTGTTTGCAATATTCTGTCTGTAAGCTTCATTGCTCGGATACAGCTCTTTTATACAGTGATAGTATAATTCCCGGTCTTGTAGCTCGGTGTGGAACTCGGCTTGTTTTTCAATAATTTGGATTAATTCGTCTTTGTAGAACTTTCTTTCTATAGTACGCACCAATTTGCCTCGTACTTTCTGGTTGGGGGTTTGGAGAATCGTATCGTAGATATATGCGCCAACAGTCTTGCCTGAATGCTCGATGTCTGATTGCGTCCTTTCCTTGACAAGTGTCCAATCATCCTCGTTAGGAGAACGGAAAGAGCGCCTGATATTGCCCTCTTTATCCTTTTTAGGTGTGCCATCTTCATTCAACTCTGTTGTGACAATGAATTCTTTCGTTTTGCCAACCCAATCTAAAGGAATGCTACTTGTGCGGCGGTATATCCATCCATTTTCAAGACGTATATTGTACCAAGTGTCTTTGCCTCTCTTCTCGCCGGAGTCTTCTACGGACAGGACTTTTAATGCTACATATTCAATCGTTTTATTCTTGTCAGCCTCGCTCTCTTCTCCTCTTAATTGATAATATCCACGTTTTTGGTTGAAGTTCAATAATACCCAAGCCAGCTCCTCTTTTGATATCTTTTGAGTCAGAGCTTTCTTGCGTAAATAATAAATTGTCCAATCGTATGGTATTTTCTTGTCTCTAAAGTCAGAATGTTTCGATTTGAAATCTTGCAACATCTCATCGAAAGAACTTTGGAACAGGAAATGGTATTTGCCTGTGCCATCCTTTGTCCAAGCCAATTTCGGCTCTTCTCCCTCTTTTATCTTGCCATATCGGTTTAAAGCTTGAGAATAATGTTCAGGTAAGAAACCTATAATATCAAGAACTCTGTGCAAGCGTTCTCTACGCTGTAGGCTTCTTTCTGTCAGATGTCTTGCACTGCGCAGTCTTGTCCTTTCGGCAGTTTGAGAAATTGAATTGCCACGGTCGAAATCGCCGAGAAT
>JAUNQV010000026.1:3866-23033 GCA_030535995.1 Bacteroidales bacterium
GCCGCCTCAATCCTCTTCAAAAGAAGACTATCATCATTCTTTTCAGCCAATAATACAGCCCAGCCAATACTATTGGTGCCCAAATCCAAACCTAATATTCTTTTCATCGTGATTTTTTTATCTCATATCACAAAAATAACCAATGATTATTGTAAATCCAAATAAATATGTTATATTTGCTGAACTAAATGAAGCAAATCACAATAAGGATTATTCCGTTGTGAAAACATTCAAGGTGGGGCTTGTAGCCTCGCCTTTTTTTGTATCGGTTGCTTTTGATAAATCTCCGATTACTCCATATTAACTATTTTTTTAAATAATAATAGTTATTGTTAAATAAATTAGTCCTACTTTTGGGGTATTATGATTAATATGGAATATTATTGAACTTTTAACTATTACATTTTATGAAGAAAATCTTTACCTTTTTACTTTTGCTCTCTTTTGTGGCGAGCGCTTGGGCGCAAGTACCTTTTAAGGTTACTACCATTGAGAATGGTGAGTTTGCCGAGGGTACAACCTGGTACGTTATGGCTATTGGAGAGGGTTCCAAACTTATCAAAGACAATGACGGTGCCGAGTCTATTACTCTTGGCTCTGCCAATATTACCGGTGCCGACGATGAGCTATGGTGCTTTGTGGGCAACGATACCGATGGCTATGCTGTATACAACAAACAGGCCGGTGCAGGGAAGGTGCTTGCATCTTCTACAAATATGAGTGCAATATCGGGCTATGGCGGTACCGGCGGTTCTACCTACCCCACAATGCAGGATGCAGAAAAACTTCCCGAGGGTTACATTGGCCGTTGGGATTTTGCAAAATCTGATAAAATTGCCAATGTCGACGGCTATTTCATGAGAATACACGGTACAAATTATGCAGTGAACAATTTCGGAGGCCGTGGCATGCTTGCTTTCTGGGCCGAGGGTGTTGATGCCGGTTCAACAATCGTGTTTACTGCAGCCGAGTCTACAGTCGAGGTGCTTGTCTCTGCCGGTTCATTCACTGCAAGCAATAGCAACAAGACATGGCACTCGAAGTGGGAAAGCAGCATACTGGAGGGCTTCTCTCTCTCCACCAATGCCAACAATATGACAACATCAGGTGATTATATCGCAGGCTATTCGGGCCAGTCGGGTACATCTACCTACACTCTCACAGCTCCCGAGGGGTTGGTTGTTGCCGGTTACAGCTTCGATTTTGTAAATACCGGCAATGATGGCAGCTACTCGCTGACACTAACAGCCGAGGGTAAAAGCTATACCTCTTCGGCTACTGCGCAGAGTGTGAATGTTGAGGTTGCCGAGCCTGCGCGTACAGTATCTTTTACACAGAGAGGTGCAAACAAGGGAATAACCTTCTCTAATTTCAAGGTCTATCTTAAACTCGACATCCGCACACCGGAACCATCTTTCGATGTATTCCCTACAATGACAAGCGGTGCTATTCCTTATCGTATCCCGGCCATTGCTACAGCAAAAAACGGTAATATAATTGCTGTTGCCGATTATCGTCATAGCCGTGCCGATATTGGTATGGCAACCAATGGGCGCATCGACCTGCGTGCCCGCATAAGCAAGGATAACGGTGCTACATGGGGCGATATTTTTGATATTATACAAGGTAAGGGCGCAGCCGGCATAGATGCTTCCAACAACGATATGTATGTGGGCTTTGGCGACCCGGCCATCGTTGCCGACCGCGAGAGCGACCGCGTGCTTGTAATAAGCTGTTCGGGTAATGTCTCTTTCCCCAATGGACAACGTAACAACCATCAGGGTATAGCACACTTCTACAGCGAGGATAACGGTGAGAGCTGGAGCGCGCCGGTTGACCGTTCGGAACATATCTATGCACAGTTTGATAATACCCAGCATGGCCCCGTACGTGCGATGTTTGTGGGTTCGGGCAAGATTTCTCAGAGCCGCTATATAAAGGTTGGCGACTACTATCGCATTTACTGTGCTGTGCTTGTGAAGAATGTGAATGGTACGCATGTGAACTTTGTCCTCTACAGCGATAATTTCGGTGAGAGCTGGACAGTGCTTGGCGGCGGTGAGGTATCTCCAATACCGGGAGGCGGTGACGAACCGAAGGCCGAAGAACTCCCCGACGGTTCTGTAATCATAAGCTCGCGTTGTTCAGGTGGCCGTTACTATAATATATTCTCATACACTAACAGTGAGAAGGCCGAGGGTTCATGGGGTACATATCAATTCTCCGGTTCAGGCAACAGCGGTACTATTGCTGTGAGCAATTCAACAAATGGAGAGATTCTCTTTGTTCCGGCAAAGCGCAAGGCCGATGGCAAAAAGGTGTATCTGGCACTTCAGTCGGTACCGTTCGGCTCGGGTCGTGCCAATGTGGGTATATATTACAAGGAGCTTGAGACTCTTGCCGATTTTGTGTCACCGCAGGCTATTGCTGCCGATTGGGATGGTCGTCACCAGTCGAGCTACCTTTCAAGTGCATATTCTACAATGTGTCTGCAACATGATAACAACGTAGGTTTCCTTTACGAGGAAGATACATACGGTACCAGTGGCGGTGGCTATACCATTGTATATAAGAACTACAGCATAGAGTATATCACCGACAGCGCATATGTTTATGATGCCGATGTCGACAAGAATGCGATTGTTGCAGCCGGTATCGATTCTAAACTTGCCGATTTTGATGCAGAAGCGCCTATGTATGTGGGTTCTGTCGACAGTAACTCGCTCAATGCTGTGAGAGAACTTGTCGAGGCATACAAAGCGGCTCCTTCCCAGGAGGCATACGAGCAAATAAACAGCGCAATAGCTGCTTTGCCGCGTCTTGAGATTGAGGCCGGCATGTGGTACCGTATACGCAACTCTGCACGTAGCAATGCAACGCTTTATCTCAAGCCCGAAGAGAGTCGCCTCTCTACTGCTGCATCGAACACTGCAAATGCCGACCAGCTGTTTGCCTTTGTTCCTGTTAGCGATGGCAGTGACGAGTATTATCTCTATAACGGAAATTACAAATACTACCTTGGCCCTCTTGGTGCAAACGAGACTCAACCTGCTGTTACAACAGAGACTGCATCGGCCGGTATATGGAAAGTCGAGAGTACGGTAAAAGGTTTAAGTTCAATTATATGCCAGAACAAAACCGGCGGTAATACCGGTCTGCACCTTGCCGGCGACAATCTGCGTCTTGTGCCTTGGACCAACACAGCTGAGGCATCGTTGTGGTACATTGAGCCGGTTGATGAATTCGCATTGACCGTCAATGAATATGCAGCAGTTTGTGTGCCGTTCGCTATGACTTTGCCCGAGGGTGTAACTGCATACACTGCCGGAGCACCGACATCGAGCAATGGAGTGGAGTATGTTCCGTTGACAGAGTATGGTGCAGGTGTTGTTGCAGAGTGTGTTCCGGTAATTCTTGCTGCAGAGAATGGCGAATACAGCATAGGGCTTGGTGACGAGGCTGCAACATTCAATGGAGAGAACAGTCTTGTAGGTGTTTTCAAGCGTACAACTATTCAGGCCGGCAATTCGTATAAATTGGATAATGGCAAGTTTGTGAAGCTTGCCTCGGCAGGTGTGGTTGCGGCCAATGTTGCATATTATACGGCTGATGGTGCTGCCGATGAGCTTGCGCTTGTGAAGGGCGAGGCAACATCGGTAGAAGATGTTGTTAAAGAGAACGATTCACTGCAGTTCTTCGACCTACGTGGTAATGTCGTAGAAAAACCTTCACGCGGAATTTATATTACATCGGAAGGCAGGAAGGTTCTGGTATATTAATTTATACATTTATGCAAAGATAAAAGGAAGCAGAATTCTGCTTCCTTTTATCTTTGCATAAATCCTTTCAGCAGTGCATCTATCGAGTACTTTCCGGGTCCGCTTATGAACATGAGAATGAATATAGTAAGGTACATGAGCGCAAGTTCCTTCACTGCAAACGGGTCGCTTGCGTGAACGACAAGGAATGCAACAAGCATGGTAAATATCATTGGTATGAGGCATAGACGGTACAGTGCCCCGAGCATGAAGCCGAATGTACACAGAACCTCGGCAAAGAGTGCGAGCCAGAACGATATTGTGCCTCCAATACCCAGCGGGTCGGGGAATGTTTGGGTTAGTTCATGGAATGTGTTCCATTTTGCAATACCGTGGCTCAGGAACATAAGCCCGAAGATGAGCCGTACAAGAAGCAGCAGGGCCGAACGTGCCGAGGACGACTCCGGTTCGTTGAACAGATACATTTTGACTTTTTCTGTAAACATAATATGCGGTGTTTTTCTTGTGAAACACCGCATATTAGTATAATGTTCGGGCCTTTAGCTCTCTTATTTCAGTTCAAAACGTGCATTGACCGTAAAACTGTATGTGATTTTTCCAATGCCGAAGGGGGTTGCACCGGCCGACTCCTCAACCACTGCTGCCCCGTTGCTGTCGGCATATTTTGCTGTTCTGTATAACCTTGGTTGAATTTGTCCTTTGTTCATCCATGTATTTATGCTTATGGCCTTGCCAATATCCTGTCCAATTGCCATGGCAAGGGTCTTTGCTTCGCTTTGTGCCTGTTGTATGGCCTCTACTGCCATCTCTTTTTTCAGTTCTTTCTCTTTTGTGAAATTTACTCTGTCTAGCCCAATGTTTGAAATCTGTCGTTTCTCAAGGGCTGCAATCACCTGCTGCATAATTACAACATCGTATAGTTTGAGTGTGTATGTGGCCTCGGTCTTTGGCTTTATCTTGCTTGAGAAGAGCTTGTAACCCACCTCGCTTCCCATGTAGTTCAGTGACAGGCACTCAGGAACATCTATACGGCAAGCCTTAAGCGCTCCAATCATGGCTTCCTGCATCTCTTCGAGGCTCTTTTTACCTTTATAATCACTCTCTCTGATAGTAATTTTCAAATATAGCTCATCGGGGGTGACTTCTCTCTCTACTGTGGTGTTTATGTTCACTCCTGCCTGCTCCTGTGCCCGGGCACTGCCGGCGGTTGCCATTATGAGCAACATTGCCACAAACGCTGTAATAATAGTGCTTTTTCTCATCTTTGCAAGTTTTTAAATAATTATGGCTGCAATTTCAATATTGCTACCGTAAAAAACAAACTTTTATGCCGAATTTATTCTTTGTTAAGTTTTTTATAGCATTTTTGACGCGCGTTTGCGGAATTCAAGTGGCGGTACACCTACCTTTTTCTTGAAGAAAGTAGAGAACTGCCCGATATTTTCAAAATAGAGGATATTCGATATTTCGGCAATACTCAAATTGGTGGAGTACAAAAGTTCTTTGGCTTTTGCCAGTTTCAGCTCCAAGCGGTATTGTCCGGGTGAAATTCCGCAGTTCTTCTTGAAATCGCGTCTGAAGAGCGAGTAGCTTATGCCCAAGGAGTTTGCTATGCTTTCGAGGCTTTTGTTCCCGCTCATGTCCTCTTTCATTATTACCTTGGCCTGCTTTATTATGCGCATTATGTAGCTGTCGCCTATCGAATGGTTTATGTCCTCGTAATATACACGGCCGATGAGTGACAGTGTCAGCCCGGCAACCATCTGCTGGAATCCCTTCCTTTCGTCGGAGATAATGTCGAGTATTTCGTGGTATGTGTTGATTATGCGTTCATCTATTCCTACCCTGAATACACAATTCTTGAATGTAAAAAAGCCGTTGCTTATCTTCTCGTCGATGAAACTGCCGTTGAAACCAACCCAGTGGTCGTCCCAGCCGGTGGCCGGGTCGGGGGCGAAGGTGTGCCACTCGCCCGGGAAGAGCATGAACATCATTCCCTCCTCAATTCTTGTCCTTGAACACGAGGCGCTCTCGAAATAACCCGAACCGCGGGTTATATACACGAGTTGGTATTCGTTGAGCACCCTGCGTTTGTTCTCGGGGAAGTTGTAGCCGTCGGGGTGCGAGGAGAGCGGGTAGGTTTCACCCGGGTGTACATGCTGAAATCCGGCAGTTGTAACGGCAAGCCCCCACGATTTGTCGCGTGGAGAAACCTGCAGGTACTTGAAGTGCTCTATTTTCTTCTGTTCGGTTAATTGCTCTTTCATATAATCATCTGCTTAAATGCAAAGTAAACAATAATAATCAATAAACAATGGCATTTTGAAGAAAAATGAAGCAAAAATGGTATTACAGCAAGAATGTTCTTCACTCTTCTTGCTCTAAACATTATTTGTATTTTGCTGTTTTTATCTCTGTAACCAGTTTTAAAAAGAAAAAATTATGAAAAGGATTTCTAAAATTTTGTTTTTGTCGGGGCTTCTCCTCTCTGCAGCTGTGTCGTCTACCGCACAACGCTGGGTTGAAATACCCGAGGGTGTAACACCAATGATTTGTATTAGTGAAACTGTGAACGAGGCACCCGATGTGGTTGAGATTTTCCAGAATACCCAAAGTGCTTATCATCACGACCCGCGTGCTCCACGCTTTGTGCTGGTTGACCAAGAGGGAAAGTGGGGGCTCGGTATCGGCGGTTATCTGCAGACGAAAATAGAGTACGACTTCGACAAGGCTGTCGATAATGTCGACTTCTTGCCGTCGGCCATACAACGTGCCGGCGCTCCGTCGAGCCAGTACAGAATGGATATGACCAATTCGACCTTGTTCATGAAGTTGGTGGGTACCAGCCGCTTGCTTGGCGACTTTGAGGTCTTTACATCGGGAAACTGGCGTGGCAGCGGCCTTGGTTTCCAGCTGCAGAATGCCTACATGAGCACAAAGTACCTGAAGATAGGTTACTCGATAGGTACATTCATGGATATTGCAGCTATCCCGGTTACCATTGATTATGGCGGGCCTTGCGGTATGACATTCTATCGTTCAACGCAGGTGCAGTTCAAGTATGGGTTCGATTTTGGTCTCTCAATGGGAATAGGCCTTGAGGTTCCCGATGTCAGGGCTCCGGAGAATGATGATATCTCGCTCGATGCGCAGCGTCTCCCGGCCATTCCTTTGTTTGTACAGTATAATCTTGGTGGCTGGAGCGGTAACCACATACGTCTCGGTGCCATAATGCGCGATATCTCTTATGTGGATAACATTACCGGCGAGGACAACGACAAGGTGGGTTGGGGTGCACAGGCCAGTATGCTCGCTACAATAGGCAAGCTTCAGTTGAAGGGCCAGTTTACCATAGGAGAGGGTATAGGTTCTCTTGTGAACAATATCTCTAATGTAGGTGTCGATGTTGTTCCCGACCCGAATTCTCCCGGCAAGGCAATGATGCTCCGCAGCGAGTGCTGGTATGCCGGCCTGCAGTATAACTTTACAAAGAAATTGTTCGCTTCTGCCACATACAGCCAGACTGTGCTCCATTCACGCTCGGGTTATGGAGATGTTAATCCTACGGCTTATAGAAAAGGGCAATATCTGGCAGCCAACCTTTTCTATAATATAACCGACAACATGCAGTTGGGTATAGAGTATCTGCATGGGTGGCGCATGGACTTCGATGAGAAGACCTATAATGCCAACCGTATAAACCTTTCGGCAAGGTATGATTTCTAAATATTGTTACTTCTCCGGGGATTCCTCGGGGAAGTAATATTTTTGTAATATATATGTAATTAAGGCGTAATAGTGATTGATGATTTTTGCGTAGTGAGTATTTCATGCTGCCGGGCGGTTGCCGGGCAGTGCAGTAATCATTAATTGAAGATTTTATGGATTTATCCTTTTTTATGGAGTTGAGCGGTGTGCAGATAGCCTATCTGCTCGTCGTCGTTTTTTTGTTTTTTCTCGCAATAATCGACCTGTGGGTCGGAGTCAGCAACGATGCTGTCAATTTCATCGGCTCGGCAGTGGGTTGCCGTGCTGCAAAGTTCAAGCATGTACTGTTGGTTGCAGTCGCCGGTGTGTTCATTGGTGCTGCATTCAGTAACGGTATGATGGAGGTTGCCCGAAGCGGTGTCTTCAATCCCGGAGCTGTTGTCTTCAGCGAGGTTATGGTAATATTCCTGGCGGTAATGGTGAGCGATGTTTTTTTGCTCGACCTTTTCAATTCTCTCGGCCTTCCAACCTCCACAACAGTGTCGCTTGTCTTTGAATTGCTTGGTGCTGCATTTATTGTAGCAGTCATAAAAACCTTTACAGGTGATGGAGAGACGGGTATTGTAGAGCTGTTGAATACCGACAAGGCCTTGGTAATGATAATTTCAATATTTCTGTCGGTTGCTGTGGCTTTTGTGTTCGGATTGGTTGTGCAGTGGCTCTCGCGTCTGCTCTTTACATTCCACTACAAGCGTAATATGGGAGGCAAGATAGGCCTTTTCAGTGGTGTGGCTGTCACTTCTATTGTCTATTTTATGCTAATAAAGGGCCTTAAAGGCACTACGATAATCCCTTAAGTAGAAAAGTATTTCATACATGAAAATACAACGGTTGTACTGATCTGTTGCTTCTGCTTCTTTACGGTTCTCATGCAGCTGCTGCATTGGCTCAAAGTGAATGTCTTGAAGATTGTTGTGATGATAGGTACATTCTCTCTTGCATTGGCATTTGCCGGCAACGACCTTGTAAACTTCATTGGTGTAACACTTGCCGGTTTCGACTCGTTCGTTACATACGTATCATCGGGTGTTGCGGCCGATGAACTGTATATGACCTCGCTTGAAGGGGCTGCTAAAACTCCAATATTTTTCCTCTTTGCAGCCGGGCTTGTGATGGTAATTGCGCTATGGATTAGCAAGAAGGCACGTAAGGTGTTGCAGACATCCATTGGACTTGCCAGCCAGCAGAGTAGTGAGAATGAGATGTTCGGCTCATCTTCATTTGCCCGCAACCTTGTACGTGTAACTACAAAATTCGTCGCATTCGTTGCAAGCAAGACACCGCAATGTGTTAAGCAGTGGGTAAACAAGCGCTTTACTCCCTTGGAAGAGCGTGAGGATGTTGCCTTTGACCTTGTACGTGCATCGGTGAACCTGGTGCTTGCGGGTTTGCTCATAGCTGTGGGTACTTCGCTTAAATTGCCTCTCTCTACTACATACGTTACCTTTATGGTTGGTATGGGTTCTTCACTGGCCGACCGTGCTTGGGGGCGTGAGAGTGCTGTTTACCGCGTGACAGGTGTTGTCTCGGTTGTTGGCGGTTGGTTCATAACAGCCGGTGCAGCGTTCATTCTTGCTGTGTTAGTAGCTGCGGTAATGTATTTCGGAGGTTTTGTTGCAATGTTCCTCACAATAGCTCTCGTAATATATCTTCTTTATCGCAATAGTGTGGAGTACAAGAAAAAACAGGAGGCCGAGAGTGTTGACAGCAATATGCGTGTAATGCTTGACTCTGGAGATAAGGATGCCGTTTGGGCTGCGCTCAAGGCTCATTCGGCCGAAACATTGTCGAAGTCGCTCTCTTTCTCTGCTACGACATACAAGACTTTGTTCGAGGCTTTTGCCAAGGATTCGCTCCGGCCGATAAGAAATTCGATGAACAGGCTTGCCGATGAAAAGGCGCTGTTGAAGAAGAACCGTCGTATCGAAACACGCGGAATGCAACGTATCGACCGGCAGTTGGCTTTCGAGCGCAGTACATGGTATCACCTCTGTACAAACAGCTGCCAACAGATGCTGAATACTCTCATGCGTATTGCAGAGCCTATGAAGGAACATACCGAGCATAGCTTCAATCCTCTTTCATTGAGTTATATTGAAGAGTTCACACCTCTTTGCAATGAGGTACATGAGGTTTTGTCCGATATAAATACAATAATATCTTCGGATAATTACACTATGGCACAAGAGGTTTCGGAAAGGGCAAAGGAGCTCAAGCACCGTTTGGCTACGCTGCGCAAGGTGCAAACGGCCCGTCTACAGCAGAGTACCGGCAGTTTGCGTATGGATTTCGTTTACTTGAATCTTGTACAGGAGAGCCATGAGCTTTTGAGCGAGGTGCGTAACCTGTTGCGTGGCGCGAATAAGTATTTCGGTTGATACTACGGCGATTTTGTACATGATGCGGGTAGCTTGGCGGCTATCCGCATCATCTGTTTTTTTACTTATCATTAAAAGATATGTGATGACTGCGGTATTTTCTTAATATTATTTTGTTTTATAAAAATTTTGGATATTTTTGTAACAATTTCGTAACATTTCTGTAATGTTGCTGTAATTATTAAACGCAAATTTTGTGAAAAATGCGCATAGCCGTTCTGCGGCTGTAGAATGTATGTTTTTAAGGAATATTGATAAAATTTAAATATTTATGGAATTCTTTAGCGACATTGTTTCTTATGTTTCGGGACTAAGTTCCGTGGAACTGTCCTATCTTTTTGTCGTGGTGTTCATGTTCACATTGGCAATCATTGACCTTACAGTCGGTGTCAGCAACGACGCTGTGAATTTTCTCAGTTCTGCTGTTGGTTCAAAGGCTGCAAAAGTAAAGCACGTACTTATTGTCGCTGCATTGGGTGTCTTCATCGGTGCGGCGTTCAGTAGCGGTATGATGGATGTGGCAAGGCACGGAATTTTTGATCCGAGCCATTTCAGTTTTGCCGATGTGATGTGTATCTACCTTGCCGTTGTCATCAGTGATGTGTTCCTGCTCGACCTCTTCAACTCATTGGGCTTGCCTACATCAACGACCGTTTCAATGGTCTTTGAACTGTTGGGAGCGTCTTTTGTTACAGCTCTTCTCTCTTCGACAGGTGCCGGCTTGGGTATGCTCAACACCGACAGAGCTTTGACAATCATAATCTCGATATTCCTCTCCGTTGCCATAGCATTTGTGTTCGGTCTTGTAGTTCAGTGGATTTCACGTATAATATTTACATTCCACTATAGAAAGCATCTTGGACGCAAAATAGGCATATATGGCGGTTTTGCGGCAACGGCAATAATGTACTTCATGCTTATCAAAGGCCTTAAAGGTAGTGCTCTTGTAGGTTTTCTGCCTGAAACGGCACAGCATATCATGTTTGAGGAGACATCGCTTTTCCTTTTGGGGGCATTTGTCTTTTTTACTATACTTATGCAACTCCTGCACTGGTGTAAGGTCAATGTTCTCAAGGTCGTGGTTCTTATGGGTACATTCTCGCTGGCTATGGCATTTGCCGGCAACGACCTTGTAAACTTCATCGGTGTTACACTTGCCGGCTTTGAGTCATTCAAGGATTTTGTAGCCAATGGAGCCGGGGCTGTCGATACATTCATGATGGAATCGTTGAACCTTCCGGCAAAGACCTCTGTATGGTTCCTGGTGGGTGCGGGTGCAGTTATGGTTTACGCTCTCTTTACAAGCAAGAAGGCGCGTAAGGTGTTGCAGACATCCATTGACCTTTCAAGCCAGCAGGACGACGGGAATGAGATGTTCGGTACATCTTCTATTGCACGTAACATGGTACGTGCGGTAAGCAAGAGTGTCGATGCTGTTTCAAAGAAGACTCCGCAGAGCGTGAAGAATTGGATAGGCAAGCGCTTTACTCCTCTGGAAGAGCGTGAGGATGTTGCCTTTGACCTTGTACGTGCATCGGTGAACCTGGTGCTTGCGGGTTTGCTCATAGCTGTGGGTACTTCGCTTAAATTGCCTCTCTCTACTACATACGTTACCTTCATGGTCGGTATGGGTTCTTCACTGGCCGACCGTGCCTGGGGACGTGAAAGTGCCGTTTACCGCGTGACAGGTGTTGTTTCGGTTGTTGGCGGTTGGTTCATAACAGCCGGTGCAGCGTTCATCATCGCAGCTCTCGTGGCTACTGTAATGAACTTCGGAGGCGTAATAGCAATGTACATAATGATTGCTCTTGTCATATACCTGCTCATTCGCAGCCATATCAACTACAACAAGAAAAAGGGTGCTGAAAAGGTTGATGAGAAAATGCTTGTTGTCCTTAAGTCGGAAGACCAGAACGAGGTTTGGAGCAATCTTAAATCACATACGGCCGATACTCTGACACATACATTGACATTCTCGGCCGAAACATTCAAGAGAATGTTCGAGTCGTTCTCGAAGGATGAGCTCCGCCCGTTGAAGAGTTCTCTGATAAAGATTGTTGAGGAGAAGGCTCTTATGAAGAAAGAGCGCCGTGCCGAAACAAGAGGCTTGCAGCGTATCGACCGGCAGTTGGCTTTCGAGCGCAGTACATGGTATCACCTCTGTACAAACAGCTGCCAGCAGATGCTCAATACATTGACCCGTATCGGTGAGCCCATGAAGGAGCATGCCGACAATAGCTTCAGCCCGTTGTCTAAATTGTATGTTCAGGAGTTCTCGCCCTATTGCCGCGATGTGTACAATGTATTGAAGGATATTAACGATATCATATCTACCGGTAACTATGGTGCGGCCGAGGAGGTTTCGGCCCGTGCAAAGCACTTGAAACACATGCTTGCCACACTGCGTAAGGAGCAGACCTTGCGTCTGCACCAGAACAAGGGCAGCTTGCGTATGGACTTCGTTTACCTGAATCTTATACAGGAGAGCCATGAGCTCTTGAGTGAGGTGCGTAACCTGTTGCGCGGTTGCAACAAGTTCTTTGCCGAGTGAGGTAGAATAGGGTAATAAATAAAATTTTCGCCGTCCCGGTTAATTTGTCTGTTCAAGAACATTATCGGCGGCGAAAATTTTATATTTTTGAGGTACGGATAAATTTAAATAAGTAAATATTGACTATGAAATATATTGGAGCACATGTATCGGCAAGCGGTGGGGTAGAGAATGCTCCCCTTAATGCCATGTCTATTGGTGCAAATGCATTTGCACTCTTTACAAAGAACCAGCGTCAATGGGTGTCGGCCCCGCTGTCGGCAAAGAGTATAGAACTTTTTAAAGATAACTGCAGAAAGGGTGGCTTCGATGCGCGCTTCATTCTTCCGCACGACAGTTATCTCATAAATCTTGGTAATCCCGACGAGGAGGCTGTGCAGAAATCACGTGCGGCATTCATCGACGAGATGCAACGCTGTGAGCAACTTGGGCTCACCATGCTCAACTTCCACCCCGGTAGCCATCTTAACAAAGTTCCCTTGGAAAAATGTCTCGATGATATTGCTGCAAACATAAACCTGGCTCTCTCAAAGACAAAAGGTGTAATGGCTGTTATCGAGAATACTGCCGGTCAGGGCAGTAATGTGGGCAACAGGCTCGAAGATATACGTTACATTATTGACCGAGTAGATGACAAGGAACGTGTGGGTGTGTGCATAGATACCTGCCACATATACTCGGCCGGCTACGATATTGTAGGTGATTACGAAGGTGTGTTCAATGAGTTCGGGCGTGTAATAGGCTTTGAGTATCTAAAGGCTATCCATCTCAATGATACAAAAAAGCCGCTTGCATCGCGTGTAGACCGTCACGAAAGCATAGGGCAGGGGCTATTGGGTATTGATTTCTTCAAGAAGTTCATGAAGGACAGCCGTTTCAATGATATTCCTATTGTGCTTGAAACTCCCGACGAGAGTCTTTGGGCAAGTGAAATAGCTTTGTTACGCAGTTTTGAATAAGTGATGGCAGTATGGCGAGAATTCTTGTAGTAGACGACGAAACGGATATATGTGAAATTCTGAAATTCAATCTTGAATTCAATGGTTTTCATGTCGATACAGCCAGCTCCGGTACCGAGGCTCTCTCCATGCCTCTTGCCGGGTATGACCTCTTCATGCTTGATGTAATGATGGATGACATGAGCGGTTTTTCGCTTGCGGTGAATATACGCAAGAGAGAGGAGACTGCTTCAAAACCGATAATATTCATTACTGCAAAAACCGGTGAGAATGATGTGCTCACCGGCTTCAACATAGGTGCCGATGATTATATATACAAGCCATTCCGCATCAGTGAGGTGGTGGCAAGGGTGAAGGCTGTGTTGCGTAGGCATAGTACAATGGCTGCGGTTCAAAATGCTGAAACCTTGCAGTTTGGTGAACTTCTTATAAATCCCGAAACAAAACGTGCATACATTGCCGGAACCGATGCTTCTCTCACAAAAAAGGAGTTCGAGGTGCTTCACATGCTGTTGAGGAAGCCGGGTAGGGTATATTCCCGCGATGAGATTCTTGCCCGTGTGTGGCCCAATGATGTCAATGTTCTTGAACGAAGTATAGATGTCAATATGGCGCGTTTGAGAAAGAAACTTGGTAAATATGCCGATAACATAGTATCGCGTAGCGGTTACGGGTACTGCTTTGTAGTTGACGAAAAAGGGTAGTGTATGTATAAGTTCTTCGGCCGTTTCTTTTTTCCTATAATGGTGCTGTTGATATCGTTGGCGGCTTCATTTATCTTTTATCACTATGAAAAGGAGAAAGGAGTATCAAAGGATATCGGTATTATTGTGCTTGTAATTGTGGCCGGTATAGTAATCTCTATCGTGCTGTACATGCTTTATCGTATAATAAAACTGGCCGGTAGCACGGAATTCGCTACTCAAAAGCTTATGCTGCATCTGCGCATAGCCCAGGAGGGTGTAGCAATATTCGATTCCAAACAGAGGCTTGTGTTTGCTAATCCGCTCTTCAGTGAGTATGCCGATTACATCTCATCGGCGCATCTCGAGAAGGTCGAGAATATTCTCCATCAACCCGAACTGCGTAATATAAAGCGTTTTATCGACAACGACGGCTACATGAACAATGTGGAGCGCAAGAAACATCTTCTCGACAAACTGGAGGTCTCGGGCCGCGTGTTTGCCCTGCGTGCGGTGCTTTTCGATGACAAAGGGTACGAGGTTGTAATAAATGATATTACAGCAACCGAGCAGCAGAGCCGCCTTAAAAGGCAACTGACGCAGAATATTGCTCACGAATTCAAGACTCCGGTGTGCAGTATACAGGGGTATCTTGAGACTATTATCCAGAACTATCCGGGAGGGCTGTCAAATGAACAGTTGATGCATTTCCTGCAACGCTGTTATAGCCAAAGTAATCGTCTGAATAACCTTGTTCAGGATATTTCGCAACTAAATGAGATGACAAGTGCAGTGCAGCGTGTCAATAAGGAGAGCGTTGACCTTTCGCTCATTGTACGTAATATGTTGCAGGAGGTGGGCAATAGAATAACAGAGCAGAATATGAGTGTAGAGAATACTTTGCCACCTTCACTGATTGTAAATGGTGATGCTTCTATGCTCTACTCGATTTTTCGCAATTTGCTCGATAATGCCGTCACTTATGCAGGTGTGGGTACGAAAGTTTCCATAACCTGTTTCCGCAGCGATGAGAAGTATTATTATTTCAGTTTTTCGGATAACGGTGCCGGTGTTCCCGAGGAGCATCTGGCGCGTATCTTTGAGCGTTTCTACAGGGTCGACAAAGGTCGTAGCCGCAAACTGGGCGGTACCGGTTTGGGGCTTGCCATAGTGAAGAATGCCGTGGCTCTGCACGGTGGTACAATATCGGCACGCAATGTCCATGGTGGCGGCCTGGAGTTTGTGTTCAAACTGCAAAGGTAACGGTGGGGTGTTTGTACTATCTTTAGATAAGATAGGATGCGGCTCGGTAATAAAAAATCAAACAAGCTTGTTTTTTATTTCTCTCGCCTTTCACTATCTTTGCTGTAAACAGCGAACATAGACTGCACTCGCTGTGAAATGCCAAAGCAAGCTTTGTCTATCTCGCTCGTTTGTACTATCTTTGCCCAAGAATTGAGAAGCAACAGTGCTTCCTGTAAATTTTTACTTATGAACAAGGTATCGGAAAACCCTTTCAAAAACCGAACAGGCGACAGTATGTCGCTAATGGTTGTTACATCTCTTTTTGTTACTCTCTATCTTGTGTCCAACATAATGGCTGTAAAGGTTATCAGCCTCTTTGGATTTTTCTATTTCGATGCGGGAACAATAACTTTTCCGTTTGCATATATGCTTGGCGATGTACTTACCGAGATTTGGGGTTATCGTACGGCTCGCAAGGTTATTTGGATGACTTTCGTCTGTAATGTGCTCATGGTTGTGTGTACGCAGGTCGGGGTGTGGTTGCCCTCTCCGCAGTATCTCGAAACTACTGAACTTGCCTATAACGAGGTCTTTACCTATGTTCCCAGAATTGTTGTAGGCTCGCTTGTGGGCTTCCTGCTCGGTGAGTTGTCCAATGCATGGCTCATGGAGAGAATAAAAAAGTTGACTCGTGGCCGCCATTTGTGGGTTCGTACAATAGGCAGCTCTGTTGTGGGGTATCTGCTCGATACTCTCCCGTTTGTTCTTATAGCTTTCTTGGGTGTTGTCTCTACACGTGACCTTCTTCTCATGATTGTATTGCAATATGTGATGAAACTCTCCATAGAGGTGCTTTTCGGAACTCCTATGGCCTATGCGGTAATTGTTTTTATCAAACGCCGTATTCTGAATAGACAAAGCAATGGATAGATATTCTCTCATACATACTAAAATGCCACGTGAGTTGGTGCTTCTGCAGGGTACGGGGTGTCGTTGGTGCAAGTGTACTTTCTGTGACTATCATGAAGATACGAGTATCGACCCATTTGCGGTGAACTGCGAGGTGTTGGAGTGCGTGACCGGCTGTTATGGTGTGCTCGATGTCATCAATTCCGGTTCGGCAATGGAGCTCGATGCGCAGACGGTAGAACTTCTGCAACAGGTGGTTCGTGAAAAAGGTATCCACACAATATGGTTCGAGGCGCACTTTATGTACCGCAACCGTTTGAAGGAGTTTGCCGGGAAATTTGCACCGGCAACGGTGAAGTTCCGTTGTGGGGTGGAAAGTTTCGATCAGGCTCTTCGTGAAAAGTGGAATAAAGGTATTCCCTCATGGGTTACTCCCGAGGATGTGGCAAAATATTTCCAAGGAGTTTGTCTGCTGTGCTGTACAACAGACGATTCGCGTGAGCGCATAGTTGCTGATATTGAAACTGCCAGCCGTTATTTCGAGTATTTCAGTGTAAATCTTTTCTGTGAGAATGGCACTCCCGTGAAGCGCAATGAGGAACTTGATGCATGGTTTGTAAGTGAGGTGTATCCTCTCATAAAGGATAATCCCAAGATTGAAGTGCTTGTCAACAATACCGACCTTGGGGTTGGATGAACTTCGTCGTCAAATGCCGTTTCCCGACTCTTGGGATTTTATTAAATTTAGTTAACAGCCTTAATATTTTTAATCGGGAACTTTGTTCTGCGGGAATAAATTCTTTTCTTGAAAAAGAATTGCAGTGTCATTGCTGAACAAATGGGGTTTAACCGCTGTTTGTGTTGTTGACATTCGTTCGAGTGTGTTTGTTATTAACCGAAATTTGAAAGATAATGGCTGTAAAATTTTACAAATGTGCCCATTGCGGCAACGTGATAGCGAAAATGGTTGACTCCGGTGTGCCGGTTGTGTGCTGTGGCGAAAAAATGCAGGAGCTGGTGGCGAATACAGTAGATGCCAGTGCTGAAAAGCATGTGCCGCATGTTACAATGGCAGACAAGTGTACAATGAAAGTTGAAGTGGGTAGTGTCCGTCACCCGTTGACGCCAGAACATCATATAGCTTTCATTTATGTGGAGACGCAGAATGGCGGAATGCAACATCTCCTTAAGGACGAACCGGTTGCAGAGTTCTGCGTGTGCAAGGAGAAGCCTATTGCCGTTTATGAGTATTGTAACTTGCACGGGCTTTGGAAAAAAGATTTATAATGTATTAAGGATTTAAATTAACGATAAATATTACTATTATGGAAAAGAGCATCAAAGGAACAAAAACAGAGAAGAATTTGCTTACATCATTTGCCGGTGAGTCACAGGCAAGAATGCGTTATACATACTTTGCAAGCGCTGCAAAGAAGGAGGGTTTTGAGCAGATAGCAGCAATATTCCAGGAAACAGCCGACCAGGAGAAAGAGCATGCAAAGCGCATGTTCAAGTGGCTCGAGGGCGGCATGGTAGAGATTACGGCTTGCTATCCCGCAGGCGTTATAGGTACAACCGCCGAAAACCTCAAGGCGGCAGCTGCCGGCGAGAATGAGGAGTGGACAGCCGACTATCCCCGTTTTGCGGATATTGCCGATGCTGAAGGCTTCCCCGCAATTGCCGTGATGTACCGCAGAATTGCCGAGGCTGAAAAGGGTCATGAAGAGCGCTATCTCGCTCTCTTGAAGAATGTTGAGAACGGAACTGTCTTCAAGAAGACAGAGGCTGTTACATGGCAGTGCCGCAACTGTGGATATGTGCATACGGCTACCGACGCTCCAGAATTGTGTCCCGCATGTCTGCACCCCCAGGCGTACTTTGAGGTTAAGAAGAACAACTATTGATATTCTTCTCTTCCGTAAATAAGTCAGGCGGCCCCGGCGGGCCGCCGGGCGCTTTCTTTTTCTTTTTGTTTTTCTTTTTTTTTTATAGTGTGGAGATTGTCTGCTGCAGGTTTTCCAGAAATTGTGCGGCATGTCCGCCGTCCATCTGAACGTGATGAAACTGGAAAGAGATTGGCAGCGTGGTTCTGAACCATCCTTTCCTGAATTTTCCCCACAGGAGCATGGGGTTGCAGAACATTTCGGTATACTGGTTGACAACAGAGTCCAGCTCTGTAGCCGGCATTGCTGACGTTCCTATAATCATGTGCTCCTCATTGAATATACTTTTGCAGTTTGTTCTTGCTGCAACTGTCAGTCTTGTGTATTCCGCACAGAATGTCTCAAGTTCGTCAGAATAAGGGATGTCGCATGAGTTTATTCCGCCTTTTGTATTGTTTACAATCACATTTATGGCAAGAGAATTGTATCTGAACAGTTTGCCCTTTTCGGGTATGGTGTAGAACTCCTTTGTGAGGCTTGCGGCCTTGCCTATGCACCAGCAGAGGAGCATGTTGGGGCTAAGCCCTTTCTGCCGGCTTCTCTTTACAACATGTGTTATGTCGAATGTTTTTGTGAGCGTTACCATAGGCATCGGCGATGACATCCATAGGCCGAAGGCCTCTTTGCGGTTGCTCTCTTCGGGTGATACTGGCTGTTTCATTGTGGCTGCTTTGAAATGTTGGCTTCTGATTACGGAGTGGAGTTCTGAAAATGAAAAAATGAAGCCTAATAGCTTCCTTTTGTTTTGTTTTACGTTGGGCTCTGTGAGCAAGCTCCCGACTGGCTTGGTCGGGATTGACTTTGTCCATCCCTTTCATGGGCTCCTTTGCAAGAAACAAGAGCGCTGCCGCGTTTTCCTTGTTTTGCTCTCTATCCAGTCTGTGAGCAAGCTCCCGGCTGGCTTGGTCGGGATTGACTTTGTCCATCCCTTTCATGGGCTCCTTTGCAAGAA
>JAUNQV010000099.1 GCA_030535995.1 Bacteroidales bacterium
GGATATAATGTGTGGGTATTAACTGGCTATGATTACCATATTTTCAAGAAACAAATAGTGTACATCCTTCTTTCCACTCTCCCCTAGATGAATAAAAAGAATGCAAATAAAGCAGGGTTATGATTCCATATTTGGATTATTTTTTGTAGTTTTGTCTAACAAACAAACGATGCGTACTTTAGTATGCGTACTTTGCATTAAAAGCATTGCAATAAGAAACTAAAAATAATGAGATAAATATGGATAACAGAGGCAAAAATAAAAGCGAAGATAAAAGCGAAATTCCTCTCAAAATCTGTTTTTTAGCATACCAGAAGGCCGAAATGCCGATGACAAGCAATAATACAGAAGTGATAAAGTATATTTACAAAGCTTCGTAAATCCCAACGGAATCACTTTTGATTGCTTCGGAATCACAAACAGAATATAGGGAAAAGCCAATTGGCTTTTCCCTATGTTGCTTAATTAATGCACCGTAGCTGTACTGTATAAAATTTACACCGATTTCAATTAAAACAGCAGAGCAGATGTTATCCTTTCATTTTCTTGTACGAGCGCATGCCGTATACTGTAACAACAAGGAAGCATACAAGTGGCAACACAAACGAGATATTCACAGCCGGGCAGCCACAAATGACCTCCTGACCAATAATTAGGCCCTGAAGAGGAGGCATAACAGCACCGCCCACAATCGCCATTACAAGGAATGCTGCACCAAGCGAGGTATCCTGACTATCGACATCTTCAAGAGCTATACCATAGATTGTAGGGAACATCAGCGACATGAATGCCGATATTGCAACCAAGCAATAGAGACCCGCCATGCCTACAAAGAGGATTGTTCCTAATGAACAGAGCATGGCACCCACGCCGAAGACTGCGAGCAACACACGTGAGTTGACATACTTCATGAGGAATGTGGTTATAAAACGGCTGCAAAGGAACATAATCATTGCAACAATATTATAATTCTGCGCTGTTGCCTTATTGATTCCAAGATTGTCGGCATACTGGATGATGAATGTCCATACCATTATTTGAGCAGCTACATAGAACATCTGAGCCACTACTCCCTCCCTGTAGATGGTATTGTGCCATAGACGACGAAGGGTTGCTGAAGCTTTATCCTGTTTATCTTCAGAAGAGGTCTGCGGCATCTTCTTGAGTACAAAAACAATAAATATCAGCACCACAACAATACCGAGTATAACGTAAGGGTTACGAATTTCGTTGAGGTCATGATACCTTACATCGCCCTTTTCTTTGTCAGTAAAAACGAGGGGCGCTTTTTCTTCACCATTAAGCACCGTACTATCGACTCTCACCCTTATAGATGACAAGTCAACCCCTTGCGATATACTCTTATCGATGTAATTCGAAAAGTCGGTATATGCCACCGCTACTGTATCATTTTTCTCTTTAATATTTGCATCGGCAGCCCATACCCAAGTGAAACCGTCGACAACGGCATTCTCTTCTGCTACGGATGAATCAGGAATAACTACCGCTTTTTCACTCAATGCAGCCTCGTATATATTGCTGCCGTCAGCACTTCTGAAATCGGACACCAACGAAGGCAACACAATGAATGAAGCTACCGCCATACCAAGCAGGGAACCCATAGGATTAAAAGCCTGCGCAAGGTTCAAGCGCCTGGTCGAAGTATCTTTTGAGCCGAGCGAAAGAATAAAAGGGTTTGCGGTTGTCTCAAGGAATGCAAGACCGAATGTGAGAATATAAAGAGACATACAGAAGAAGATGAAATTCTGCATGTAGGCAGCCGGAATGAAGAGGAAGGCACCGATTGCATAGAGTCCTAATCCCAAGAGGATACCGCTCTTATAGCTGTAACGGCGGATGAACAGCGCTGCCGGAACAGCCATTGTAGCATATCCGCCATAAAAGGCAAATTGCACCCAAGAAGCCTCGAATGGCGAGAGTTCCATAACTGTCTGGAATGCCGCAACCATGGGGTTCGTTATATCATTGGCGAACCCCCATAAGGCAAAAAGCGATGTAACAAGAATGAAAGTGACAAGATACTTTTTCTCAATAAGTTTTGATTTCATATTTATTTGTTTATAGTTTCAATAAAGATGGAACATACGCTCCATAAGTTGCCATTTCTCGGCCGATGCCATTCCGGCCTTCACAAGTTGGAACTCGGCCATATAATCTTCCCACTCAGCCTGACGCGGCAATGTTGCAAGACGCGCCATAGCATCGTCCCATTCAAAATCGAGCGGTGTCTCTACAATCATAAAGAGGCGTGTGCCCAATATGTATATCTCCATCTCCAGTATACCAACCTGACGTATACCATCGAGAACCTCTTTCCATGCATGCTCACGGGTGTGACGCTTGCGGTATTCGGCAATGAGTTGGGGATTATCGCGCAGGTCAAGTGTCTGGCAATAGCGTTTCACTGCCCTTTTGTACTCTTGTACAGGATAGCCATTCTTCGGATTTTCCATTATTTTTTTGTTTTAATTGTTCATTCATGCGGTTCATATACCTTTGGCGATACGCTGTGGCGCACCACATTGCGCAGCCCGGCCAATCCATCGACCTCTCCTGCAGCCATAGCCTGAACCAGGATGTTACCCATTGCCGTCGCCTCAACGGGCCCGGCCCACACCGGTATACCAAGCGCATCGGCTGTCATTTGGTTGAGCAAGGCATTCTGCGAACCACCTCCTATTATATGAAGACGCTTCAATGGTGAAGGTATCATCTCGTTTACACCGGCTATGGCATCGCGGTATCTCTTTGCCAATGAAAGAAACAGGCAACGCGCCATCTCCGCCTTGTTCTGCGGCACAGCCTGCGATGTAGAAGCGCAGTAGCTGCACAGAGCCTTCTCCATTGAAGGCGGATTCATGAAGATCGCATCATCAACAGGTATTATACTCTCTATGCAGGCATTCTCTGCTGCCGGAATAAGTTCTGTATAAGAGACCTCCTCACCTCGTTCCCTCCACTCGTTCATCAGACGTTGCAGTATCCACAAGCCGGTGATATTCTGCAGGAAACGTATTCTGCCGCCTACCCCACCCTCATTGGTAAAGCCGGCAAGGCGCGCCTCTTCGGTCAAGAGCGGTTCGGGCAGTTCAACACCGAGCAACGACCATGTACCGGAACTAAGGAAAGCCACAGGCCCGTCACCCTCGATTGCGGGCAAGGCTGCCACTGCCGATGCAGTATCGTGTGAACCTACTGCTACTACCTTGACATCATTGCCAAGCCCTGTTTCGGCAGCAATATCACTGCGGAGAGTGCCACGTACACTACCGGGCATAACTATTTTGCCGAAAATCCTTTCGGGCAACCCCAATGCACGTATTGTTTCAAACGACCAGTCGCGTTTCCTCGCGTCAAGGAGTTCCGATGTCGATGCAATACAATACTCGTTGCATGATACACCGGTGAGGAAATAACAGAATAGGTCGGGCATGAAAAGCAGTTTATCTGCTGCCTCAAGCTGTGCACTTCCCTTCATGCTGTACAATTGCGAAAGAGTGTTTATCTCCATCACCTCTATTCCCGTTGTGCGGTAATGCTCCTTTGGGTCAAGTATCTTCAACACAGCCTCCGGCACTCCGGCGGTGCGCCCGTCACGGTAACAAACAGGGTTGCCAAGGAGCTTGCCATCGCGGTCAATGAGGCCAAAATCAACGCCCCAAGTATCCACGCCGATGCTCACCACATTATAGCCCCTTTCGGTAGCCGCTTTAAGACCGGCCTTCATATCCTCGAACAGAGCCGGAAAATCCCAATAAAGAGTTCCTCCAAGACACACCTGGCGGTTACCGAAGCGATGGACCTCTTCCATTACAATGCGCCCGCTTTCGAGCCAACCTGCCATTACTCGACCGCTGCCTCCGCCAAAGTCTGCAGCAAGATAAACCTTCTTCATCGGCAAACGGCTTTACATAGGGCTCTTCTTGCCCAGTACATATATATCGAGGTCTTCAATCTCCTGTGGGGTTAGCACGGAATAATCGCCACCGCTCTGCACTATTATGCGGCATGCCATCTCAAAGAACATGGCACGTTCAAAAGCCTGGTCGAAATCCTTTCCACACACCACTTGACCATGGTTAGTGAGCAGTATCGAATTATGCTCCTTCATAGCCTCAACCACAGCCGCTGCAAGCTCCGGAGAACCCGGGCGGAGATATGGTATTACAGGAATCTCGCGCCCCACATGGCAAGGCACCTCGGCCGTTACGTTGAAGTTCTCGGGTTTCTTCTTCATACATGAAACCGATGTCGCATAGGGCGACTGGAAGTGCAGTACCACATTCACATCGGGACGGGCACGCAACACACCCAGGTGGAAACCGCTCTCCATCGAAGGTTTCACACCATTGAGCACCTCGCCTGTAGCGACAACGCACTGCGACACCTTCTCTCTCTGTATATTCGGCACCCATGAGCCGGTACCCGAGACAAGAGCCTCGTCGCCTACACGCCACGACAGGTTGCCGCTGCTGCACACAGTCAGGCCGGCATCGCCTACGCGATGCGCCTGCCTGATGAATTCCTTTATATGTAAGTCGGTAATCATAAATTCAAGTTTTTGGGATATCACTTATAGACCGGACCGTAATTTTGGCATGCCCTGTAATCGGCACCCTCCTTATCCATGCCGAAAGCATTCCATGCTGCCGGACGGAAGATTTTCTCTTCGGGAACATTATGCATGCATACAGGTATACGCAACATTGATGCCAGAGTTATGAGGTCGGCACCTATGTGCCCATAGCTTATCGCACCATGGTTGGCACCCCAGTTGTTCATTACAGAATATACATCCTTGAATGGAGCCTTTGCTTCGTCGAGGCGCGGCACGAACCATGTTGTAGGCCATGTCGGGTCGGTACGCATGTTCAGCACATCATGTATCTCGGGCTCCACATCGGCTGTCCAGCCCTCGGCTATCTGAAGCACCGGGCCAAGCCCTTTTATAAGATTAAGGCGCGACATTGTAACAGGCATGCCGCCCTTTGAAAGGAAGTTGCTTGAAAAACCGCCGCCACGGAAATAATCACGGTCGGCAGGCATCCAGTTTGTATTCTTGAGACAGCCCTCAACATCGGCCTCGGTCATTTCCCATGCAGGTTTCATACAAGGCTCGCCGGCCGCATTTGTACTCGCGCCGGTAGCATCGAGTGTTGTAGCACCGGAGTTAATGAGATGTATCATGCCACCGGCAGCAAGGCCTGTGAGTTCCTTGCCGGTCACACGCTTTACAGCCTCGGGGCTCCAGTAGGTACGCACATCGGAGAACATCTGCCCGCAACCGGTCAACAGCTTACCGAAGAGCATTGCCACAGCGTTGCATGCATCGTTCTCTGTAGCCACGACAAAGGCTTCGCGTATACCGTTCCAGTCGAAAGTGCTACACATGAGCGCCTCGGTGAAATCGCCGTTGGGTTTCCAATCGGTCCACTGACGCTGCCCTTGGAAACCGGCTGCAATGGCATTGTGGCCTATAGCCTCCTCCTTGAAGCCCATCTCGCGGAGCTTCGGATTACCCTTCATGAGGTCGCGCACAATGAGAGTCATCTTTACAACAAACTCCCAGTCGGCATCCTTGCCTGCACGGTCCTTCTGCTTCTCGGGACGGTTCTTGTCCCAACCCTCATTCACCTTGCAATATTTCTCGGTCCATGCCATAGCCTTGGCATACTCCTCGTGGTCATATATTCCCTCGTCCATGCGACGCAGTATCTCTGTCTCGTCAACGCTCTCGTTGCGCATACCAAGATACTCCTGGAAGAAATTCTGGTCTACGATGCTTCCTGCAATACCCATACACTGGCTACCGATGGAAAGATAGCTCTCGCCCCGCATGGTGGCAACAGCCAATGCCGCACGGGCCCAACGCAGGATTTTCTCCGCGACATCGGCAGGGATTGTGTTGTCGGCAAGGTCCTGTACATCATGGCCATAGATACCGAATGCGGGAAGCCCCTTCTGGGCATGCCCGGCCAATACTGCAGCAAGATATACAGCACCAGGACGCTCCGTTCCGTTGAAGCCCCACACAGCCTTTGGCCAGTGAGGATGCATATCCATTGTTTCAGAGCCATAGCACCAGCACGATGTTACAGATATTGTGGCACCAACGCCCTCACGCTCGAATTTTGCCTGGCAAGCAGCCGTTTCGGCAACACGGCCTATAGTGCCATCGGCAATGACACACTCAACAGGAGTACCATCGGCATGCCTTACATTGGCCGATATCAACTCGGCAACAGCCTTCGCCAAATTCATTGTTTTCTCCTCAAGACTCTCACGCACGCCACCCTGACGACCGTCGATGGTAGGGCGTATACCAATTTTAGGATATTTGCTCATGGTTATTTAATGGTTGTTATAAGTAGTTTATTTTCATTTTTGTCACAACAAGAGATGCAAGCAAACCTTATTGCGCCAAACAAACATATTAAAAATTTTTGGTTAATCCTATTATCACATTAAAATTTATAAAATTTTAGAAAGAAGATAGAAAGAAAAGAAGAATATGCTATGTAATATGCTCAAAGAATTAGTATATTTGAGGTAAACCTCGAAGATTTTCTGCACTCGCTGTGAAAAATATTGAAGTAAACTTCATATTTCTCGCTCGTTTGTCAGTATATTTGAAGTAAACTTCACTTTTCATGCAAACAGATACATTCAAAGATAAAGTAGTCATAGTAACAGGTGGTGCCAACGGAATTGGCAGATGCATTGCCGAAGAGTTCCGTTCACTGGGTGCCGCAGTACATGTGATTGACAAGCAAGAGGGTGAGCACTTTGTTGGTGATATATCCAAGAAAGAGGTGCTGGAGGCTTTTGCCTCCGAGGTGCTGAAGAAGCACAACAAAGTGGATATCATCGTCAACAATGCCTTGCCACTGATGAAAGGGATTGATGAATGTTCCTATGAAGAATTCCAGTATGCTTTGAATGTGGGAGTTACCGCACCTTTCTATTTGGTAAAGCTCTTTATGCCCTATTTGACCTATGGTGCATCCATAATCAATATATCTTCCTCGCGCGACCGCATGAGCCAGCCGCAGACCGAGAGCTACACAGCAGCCAAAGGCGGCATAGCAGCACTCACTCACGCATTGGCTGTCAGCCTGGCAGGAAGAGCGAGAGTAAACTCCATTTCCCCGGGTTGGATAGATACGGCATACACCGTTTATGAAGGGCCCGATGCCAGGCAGCAACCTGCCGGCAGAGTTGGCAATCCCATGGATATTGCCAATATGGTGCTGTTCCTTTGCAGCGACAAAGCCGGCTTTATAACAGGCGAGAATATCTGCATCGACGGTGGCATGACCAAGCAGATGATTTATCACGGAGATGGCGGTTGGAAGTTGGAAAAATAAATATTCAGACATTTATTAAAGCATACACATACATAGTTCGCTATGGTTGAGAAGCCGAAGCCTACACTCATTGAACCTACCGATGCCATTGTTCGTGTGACGATGAGCAGCATCTGCACCAGCGACCTACACATCAAGCACGGAAGTGTGCCTCGTAGCGTGCCGGGCATCACCTGG
>JAUNQV010000100.1:0-3882 GCA_030535995.1 Bacteroidales bacterium
AATAATTGCATTGCACTCATAAAAAACCACACCTTTTTGCTACTGAACCATAAAAAGATGTAGTTAAGGCTTGTGCAAGCGAGCTGAATACAAAGTTTACTTCGTTATTTTACAACGAGCGAAGCAATACTTGGAGTAGCAAATACACTTTTTAGTCATCTTCGTTTCATTCTTCAATCTCAGAACTTGCTATCATCAGCAGATGATCACCCGGTTGAAGCTCTACCCCGCCATTGGGTACAATATACCTTTCACCACGTTTGATGAATATCACAAGCACCCCTTTGGGAAGTTCAAGAGCCTGCAAGGTATTGCCTTTCTCCGCTATCAGTTCCTCTGTAACCGTTATCTCCGTCTGCTCTCCGGCCTCCTCGGGCAACTCCACATCAAACTCCTTTTTTGCAGCGACAGGTAGCATCAGGTCGAGTTTCTTTGCAGCGGCAACAATGGTACTGCCCTGCACGACAAGCGACAACAGCGTTATAAAGAATACAATATTGAATATCTCACCGCTACCGGGTACATGCTCCACTACAGGATACATTGCAAATATGATAGGTACCGCACCGCGAAGCCCCACCCACGAAGCAAAAAGCTTTGAACGTGCCGGTATCGACTTGAACGGCAGCAACGAAAGGAATACGCTTAAAGGGCGCGCTGCAACCATCATGAACAGGCCTATCAAAAACGCTGCAAGTGCACTCTTCCACATCTCGCTCGGGTCGACCAACAGACCAAGCAGCAGGAACATGCCTATCTGCATTATCCAGGTCATTCCGTCAAAGAAAGCCACCACCTGCTTGCGGTCCTTCATTTTGTTGTTTCCTACTATTATACCTGTTATATAAACGGCAAGATAACCGTTACCGTCGAGCATATCGGTCATTGAGAAAGTAAAGAAGACAATGCTCATAAGCATTATCGAATAGAGAGGGATATTGTTTATATTCACCCTATTCATGAACCACACAGTAGCAAAGCCCGCACCGGCACCAATCATGGCACCTGCAGCAAACTGCTGTACAAGAACCTTGAGAGAGTTCACCACAAGAACGGGAATATCGAGATTGCCCACGCCGGCATCACCGACAGTGAGCGCCAGCTGTATTAGAACAATAGTCAATATATATGCCATGGGGTCGTTGCTTCCGCTCTCAAGTTCAAGCAACGGCTGCATATTGTTCTTCAGGTTTATACTCTTGCCCCTCAATATATTGAACACCGAAGCCGAGTCGGTAGAGGACATTGTTGCTGCAAGCAGAAAACATGTTATCAGCGGAAGTTCGAAAGAGATATAATCCCACGCCGAAAGGCCATAGATAAAGAGGCCTGTAAACACAGTCGTCAGCAGCACCCCGACCGTTGAAAGAGTGAGCCCTGCACCCATCACCGGTTTTATATCCCTTAATTTCGTTTCAACGCCACCGGTAAAAAGAATTACACACAGCGCAACCATGCCCACAAACTGCGCCTGCCCCACATTGTCGAAATGAATACCGAGGCCATCGCTGCCGAAGAGCATACCGGCTACAAGGAAAAGCAACAGCGCAGGCATTCCGAAACGTCCGCCCGCCTTCGTAATGAGGATACTGCAGAATATAAGCAGTGAACCTATGAAAAGAACATTTCCCGAAGTAAAGAATGTCATATCAAAACCTATTTATAGCAATACTTTGTTTACCTTTCAGGTATACCGTGTTGCAAATTTACTCAAAAAAAAGCAGAACATCACACACCTTTCAAGATAAAAGGGTTGCCAAAAAAATTCGGCAACCCTTTTATCTTTAATAGAACTGTATCATTAACAAACCGGCACAGATAGCGACCACCGTGGCTACCATTCCCGGAAGCATAAAAGAGTGGTTAAGCACCCACCGTCCTATTCTGGTAGTACCTGTACGGTCGAAATTTATCGCCGCCACCAAAGTTGGATAGTTCGGGATAAAGAAGTAACCGTTCACCGCTGGGAATAGAGCAATAAGCATCATTGGAGAGATACCCAGCGCAATACCCAACGGAACTATAGCCTTGACAGTAGCTGCTTGGCTATACAGCAATATCGACATCACGAACAGCGCAACGCCAAACAGCCATGGCATATCTGTAACCACATGCTCTATTGACTCGGTCAGCGCAGCCTCATTGCCGCTTATGAAAGTATCGCCCATCCATGCGATACCGAATATTGCCACCACAGCCTGCATTCCGGCCGAGAACACACTACCCTGCGCAGCCTTTATGCCATCGCAGCGTGTCACAAGCAGAATTATCGCGGCTGTTGCAAGCATCGTCATTTCAATAACCACAGGCATGCCAAGACGCACACCACCGAATTCCGGACGCAACGACTCGAAAGAGCCGAAGAGCACAATAAGCATTGTAGCCGCAATGAACAATATAACCGAAATCCGCGCATTGAACATATTCTTCACATCTTTCAGTTCAACATGCGCCATGTTAAGTTCACCCGCTTTCAGGCGCTTGAGATACTCCGGGTCGCTGGTGAGTTCCTTACCCACCTTCATAGATACAAGCGCACCTATGAGAACGCCGATGAGCGTTGCAGGGATACTTATCTTCAGGATGTCGAACAGAGTTATGTCGAACCCAGCAAGCATACCGAGAAGTGCCACCATAGCTGCAGAGATTGGCGAAGCCGTTATCGCCTGCTGCGATGCAATAACCGCAATACCAAGCGGCCTCTCGGGGCGTATCTTGGTTTCTGTTGCCACCTCGGCTATCACAGGCAACACCGAATAGGCCACGTGCCCGGTACCTGCAAGGAACGTAAAGGTATATGTAACCAACGGAGCAAGTATTGTAACATACTGCGGGTGTTTGCGAAGTATTCTCTCGGCCAGTTTCACCATATAATCGAGACCGCCGGCGGCCTGCATGCAGGCCGCTGCCGAAATTACGGCAGCAATCATCAGCATTACATCTATCGGCAGTTCCCCGGGTTCAAGCCCGAACACGAAGGTGAGCACAGCAACGCCTACTCCACCCATCACACCCAGGCCGATACCACCCAGACGGGCACCGATTATTATAAAAAGGAGAACCAGTAGAAGTTGTATCAGCATAGCAGTTCAGTTTGTGTCAGAATACCGGCAGTTGATAGATGAAACCCACCGACACCCTTTGTGTGCTGTAATCGTCGTTGCCATACATCTTTGCCCTCTCGGTAAAGAAGTTGCTTTGGCCTACAAAAGTGAGATAGAAGTGGAGGTTTGTATCCATCGGATAGAACTCAACACCTGTCACATAACCCAGCGATGTACGGTAGTTACCCTTCTCTACACCATCCTCACTCTTGAACATTGCAGCACTCTCAAGCATACCTTTAACAAAGAAGTTCCATTTTGGTTTGAAGCGGTAGTTCACCTTTGCAACTACAGAGTTATACATCGCATTGAATGCATTGTGTTTGTCGAACCTGTCGCGACCGCCAAGCATATTGGTCATTATACCCTTGCGGTCGAGTTCCTCTGTAGAGCTCATGAGGTCGATATACATATTGCAGCGCTTCGAGAAGTTGAACTGGTTACCGAGTGCAACATAATACATGTATTTGTCCTTGGCCTCATCCATGAGAGAAACCGACCAACGAGTCTGCCAGAAACCTCCGAACATATTGGCATTCCAGTTCAATGTATATACAAGAGGCATACGGCTATGTTCGAGATTTTTACCGTAAGTAGCCTCTGTACCCTCGTTAAGGCTGTTGAGTACCTGGAACTGCAACTGTTGGTTGGGGTTAAAATCGTATGTAACGGTCAAACCGGTCATGAAGTTGCTCATGTTGTTTATTATCTCACTGTACTGGTATATCTCGATGGGATTGAGGTCGAACTCGAAACCACCGTACGCAGCACACTGCTT
>JAUNQV010000100.1:3939-7508 GCA_030535995.1 Bacteroidales bacterium
ACCATTTGTCGCTCAATTTCACGCCTATGCCGGCAATATCGATAGATGTAGGTGCATTGTCAATGTCGTTGCTGCCGTCATTGTCGCGGTTAAGGCGCTGACGCCAACGGTACGACAGCCAATCATTCACCTTACCCTTCGCCTCAATACGCAATTGGTTTATGCGGAAAGCGCCCTGACTCAAGCCGTTCACACCGCCCTGGTTGAAATCGGCATTGAAGCTGCCGTTCATATTCATGTACAGGTTGAACCAATCATTCTGCTTCTCTATTTTTGCTACACGTTCAACAAGCGAAGGCTCCCCCGAAGGAACTTTATCGTTATTCGATTTAACCTGCGCAGCAGCAAGCATTGCCGAAGAGGCCAAAAGCACACATATTGCAAACCTTTTCATAATAATAGCAATTATAGATTAATACTCGTTGAAATATTCCTGTATTTTCTTCCAGTCGTCGGTCTTTGTCAAAGCAAGCATAAGAAGGATACGCGCCTTTTGGGGATTGAGCCCCCACGATGCCACAAACTGGTATTTATTGTCATCAACCTCGGCATCGAGTGTAGTTGCGCCTGTCGGCACACGGCTTGAGCGCACGACAATCACACCCTCTTCACGCGCCTTTATAAGCTCGGGAAATACATTCTTGTGGATATTGCCATTACCGACACCGGCATTTACAATACCTTTATATCCCTTCTTCACCATCATCTTTACTACATCGCCCTCAACATTTGAGTACCCGTATGCAATACCCACTTTCGGCAAAGATTTCAAGCCGTCAACATTGAAAAGTGCTGCATGAGGCTTCTCCGGAGCCACATTATAAATTACCTTTCCGTTGTGGATATAACCCAAAGGACCGAAATTGGGCGACTGGAAAGTCTCGACACTCATGGTGTTGGTCTTTGTGACATCACGGGCACCGAACACCTTGCCGTTCATGCACACCATTACGCCACGGTCCTTTGAAAGAGGAGAAGCTGCTGTTACTACAGCATTGTAGAGATTGGCAGGGCCGTCGGCGCTGATAGCTGTCGACGGACGCATTGCACCAACAAGCACCACCGGCTTTTCATTACCCACAACAAGGCTCAAGAAAAAGGCTGTCTCTTCCATTGTATCGGTACCATGAGTGATTACAATACCGTCAACATCGGACTGCGCCACAAGTTCGTTGACTCTCTTTGCGAGGGTGAGCCACACATTGTCGCTCATATCCTGCGAACCGATATTTACCACCTGCTCGCCCTCCACATTTGCTATATCCTTTATTGCAGGAACAGCATCGAGCAAGGCCCCTATGGCTACCTGGCCTGCCGAATAGTTGGTCTTTGTAGCCGAAGCACCCGAGCCGGCAATTGTTCCACCGGTTGCAAGAATACGGATGTTTGGTTTGTTCTGGGCAAAAGCCACTGTCACCGAGAATAGCAATGCAATTGCAAACAGGAGTGATTTTCTGAAATTCTTCATAATACCAATATTTAAATTAGAACTGTCTTGTATTCATATCAGCAGTGTATACAGTACCGACAAAACTGTTTTACACCTTTACAAACATACAATTATTTTTTTTGTTTCAAAAATATATTCACATCATTAAAAAATGGACTCTTCCGTTTCTGTTGTCAGCAGTTCAAGCGCCTTCATTCCCATAACGGAATTTCCTTTCGAGTTAAGGCGAGGGCTCCACACCGCCACCGAGTAGCGTAGAGGATATATAGCGGCAATTCCACCGCCCACACCACTCTTTCCGGGCAGGCCCACAAGGTAAGAGAACTCACCGGCCTCATCGTAGAAACCGCATGTCTGCATTATTGCATTCATACGCTTCACCTGTGACGATGTCAGCGAAATACCGGCATAAGAGAAATTCTTTCTATGATTGGCAAAAGCCAGGAACGCATGGGCAAGTTCTCTGCAGGAGAGTTCAACAGAACAGGTCAGGAAATAGAACTGCAGAACCCGCTCCACATCACACTCTATGTTCTTGTGATACTTCAACATGTTTGCAATTGCAGCATTCAGGAACCCTGTCTCACGCTCCGAACGCGCCACCTCCCTATTATACTGCACACTTTGCGAACCGCAGAGCTCCTGCACGAACGATAGGAAACTCTCCTCGGGGTTCTCAACAGAATTAAGGATGATATCGCACAGCACCATTGCGCCCGCATTTATAAAAGGATTGCGCGGAATTCCATGTTCAACCTCAAGCTGTACAAGAGAGTTGAAAGCTGTACCCGAGGGCTCTTTGCCAACCCTTTTCCACAGCATTTCCCCCCTCAATGACAAACAGATAGCCAGTGCAAAGACTTTTGAGATACTCTGTATTGAGAATCGCTCGTCGGCATCCTTTATAGCGAATACCTCACCGTCAATGGTGTTTATACACATGCCGAACTTGTCGGGCGACACCTTTGCCAGCGCCGGAATATAACCGGCGACCTCTCCTTCACCTGCAAGCGGCTCCACAGCCCTGAATATCTTTTCTAAAATATTGTTGTAATCCATTAGCGCCTGAAGTTTGTCAATTATATAATGCAACAATGCGAAGATAACAAAAATACTCAAAATAACAACCGAAAGGATTATTTTGCACTCAATAACATTTGCAACAGCAGGCATAAAGAGTATCTTTGCTCTGGATAATCAATTATTCCGTATCTGATTGATACACAAATAGCGAATGCTATGATAGAAAGTTGTTGGTAACGATTTGGCGACTTTAGGATTGCACCAATCTTCTGCATTATGCTTTGTCAAACAACTCTGAAACAAAAGTAGCCAAATTCCTTGATTGAGCAAAGAATTGGGCTACTTTTTCAATCCTTTTCTATTGATATCGATAGTAGAAATCATATAAAGTATCTGGGAAACCCCAACCACATTCTTCCGATGTTTTAAGCATCTTCTCAATACGCGGGCGAAGTTCTTCCAAATAACCATTCTTGTATATGAATTCCATAGCCTTGTCAAAATTGTTTTCTAAAGCAGTATAGTATTGTTCCCACATATCGCCATATTCTACGGTGAAGTTTACGCCTGTTTCAATATAGAATAACATTAAGTCGGCTAAGCAAGATGGAAATGGTTTCAGTTTCTTGAAATCACTTATTGCTTTTCGGCAAATGCTGAAGCGGCATTTGGGCTCACCACGATTTGGATAGAATTCATTGTAGATTATTTTCTTATATTCTTCCAATTTGGCGCCGTCATTTGGATTTATGTAAAATTCAAGATATTCTTTGGCTTCTTTACGTGCTTCGTAAAGTTCCAAAACCACATCTATAACCTGCTCTTTTGTTAACTTTGTTAGGTGCCTTTTTAATTGTGCTTTTGACATGTTTATTCTTTTCTAAAGTATTAGTCTTTATTTATCCGATGCTTGACTGAGCAACTTTTATAGCATCTGATTTTAATTCCTCTTCATCCTCCACTGCATCGAGGACTTTATCCGCAACCCAGAGAGTGAGAAGTTCTTTTTCGTCAACATTGAAATAGTTGGCTATTTGAATTACTTGTGTGCGTTTTGCACGTCTATCACCTCTTTCGATTTTTGAAAACATCGGGG
>JAUNQV010000003.1:0-15181 GCA_030535995.1 Bacteroidales bacterium
AGTGCTCCCATAAGTTAGGGGAGCTCCCCGCAGGGGTGAGGGGTATGGATATTGCTGTGCGTTTGTTTTATCTTCTTGTTCTTTTTATCTCCTCAGTCACTATGTGGGTTGGCCCTTCGGGACTCCTTTGGTAACATAAATGTTACGTCGTCGCAAAGCTTGTGCCAGCGAGTTAAACGCAAGCTTGCTTGAACGTTTTACAACGAGTGCAGCAAAGTTTCGCCGAAAGCAAACGGCGCTCACCCGCGCCGTCCTCTTGATTTCAAACAAGAGGAGTACTTATATGTTCTTTTGTTCTTGTAGAATGTGTGCTTTCATTGATTACAAACAAGAGGAGCACTGCGTGTTTTTCTCCCTTTGTGGTTGTTTGGAAAAGTGTATAAAAATTTGCTACACTTTGTGATTTTGTGATTATTTTTTTAAAAAATTCGTGTATTCTGTTGAAATATTTGCAAATAGGGTGGAAAAGTGTTGTTTTTGCACATTCAAAATGAATATTTGAATAAAAGCCTTTCAGGAGCCTCTCTTTGCTCCTTACGGTGTCATTACTATTCAATCTGAACGATTATGAAAAAACTATCATTGCTGCTACTTGTAGCGGTTTATTTCTGTTTTGTACAAACTGCCGCCGGGCAGACAATCAATGCCAATGGGGTAGACCCTGCCAATGCCGTGTGGTATGTGATAAAGAATAACGGTACAGGCGAGTACCTGCGTTTCGACGGAAAGCGCTTCCCTATGAGCACCAACGAGGGTACATTCTCGGGTGGCGGAAGTACTGCAACAGGGCTCGATACATACAACATGTTCTATTTTGCCTATGGTGCAGGCGGTAACTCGGGAAAGGTATACATGCACACATACGAGAGCGAGCTGCTTTGCGCTGCTCCCGATTTGTGGACAGCTGCCGGTGCCGAAATTGCCATAAACGCGCAGGGGGCGGGCCACAATATTTTTATTGAGGGTGGTGCGCTTCACTGGAACAGCGATGAGGGTATTACCGATTTCTACTTGGCAACCGATGAAAATTCGGTGTGGGTGCTTGAGCAAATAACCGATTTCGGCCCAATCACCGGCCTCGATGCGCTGGCGCAGGAGGCTTATGATATGTGCGATGAAGTTGATGTGTGGGAGAAATATGGTGTAAATATAAATGCGATTATTCAAGGATTTGTATTGTTGTGGAATAAATTCCAGTTGAAAGATAAACGATCATCAATTTTAAATCGTCTTCATAGTACGCTTGGGAGTACTGTAGAGGATTTCGAAACGGTAAACAGAATAATAAATTCATTGAAAGGCGCTTATGATGCTGTGTTCGACTTTAATAATGTCAATATATATACGCAAGCCGATGGTACTTTCCTTTCGACAAATACAACGTCATTGACGGTGAATACAACAGAAAATACCCATACCAATGTGTGGAAAATGGAGGTTGTGAGCAATGGTGTGTTTTATATATACAATGAGGCCTCTAACCTATATATCGGTGTTCCCGACAGGCTAACGGGGGCTGTCAAGTTGGTTGCCGACAAGGCTCAGGCCGGTGAATGGAAACTGAATGTTGTAAACATTGACACAGAAAATGGTATATATACTGTAACTATTCAGTCCAAAGATTGGGCAAGCGGTTATCTTTATCGGGCCGATGAAAAAAATGTGGTTTGTGCAACTACTGCAACAACCTGGAATATAAAGTCTACCGCAGATGTGGTAATATCGGATGCTCTCTATTATCTTGCTGCAAATGCGGCATGGCAGTATCCATATACGCTGCAACAGATGGTGGGCCTTGTGCAGAACGGTTGCGAGGCATATTACAGCAATGCACCGTCGGGCGACGAGGGCTCGTCGACATGCAATCTCATAGATGGTGTCTACACCACCAGTTTCTGGACAACGGCCGATGGCGACGAGGGCGCGGAGTATCACTATCTTGAGGCCGACCTCGGCGAGGGCAACGAAGTGAGTGAGTTCTTCTACTATCTGAAGACTAACTTCCAGAGAACCGACGGCCGCCCTGTCACCATATCCGTGTGGTGCAGCAACGACGGCACAAGCTACACCGAAGCCGGTTCGCAGACAACAAATCTTGCCAATGAAATGTACTACTTCTCTACTTTGGTAAAGAGCGGCGATGGCAATAAATACCGCTATTGGCGTTTTGTGGTTGAGAGTGTGAACGTGAACATGAACGGGAGCCCCAAGGAGTTTACCCTGTCGGAGTTCTATATGCTGCCCAATACGACCGATGTTAGCGGTTGCTATGACAAAATATACGATTTCTACCATACAAGCCTTGCGGGGAATGGTATTATCGCTCCGGCGCTGGAGCTTGTGAAAATGGAGGCCGAATATTATCTCAACAACAGTAAGCATAGCAACAATCCAGCCGTGGGCGAGTATCTGACAACTGCATATAACGACCTGCAGGCTGCATATAACAGTGTCACCGCCGAAATTGCTACAATAGAGGCTCTTGCTGCTGCAATAGAGAAGTTCAAGAACTCGAAGTGCAGGCCGGTGTTCATGATAACATCGGCATGGGAGAGTGGCTTCAGCAACGGCTGGGCTGTAAACTACGATGTAGATGCTGCTACTTTCAATGCTGCCGACACCAATGTATGGGACCTGCGCCAATGGTTTGCCCATGGCGACCTCGACAGCGAGGAGCTTGTGCCGGCAAGTTCCATCGAACTGAAGAGCCTTGTGGGCAACCAGCTTATAATGGGTGCGCAGCACTCGAGCATTGAGGCCATAGATGGCTGGAACACACTCTATGAGAGTGCTCTCAATGCATACAACCTGCGCCTCTATAACGCTTCGAACTACATGACGGTAGACAAGTATATGGCTTTGGCTACACAGGATACTCCGGCAACAACAGTTGCCAACCAAAATGCAGCGTGGTATTTCACGTATGTGGGTACATCGGCGGTGCTTTATGGTTTCGATGTCAGCAACGAGGCTCATATAGATTTTGTAGAGGCGCTTGCCGGCTTCGGAGAGGTTTTTGAGAGGGCACAGCACTACTACACCCACTACGATGCAACAGGGACAAAACTCGGTGAGTACCATTACGATAATAAGGGGCTGAACTCATTGGTGTATAGCGGCTTTGAAGCGGAATACAACAAGGCACTGGCTATAGACACACTTGGTGTGGCAGGGGTGGCAAGAGCTTTCCTCGATGACAACAACAGCAACAGCTACAATGCTGCTGCCTTGAACACGTTGAAAGCCAACCTTGAGGCTCATTTCCCCAACTTCCACCTGAATAATCCGCCTACAGGCTATTATTACCGCTTGCGTGGCTATGCATCGGGCAACTATCTCATGACCGATGTCTACGGCGGCGGTGGCTTGCAGATGGGTACGCTTGTCAGTGACGGTGTGGTTGATGAGAATGTCGAGCTGAAGTCAATACTTTATGCCCTGCCATCGGATTATGCCGGTGCTGCCCACATGCTGTCGTTCGACTCCGGCAGGTATTTGAGTGTGGGCACGGTTCCCGAATATGATAAAATTCCTGTAAACGACCAGGCCGTGGAAGATAACTGGTGTGAGTATGTTGAGGTGCACTCCTCATCAACAGGTGCCGAGAACTACTTCTCGTTGGCGTTCAGGGGTGTCGACTATCTGCTCGACAACTATGTGAGCGTTGCGTCGACCAATGATTTCCGTGTAAACCGTTCGCTCGACTGGACAATTGAACTTGTACGTGAGCTGCCGGTGCACTTCGGAACGGCTAAAATGGCAACATTCTTTGCTCCTAAAGAGGTTGTCATCCCCGAGGGCGTGAGGGCATATATCCTCACAGGTCGCCTGGTGGCCGATGGTCTTGCCAACCGCGATGTTGTGGATGGCTCTGTGTGGGAAGAGGGAACGGAACTCTTCCAGTTGGAGCAGATTGAAGGTGGTGTAATCCCGGCCGGGACTCCGGTGCTGCTTGTATCGGAAAGCGCGGGTGTGTACCGATTTGCCATAAATTACACCCCGACGGCCACCGATGATTATGTTGCCTCCTTGGCCGGTGCAAATCTGCTCAAAGGGTATATTGATGCCCGTTATATTGAGGAGAGTGCAGAGAAGGTGCATTATATACTTGCCAATATGCCCGATATTGCCGGTGTCGGAATGTACAAGGTTGCATTGAAGGGTGCCGGTACTCGTGGCGATGCTGCCATGTCTTTGAGCAATAGAAACTTCCTTGTGAAAGGGCACCGTGCATGGTTGCCTCTGCCGCAGGAGATGGTGTCGATGGCAATAGGTTACTCGTTCGGTACCGGTGACAACGCCGGTGCAACCGATATTGAGGAGATGAAAGGTGAAAACGGAAATGTGAAAGCAATTTACGACCTCCATGGCCGCAAACTGGAGAGAATAGAAAGGCCAGGTATTTATGTTGTGAACGGTAGAACGGTATTAATCAAATGATTAGGGGAGGAATATCTATGAAAAGAAAAAGATTGTATGTTGCTCCCGAGGTGGAAATGATTGCCGTGGGTGCTGTTCTGATGAACGGTTACGGTTCTACAACGCAGATGGTGGACGTTGAGGTTGACGAGAATGAGTTGATGAGTAATGAACACCGTAACGACTGGGACCATATCTGGGATGATATGTAGTATTGATGTAGTTCTAAATATAATAAAAGCGATGGGCAGCAGCCCATCGCTTTTATTATATTTGAATGTTTCAGAAACCGAGCAGAATACCTGCCGACATTGAGCGGAACTCGGGGCCACGGTCGTGGGTGAGTACGTTGCAGGGCGAGTATTTGAAGTATAACGAGAACGGCTTTACATATATCAGGGCCTTGAAATCTACGGTTACCGGAGTCTGGCGTATATTGTATTGCCTGTCTTTGGCCGGCTCTCCGTCAACGCTCCAGCGTGTCTTTATGTTGCCGCCGGTGTTGAAGCATACGATAGGGCCGAGACCAAGGCCGATATTGTCGTTGAAACGGTATTTGTAGAGGAACGAAAGAGTGAGGCTGAAAATCTTTATGCGGGAGAATTTTACATTTGCATTATCGGGGTAGTCGCCGATGGATACTCCGTCCATATCCTTTATAAAGCGTTTGTTGCCGGTCATGCGGTAGTTGCGCCAGTTGAGGCCGAAACCGCAATTCAGTGACGAACGGCGTGTGGTGAAGTAACTGAATACTACAAGGTCGTCGAGTATGAATTCAAAGGAACCGTTGCTGAATGCGAGGTCAACATCTTCGCCTTGCCCTGTTGCGCTCACAAGGCCCATACCGAAGGTGGGTTCAATACTGAAATCGCTGTGTGGGCGGAATGGGCAGTCTTTACTTATTATGCTCTCTTTTTTGTTGATGAAGGGTATTTCGAAGTTCCAACTGGAGTCGGTCGCTTTGTACACGGTCTTGTTCTCTTTGATGTTTCCGCTTTGTATTATGCTGAAACTGTACTCTTCACTCCCTTCGCTGCCTTTTACTGTAAATCTGTTCTCTTTACTGTTCTTGCTGAAAGTGGCACTCTCCGGGGCAAGGAACTGAATTGTGTCGTTATCGCCAAACTCAATTCCGTTAGATTTAATTACAAGGTATTGGCTGGGCTCTATGGTGTTCTTTATGTTTATGTCGTAGAGGTAGCTGTTGTATTCTCCCTTGATATTTACTGTGTAGCTACAGCTGTCCTTTGTTATTATTACAGTGTTGGGGGTGTAGACAACAAGGGTGTCTTCACTCTGTCGTGTATAGTCCTCGACAAGTGAGTTCATGCCTCTTTTCTCATTCTGTGCCATGCCTGTAACTGCCATGGCCAACATTAGTGTTGTTAGCAATAGGTTCTTCATGATTTTATATGTTTTTGTTGTTTATATACCGGGTGGGGTTCTGAGGGTCAGCGGAACATCTCTTTCAGGCGTGCGAGTGTGGGGTAGCCTTCGATGTAGACTATTGTCACTTCGTTGGGCTCATTCTCGCGCAGCGAACTGTTGCGGTAGAATATGTAGCGGTATTTGCCGTCGATGGGCTTGAACTGGTAAAAACCGTAATACAGTTTGCCGTTTATGTATCCGCACTCTTTGTCTATGGCATCCTTGCTGTCGCTTTCAATTATGCTCTCTATTTCGCTGTAAAGGCGGTAGTCGCTTGTAGTGAGGCTCTTGAAGAGAGTGAGCTCGTAGGGCCGCAGGCTTTTTCCTTCGATGTGTGTGGCACTGAATTTGAGCGACCACTTGCCTTTGCCGTCGAAGAGTGGGCTTATGTGCATGTTCTTTTGCGTGTAGGCTGCAGTGGCAATAAGCAGTGCTGTGAGCGTTATTAGTATGCGTTTCATCTTTTTAATATTAGAAATTTGTACAGCTTCTTTATAGGGGTTAGTCTGCTATGCGTAGCATTGAACCAAGTTGTTCTTCTATGGTGTTGTCGCTTGTTGTCCTGCTTATGCGTGACATTGTGCTGTGCATCTGTTGCAGAACAAAATCCTTGTCGGTGTACCGCTGTCCGTCGATAAAGGCGAAGCATATATCCTTTTCGGCTTGCTTCTGCTGTGTCAGCACCAGGGTGCCGCTAATGGCGAGCAGGGCTACTGAAGCTGCTGCAACCCAGCCTGTAATGTTCCGCCTTTTTTTACTTGCTGTGGGGTGGTGCATTGTGTGTATGGCCTTGCCTGTTGCAATGTAGCCCATCACGGCTTTTATCTCGTTGAACTGCTGCGTGTTGCTCTCGGGGGTTGCAAGGAATGCTTTAAGGGCTTTTTCCTCTTCGGCGGTGATGGTGACCTCGAAGTAGCTGTCGCATAGTTGCAACCAGTAGTCGATGTAGCCTTTTTCTTCTGTTGTACGGTTGTTATCTTTCATCTTGAACCTCCTTTCTGTAACATTCCCTTATCTTTTTACGTCCGCGCGAGAGATGCATGCGCACTGCTGTTTCGCTTGTTCCCATTCGTGCTGCTATCTCTTCAATCGTCAGGTCGTGATAATCTTTCAGTTCAATAATCTCTTTCTGTTGCGGTGTCAGCCGGCTGTCGATAATTGCTTTTACTCTATTGTATTGCTCTTCAATAGACTGTGTCTGTTCTTCCTCGTCGGGGCGGTCGTGCTCTTCGTCTATCTGTGTAGTTGTGATTTTTTTCTTCCTCAAGTTGTCGATACATATATTCTTGAGGGTGGTTGCTGTTAGTGCTTCGGCCTCGGCGTTGCTCTCTATCCTTTCGCGCCTCGGCCAAAGACGGCAGAAGGCATCCTGCAGGGCATCGGCAGCATCATCCTCGTTGGGGAGAATGTGCATTGCCATGCGAAGGAACTTGCGCCGCATGGCTGTGAAGGTCGATATAAGCACTTTTTCACTCATTGCTTCTCTGTTCTACTTGTATAACGTGACCTTTCGGTTTTTGTAACAGTTTTTATATAAAAAAATGAAGGTGACTAAAAATGAAGTGAACCCCAAAGTTTTTTATCCAAACTTTGGGGTTCACTTTTGTGTCTGCTCTTTTTTAGAAGTAGCGGTAGAGGTGGTTCTCTACGGGGTAAATATCCTGAACACCCATGTTGTAGAGCTGTGCTGCTATCTGTGCATAGTTGTACAGGCCTCCGTTAGAGAGTACATATTCGTTCTCGACTTCGGCATTGAACTGTCCGTTCTTTGCGCTCTTGCCCAGTACCTTTATTACATATACTCCGCGGTTACCCTTGATAGGTGCGCTTACTTCGCCTTCGTTCATGTTGGCTGCAACTGCGCTTATCACAGGCTCGTCGGCATTGATGGAAGCAATGTGTGTAGGCTTCTTGTACTCAACCATGCTCACTGTGCTTACCTTTGCATTCTTCTCGGCTTTTATGGCATCGTAACCCTTGCCGTAGATTGCCTCGGACAATGTTGCGGCCTTCTTGTCCTGCAAGAGCTGGCTCTTGATGAGGTCGCTGAATGTTGTACCGTAGTTGTTTACCTCTTTATCGAGTGGGAGGTAGCCTTTGGGGGTTACGCGGTTGATTGCTGCAAAGAGAAGGTACTCGCCTGCGCACTCTTCAATCTTTGAGAACTCACCGGCAGTTCTCTCGCTTGAGAGAATCCATTTAACAAGCTCGTATGAACCGGGGACGTTTCCTATGGTTTTTGTAGTAGCGTTGATTTCGTTCTCCTTCATTACGCGGAAGTTCTTCTCGATAGCTTTCTGGTCAAGCTCATCGATGTTGCTGCATGATGCAATGAGGCTGCTGAGCTCGTTGTATGCCTTGTCGTATGTTGCACTGCTGAATGTAACCTCTCTCTTGATTGCTGCAATGCTGTATACTGTAGCCTTGCCTTTCTTCTCGATTACCTGGTATATCATCTTGCCGGGGATGGTCTCGAACTCTGTGGTCTTGTACTCGCCTTTAGGTGCGTTGTATATTTCGCTCTGCGATGTAGCGTTGTCAACAATTCCGTAGCTGAAGAAGTTTCTGCTTGATACCCAGAGTGAGTCGGCGTGGGCATAGTTCTTTGCAAGCTCCTTGAAGTCGCCCTTGTTCTTGAGTGCTGCCATGAGGCTGTCGGCTGTGGCGTTAACCTCGTCCATTGACTGGCTGTTTATGACAATGAGGCGAATCATGAGTGAGTCGGGTGCCTCGGCCTTGCCTGTTGTGACGAATGTGTTGAAGGTGTTGTCCGATGGGTTGTAGTAGGGGCCTACCACGCTGTCAACGGCTGCAGCTTCAATACGCAACTGTATATCCTCGGTGAATGACTCTTTTGTCCACATGAGGTCGTTATAACCGAGCTCGCTTCTTGAAAGGCGAATAATAGTCTCGCGGTCGAGGTTACCGGCCTTGAGGCTGTCGGTGTACTCCTGCATCTCGGCGAGAAGTGCGTTGCGGTCGCTCTCGCTGGGAGATACCTTCACGCTGATGTATTTGATGTCGCGTGTGTCAATCTCCTGCTTGTAGAGATAGTCTTTGTTTTCGTTGTAGTATTCCTCAATCTCCTCGTCGGTTACAGTGATTGTGCTGTCGGCTATTGAGGTGAAGGGGAACGCAACTACTTCAAGATTGTAGGTGTTGTTGTTGAGGTTGAAGTTTCTGTTGGCAAGAACGGGGTTTGCTATTGAACCGTTCTCAAAGAACTTCACCTGCTTGTTCATGAGTGCTTCGAGCTTTATTCTCTTCTCCATGTACTTCCAGCAGAGGTAGAGTGAATTGTACTCGGCAAGAACCTCGGCGGGGTACTCAACTGTTGAAGTGCCGTTGACAACCGAAATTACCTCGTTCAGCATTTCGGTGTTGAAACCTGTCTCGGTGCGGAAAGGGTGGTAGATGCTGTTAAGGTAGGCACTGCTGTTGTTGGTGATGATGTCGGTAACCTCGTCGTCGGTTACTGCTAAACCTGCCGCTGAAGCCTGTTTCTCGGTGAGCGCCGACTGAACGAACACACCCCATGCCTCTTCCTTAATCATAGCACTCTCTTCCTCGGTAAATGAGGCAAGTTTCTGCTCCTGACTGAGTCTTGGGTCTGCTCTCTTGAACATTTTCTGTGCCTCCTGGCACTCTGTGTATAACTGCTGGAAATCTGCTGCTGACAAGGTCTCGTCGTCGATAGAACCTACCGAGGCCTCGTTTGCATTTGAATCGAAGAGTCTCCATGCATCGCCTGCGATGAACGCAAATAGTGCAAGACCCACGAAAATTACAAGCAGTGGGCCCATGTTACGCAACTTTTGTAGTGTAGCCATAAATTATTTATTTTGTTTTTATTTTTATTTTATAGCGTTGTTTGCTGTTATGCAAAAATATCGACGCACCGAATGGCTTGTCGCCTCTTTTGCATTAAACTTCGCAAAGTTAGTAAAATGCTTTGAATTTATTGTAACTTTTGGCCGAAAAGTTATCTTGTTTTTCACAGCGGGTGCAGAATATTTTCATGGTTTACCATAAAAATGCAAAACAATATCCAATGGTGTATGAAAATATTCAGGTTTTCGTATGCATCAGGCACCCGGGATTGTGAGTTTTACAAGCTCTATCTTGGTGCTTCTCAACTTGATGACCTGTATCCTGAACTTTCCTATGTTGATGCTTTCGTTGAGCTGCGGAAAACGCTGGTGGTGGGCCAGTATATAACCTCCAAGTGTCTGGTATTCATCCGATTCGGGAATTGAAAGCCCGAACTGTTCGTTTATGCGCTCAATTTCGAGACGCCCCGAAAGGAGATACTCGTTGGTACCCAATTGCTTGGCTACAAGGTTCTGGTTGTCGTGCTCGTCTTCTATTTCACCTATAATCTCCTCTACAAGGTCTTCGAGCGATATTATGCCCGATGTTCCGCCGAACTCGTCAATGACCACTGCAAGGGATTTCTTCTGCTGCATGAGTATGCGCATGAGTTTCTGTGCCGATAGCGTCTCGGGCACGTATGGCATTTTGCATATCTTCTGTTGCCATTTTTTACCCATACGGAACAGCTCGGAGGAGTGTATGTAGCCTATGATGTTGTCTATGTTGTCCTTGTATACGACAATTTTGGAGTGTCCCGACTCGATGAATATCGACTTCAACTCTTCGAGTGGAGTGTTGGCTTCTACGGCTTCAATCTCTGTGCGGGGTACAAGGCAGTCGCGTACCTTTATGTTGGAGAAGTCGAGAGCGTTCTGGAATATGAGTACGTCATTGTCAATCTCCTGTTTCTCCTCGGCATTCTCTATCGATGTCTGTATCAGGTTGTTCAGTTCAGTCTTTGAGAATGTGTTGTCGCGTGTCTCGTCCTTTATCTTAATATTGAACAACCGCAGTATGAAACATGCAAGTATTGTGGTGAAACGCGAAAGGGGGTAGAGGAGTATGTATATGGGGTATACTATAATAGCGAAGTTCTTGAGCGAACGGTTGGGGTTTATCCTGAATAGTGCTTTGGGCACGAACTCTCCTGTGAGTATTATTATTATGGTGGAAATTATTGTCTCAAGCAATATGGCATTGGCGCTGTTGAAACCGCTGAGCAGTGTGGCATTTAGCAGTTTCGCCATGAGCATACCGTAAATTACAAGTACAATGTTGTTGCCTACGAGAATGCTGGAAATGAAATTGTTGCTGTTGCTGTAGAACTTGTTTATTATGTATGTGGTGGTGGAGCGTTGTGTGCTGTCGATACCGAGCAGCAGCCTGTTCGACGATACAAACGCAATTTCCATGCCCGAAAAGAGCGCGGAGAAGAGTATAACGACTATGAGTGACAGTATTGTGGTCAGCATATCTTATTCTTCAATGGCATAAATGCCTTTGGTGTTCTTTATTTGCCAAACGGAAAGGTCTTGGTTGGCCGAGAAGCCTACTCCTTCGGTTATCTGGTCGGCCTGTTCTATCTTTATATATGAGTCGGAGTAGATGAGCTCTTTCTCCTGGTTCCAGTACATGAGATTTGTGTAGAACCTTTCGTTCTTCGGGTTTTTTATATTTACGTTGCCTATGAGTTTCCACAGTTTCTGCTCGTTGAAGTAGTAGGCTGTGTCGCATTTTATTGTGGCCTCCACGTTCATCTCACGGTCATATTTCTCAAGGTAAACCCCTTTTTCGAATGCCCAGTATGGCGGGTTGCGTTTGTGGAATATGCGCCACTCGTCGGCATCAATTCTGTAGCTTATGCGTCCGGAGTCGCTGATGAGGGTGCTCACCCCGTATGTGCTCATTACGGCAAGGGAGTCGCTGCTCTCAATTACCGGTGCGGTGCTTTTGCTGTCGCTGCTGCACGATGAATGTAAAATCAGTACAACAATTGCCAAGAGGGCAATTGTTGTACTTCTTGTGTATGTACTCTCTGTAAACTTCAACAGTTTCATTTGCTTAACGCACTTTGGTTGTCTCGTTTATCCAACCGCCGATTGTTACAGACTTGCCTGCGCCGAGTCCGCGCATGAACATTTCGCCTGTAGGCGGGTAGTATTTCTTGTATGATGCAATCAGTTTGTCGGCCTCTCTCTTTACCGATGGGTCAACGGCCTTTGCGCGCTCAAGTTTGTCTACGCAGAGGTAGTAGGTACATGCGTTGAGTGTTGCGTCGTCGCCCCAGTTGGGTGCCGATGCGTAGCACTGTGCAATGAGAATGTAGGGCATGCCGTATTTGGGGTTGTGTGACAACGCCTGGAGTGCATAACTGCGTGCCTTGCCGTATTTGTTGAGGCTGAGGTATACGGCACCTACCTTGTAGCAGAGTTCTGCCTTGGTTGTGACACTGGTCTCAAGCTCAATAGCCTGGTCGAAGAGTTCCATGGCTTTCTCTGTCTCGCCTCTCTTGAAGTAACGGTAACCGCAACCCATGGCTGCCTTTGAGGTGGGCTCAATGGCGAGGGCGTACTCCGATGCTGTGAGGTAGGCATCCTCGTTGGTACACTTCAACATACTCATGATTGAGATTACCTTGTTGAGGTACTCGATGTTGTCCTTGTTGGCATCGAGCGAAGCGAGGTAAATATTGTTGAGGTCTTCGCAGGTAGCTGCGCCGCTGTTGATGAAGTATGCATCGATGTTGCTCTTTGAGATACGTGATGCGTCAATCATCTTGCCGTATGTTACGGCATTGGTGCTGTCGCGCGGGTTGCCGGTCTCTTCGTATCTCTTCTGGCACTCGGCTATCTTGTCGTGGTACTTGTCGAGAACATCAACGATGTATACCGAGGCGTTGAGGTAGTCCTCGATGAGCTGCTCACCGTGCTCCTTGTTGCTCTTGTACTTGAGGGCAGAGTATTTTACGAAACGCTCTGTTACGGTGTACTCCGACTCGCCTTTCTCTATCTCTACCGACTTTGCAAGCATGTTGTAGATGGTGTCAACAGGTGCATTCTTGTGGTATTTGATGTAGTCCATGGCTTTGCGTCCGAGTATCTGGCCGGCAGAAAGAGGTGTCTTTGTAATCTCCTGCAGGAGGTCGATATACTTCAACTGCTGGTCATATACACTCATGAGTTCCTTTATGTAATCTTCTTTCTTCTGTGGGTCGCTCTCGGCCTTGATGAGCTCGGTGAGTATCTTCACTCCGTTGGTGTATGTGTCGACACGTGCAACGGGGAATTCTGTAAAGACAACTTTCCATTCGGGGTAGGCTATGGCGTATGCCTTGTTCTTTACATTGATACTTGATATACTGATGGCCTCAAGACAACGTATGCTGTCCTGTCCTTGGCCGAAACGGTACTCATTGGTAACACCGTTCTGTGCATTTGTACTTGTTGCTACAAGTACAAGAAGTGCTAAAATTAACTTTTTCATCTCTTTTCCTTATAGTTCTACTTTGTGATTCTTATCTGACTTTCATCTTCATGAACCAGGCTTCGTTGAAGGTTATGCCTATGTTTATGCGCAGGCAGTTCTCTTCAATCATTCCGGTGCTTTTGGGGTTTATGTGTACATACTGCCCCGATACATGAAGTGTGGCGAAACTGTATTTGTTGTTCCTGTTTACAAACGGTATCGAGAAACCTGCGCTCACTCCGAACTCTTCGCATCCATTCTTGCCGTTTATCTCGGTGTAGGGCTGTGAGTAGTATGCTCCTGCGCGGTAGCTCATCATCTTAAGTATATTGTTCGAAGGCTTTGTGGGTGTGTACTCGGCTCCTATTGCAACTCTGCTGCGGTCGCACCCGTTGTCACGGCCGAAGAACGTGGAGGTTCCCCACTGCTGAAGTGTGTAGTCGGCACCGAATCTCCAGTTCTCCTTGTAGTTGTACATGAGACCGAAACCGTATGTGTGGGGGAGCTTGAAGCCGTCGTCAATCTTGGTTGTGTTTGTCGATGACGATGTTGCATCGGTTATGCTGGCATCAGCATTGAGGTTGTGCCCGAGACTGTATGTGGCTCCCAGCATAATGCTGTGGTTGTCGGCTATGCGTGCAAGGTACTGTGCTCCAAGATCGAGCTTGTAGCTGCGTACCGAAACATTATAGGTTCGTGAACGGTCGGTGCTGTTGGCAAAGTCTATCGATACGTTGTGGTCGATGTCGCCATATATGTACGATGCCATCGCTCCTATCGACAATCCCTTTATCGGTTGCCATCCGATACCTATATAGGGCTGATATATGCCGCCGCTGCCGCTGTAGGTATCGGTGCTGGTTTCGTTGCTTCCCTGGTTCGATACTGTGCTGAACGAGTAGCCCACCGTAGAGTAGGGGAGGAAGCCCAGTGACACGCCAAGGCCTTTGCGCACCCTGAACTGCATGGCAATGTAGTCGAAACTTGCGTTCTTGGCATTAATCTGTCTGTTGCCCTCTTTGAAATTCACGTTCTGCAATGTCATTCCGGCCTCGAACAGCATGGTAAGAGTGTCGGCAGCAGAGAATGATGCAGGGTTCAGTATGTTTATATAGCTGTTGCTTCTCAAAGCATAGCCCAAGCCGCCCATCTGACGGTTCACGCCAAGGCCTTGGTTATTGAGTATGCCTATTCCGTAACGGGAATATGGAGAGTTTATGCCGTTGTCGGCATATACACTCACAAAAGCAATGAGCCCCAACAATATCGTTATCAGTTTCTTATTCATTTTCGTAATTCTGCAAAATTCTGTTCAATCCCTTTGCTACAAGGTTTTTATCTGCAAAGATGCGGTTTTTTATAATATTTTTCAAGGGATTTTCGTCTCCGCCAGTTAAAAAAACAAAAACTTCGCCATATTTTTCCCTTGTCTCATTAATATACCCGTCAATTTCGTGTGCAATGCCCCGTATTACTCCGCTTCTTATAGCGGTTTCGGTGTCATGGCCGAATTTTGGGGTCTCGCCCTCTTTGTCGACCATCGGCAACCTGCTTGTGAAGTTGTGCAGGGCTTTCAGGCGCATCTTTATACCGGGTGATATGTTCCCTCCGCGGTAAATTCCGCTTTTTTCAATAAAGTCTATTGTTATGGCACTGCCGGCATCTATTACAAGGATGTTGCGGCCCGGGGTCTCGCACCATGCCCCCACGGCTGCTGCCAACCTGTCGCTCCCGAGTGTTCCAGGGGTACTGTAGGCTACCTCAAGCGGTGTGCCGATGCTGCTGTCGAACCACAATACCGGGCAACCGAGTGTGTTGAAATGTTCTTTCTCTTCGGGGGAAAGTTCAACGACTGACGATATTATGGCTTTCTCAATATCGTATTCTTCTTTCCACTCGTCAATGGTGCTGTATGAGCGGTCTGCCCGCCGTGTGTGCAGGACTATCTGCCCGTCGTTGAATAGAAAGAACTTTGCACTGTTGTTGCCGATGTCTG
>JAUNQV010000003.1:15191-48013 GCA_030535995.1 Bacteroidales bacterium
ACAGTTTCCAAATTTTTGCAAAGGTACATAAATTATCGGTAATTTTAAGTATTTGTGTGAAATATCACCTCTTTGTTCCGCTTTTTTAACAAAGTGCTACATGCGGTGGATTTTTGTCTGCTTTTTGTCTGCAAATCCTGTGCTCTCTCTTTTTCTGCCGGTGTATAATTAAAAATTTGGTTTATAGAGGGGAACATTCGGGGGATAATTGTATCTTCGCCATGAATTTCAATAAATGTTCGGGATTGTGAAAAAAATATTCCTTTTTTTGTTTACTCTGTTTTTTGCCGTGCACTTTGCTGCCGGTGAGCAGAGGGTGAGTGTGCTCACCTGTTCTCCGGGCGAGGAGGTATATTCACTGTTCGGGCACACCGGTATAAGGTACTGCGATAGCGCAAGAGGTGTCGATGTGGTGTTCAGCTACGGATATTTCGATTTTGATGCCCCGGGGTTTGTGTGGCGTTTTGTGCTTGGAGAGACCGATTATATGGTGGGTGGTGTCCCATACGAAGCCTTTCTGTCGGAGTATCGTGCGCGTGGCTCTCAAGTGGTTGAGCAGGAACTGCTCCTCGACGATGATAAAAAAAAGCAGTTGTTCAATGCGCTTGTTGTGAATTGCAGGGTGGAGAACCGTACATATCGTTATAACTATTTCTATAACAACTGCACCACCAGAATAAGAGATTTGGTAATGAGGACATCGGGCGCAGAAGTGCCGGCCGATAATGGCGAGGCTCTCACCTTCCGTGAGGCTATAGGCGCATTGACTGCGGAGCATCCATGGTATGCGTTCGGTATCAATCTTCTGCTGGGTGCCGAGGTCGATGAACCGGCTTCGCAGGAGGCTCTTGAATTTATTCCAGGTAACTTCATGCGCGACCTATCTGTCTCCACCGTTGCCTTGCCGGGCGGTGGCAGTAAACCGTTGGTCGTTAGTGAAGAGGTTGTGGTTGAAGGAACTCCTGTGGTTAGAGAGAGAAACAATCTCACACCGTTCAATGCTTCGTTGCTGCTTCTTGTATTCACCTTTGTTGTAATGTTGTGTGAGGTGCGCAGCAAGCGTACATATTGGGGCTACGATCTCCTGCTCATGCTGTTGCAGGGGCTTGCCGGGCTGCTGTTGCTCTTTATGGCGCTCTTCTCGCAGCATCCGGCCGTTGGCTGTAACTGGCTGTTATTGCTGCTGAACCCTCTCGCTCTGTTGCTTCTGCCGCTTCTTGTTTGCAAGATAAGAAAACATGAGAAACCTAATGTAGCTTGGGTTCAGGTGGCTTTTGTGGCGGCTTTCTTTCTCTCGGCAATTATTCAGTTGCAGGTATATCCCGTACCAATTTACTTCTGTGCCCTCGCGTTGCTGGTACGTTCATTGTTTCATCTATATAAGGATAATATATGCGAATTAACACACTTCTGATAGCTCTTTTTTGTTCATTGCAGGCTCTTGTGGCACAGGACAGAATTTCATCGCCAAAGCTCTATCTCAATATTGTCGTCGACCAGCTACGTACCGATTTTCTCTATGAGTTCTCGGGGCTTTATGGCGAGGGTGGCTTCAAGCGTCTGCTCTCGGGCGGGCGTGTATACCCCAATGCCTATTATGCTTTCGAGAATATCGACAGGGCATCGGCTACTGCAACACTTTCAACCGGTACAAACCCATATGTAAACGGCATAGTGGGCGAGCGTTGGCTCGACAGAAATACACTGCGCACAGTCAGCTGTGTCGAGGACCGCAAGTATAAAGGGGTCTACTCAATCTCTCCTTTTGCCCCTACCAAGCTCAAGGCCATTACAATTACCGATGAGATTAAACGTGCATCGCGTGGCAGGGCTCTTGTCTGTTCCATTGCCCCCGATGAAGATGCTGCTATATTGCTTGGGGGGCATGCTGCCGATATTGTGTTGTGGAAGAATAATTCGGCCGGTTACTGGAGCAGTTCAAGCTATTATGGTCTTTACCCCCAGTGGGCTGCCGATTTTAACAAGCAGGTGCAAGGGTGTGCTGTAAAGTGGGAACCGCTATTTGCCACAACGGACTATGATAATTTCGGTGAGGCAGCCCCGGAGCCTTTCCTCTACTCCTATGATGGAAAGAACAAGGTTAAGGAGTACAAGACAACGGCCTGCATCAATGACGAGGTGACAGAACTTGCTCTCTCGTTCTTGCGCAGCACCGAGGCCGGGAAAGATGATGTAACCGATTGCTTGTCGATTACATATTATGCGGGTAATGTAAATGGAAAACCAATGGAGGAGAGGCCTTTGGAGGTGCAGGATATATATGCACGCCTCGACAGGAATATTTCAACGCTATTGAAGGAACTCGATGGCAGTATAGGCCTTGAGAATGTTGTAATATCTTTCTCTTCAACCGGTTATGTTATGGAGAGCGGCGATGGCGGAGCAAAGTACCGTCTGCCGTCGGGTACCATATACATGGAAAGGGCACTCGCCTTGTTGAATGTATATTTGAGTGCTATCTTCGGCAAAGCCGATTATGTAGAGGGGGTCAATGGGGCGCAGCTCTATTTCAACAACAGGCTTATTGAAAAGATGAAGATAGACAAGAAGGAGATAATATCCCGTTCAATAGAGTTCCTGAAGTCGCTCGATGGTGTTGAAGAGGTTTTTACCATATATAACCTCAGCGGAACATTAAGTCCCGAGCTCCAGTATGCCAAGAACGGTTACAATGCATCCTGCTCGGGCGATGTGTGGCTTCGTCTTCTTCCCGGGTGGAAAATAGCCGAGAGTACACTCTCCGAAACAAATGAGGTTTACCGTACTCCTGTAATGTTCCCCATTGTGATTTTCGGGCAGGGAGTGGAGCCGCGTGTAGTGGAGGAGATGACACCTGCAAATATTCTCGCTGCCGAAATGGCGCGGCTATTGCATATACGCCGTCCTAATGACAACTGTTTGAGGATATACAGATAAACGATGGAAGGCATATAAACGATTTACGGCACCCCACGGGGTGCCGTAAATCGTTTATATGCCTATGAGCTTCTATATCAATAGCTCTTTTCAATATCCCAGACAAAAGCTCTCAATCCAAGCTGCGGTGTCTCTTCGTCAATAGCCTTTATGTCGGCAAGAACCTTGTCTACAATCTTGTCCTCAACAATTGTGATTATCGAACCACACATCGAAGGCCATGCGTGTGAACCATAGTGGGGGTCACCGTTGACACTGCCGCGTCCCTGCATCTGGTCGAAGAATGAGAAGCCTCGGCAGTTGTTGTGGGTCAACATGTCTATTATGGCATCCTTGTGCGAAATATCGAATGTGATGAAAATACTTTTCATGTTATATACCTTTTGTAGTTCCACATGGCATGCACCATGTGGAACTGTAGTTATTTACTCCAATTATTTGTGCTTCAGCATCTCTTCCTCCTTGTGCTCTTTCCAGTAGGCCATGAGCTCACGCTGCTTTTTGATGTTCTTGCGGTTGCGTTTTACACCTACAGCGGCAAACACTCCGTACATTGCCGGAACGTAGATAAGTGTCATGACGGTAGAGATTGTAAGACCACCGATAACGGCAATACCAAGCGGACGCCACATCTCGGCACCTACACCCTGGCTCACAGCCATAGGAATCATACCAAGGATTGTGGTACATGTTGTCATGAGCACCGGACGGAGACGGCTCTTTGCAGCACCTACGCAGGCCGGGATAATACCAAGGCCTCTCTCACGCAGCAACATAATGTAGTCGATGAGCACGATACCGTTCTTCACAACCATACCGATAAGCATGATACCACCAAGCATTGACATGATGTTGAGGTTAGAACCTGTTATGAAGAGTGCAAGGAGCACACCGCTCAACGCAAAGAGCACCGAGAACATCAGAATGAACGGGTAGGTGAGTGACTCGAACTGCGAAGCCATTACAATGAACACGAGAATGAGGATGATGAGGCCCAGCTGTCCGAGGTCGCGGTTCGACTCCATCTGGTCTTCATAAGAACCGGCAACCTGAATTGCAACACCCAAAGGTATCTCCATTTTCTCAATGATGCTGTTACCGTATGCAACACCGTCGCTCAACGCAGCACCGGCTGCCATTACAGCGTCCACAGTTACAATACGCTCACGGTCTTTACGCTCGATGGTAGGAGGCATGTCGCTCATCACAACCTTTCCAAGCTCCTTAATGCGTACGGGGCTTCCATCGCCGCCATATATTACAACATTTTCAATATCTTCTATGCTCTCACGTGCGTCGGGGGTATAGCGTACCTTTACATCGTACTCATCACCATCCTCACGGTAGTATGTTGCCATTGCACCGTTGTAACGGTTACGCAGGTATGTGGCTGCTGTACTCAAGTTAAGGCCGTGCATAGCCAGCTTCTCGCGGTCAAACTCTACACGGTATTGTGGCTGGTATGCGCTACGGCTCACGATAACTTGGGTTATGACATCACTCTTGCGCAGCGAATCGGCAAGCTCCTTGGCCAAGCGGTCGGTTGTTGCAAAGTCATATCCGTAAATTTCGAATGTAGCCATGCTCTGTCCGCCCATACCGCCTTGTCCGGTAGAGATGTTGGATTTTGCAATCTCCGGGAATTTCTTTACATCGGCACGCATCTGGTCGCAAATCTCATCGATAGAGAGCTCGCGCTCGTTTGACGGTACAAACGACATATTGAAACTGATGATGTGCGAACCGTTGTCGCTGAGCGATGCAAATGTGTTGTTCTCATCGGCTTGTCCAACTGTGAAGTTACAAGCCTTCATGTCCTTGCCATAACGCTCCTGCCATATTTTTGTCAGTTGAAGAGCAAGGTCCTGTGAAATCTCAACACGTGTACCCACCGGCAATTCAATCTTTGCTGATGCGCGGGCGCCGTCGTTCGATGGGAAGAACTCGCTCTTTATACCTTTTGCGCATATCAAACTCAACAAGAAGAGTCCGAAACATCCGGCAAGCACTGTCAAGCGGTGGCGAACGGCCCAGTTGATCAGGCGTGCATAGCCGTTGTCAATGCTATCGAGAACCTTCTGTATGGGCTTGTATATGAGGAGGAACAATTTGCTCTGCTTCTTCTGCAGCTTGAGCATCTTTGCACACATCATTGGGGTGAGTGTGAGTGATGCTACAAGTGAGATGAGCATAATGATACACATCATCCATCCGAGCTGCTTGAAGAGCACACCGGCCATACCTGTTACCATGGTAAGCGGGAAGAATACCGCGAACATGGTGAGGGTTGAAGCCATAACCGATACACCTACCTCGTTTGTTCCGTGTATAGCTGCATTGTGTGGCGATGAACCTCTCTCAATGTGTGTAGTCACGTTCTCAAGCACCACAATGGCATCGTCCACAACCGAACCGATGGCTATACTCAAACAAGAAAGAGAAATCATGTTTATTGAGCCGCCTGTTGCATAAAGGTAAATGAATGATGCAATGAGCGAGAACGGAATGGTGATGGCAATGATGATTGTAGCTCTCCAGCGTCCGAGGAATATGAACACCACAAGTACCACAAATACAAGGGCATCCATGATTGTTCCGGTAAGGGTGTCTACTGTCTGGAGAATGTTTTCCGATGTATCGACAATCACATCCATCTGCACATCCGAAGGCAAGCGTTTCTGCAGGTCGGGCAACGCGTCGCGTACGGCCTGTGAAATTGCTACAGAGTTACCTCCGCTCTGCTTCTGGATAATAATCATCGCACCCTGCTTTCCATCGGTAAATGTGCGCTGTGCACGCTCCTGTGTGCTGTCGTGTATTGTAGCGATATCCTTCAGGTAAACATTTGCTCCGTCGTGGCTGCCCACTACAAGGTTGTACATCTCTTTGGGGTCTTTGAACTCACCCTCGATGCGCAGTGCGTATGTGTTGCTTCCGACATCGAATGTACCACCTGGAATGTTGCGGTTCTCGGCACCGATGATGGCACTCACTGTCTCAACAGGAATGTTGTATGCCTCCATCTTGGCCGGGTCCATGTATATGTTTATCTCGCGCTCGGGAGCACCGGAGATAGATACTGTACCTACACCTTCAATACGGGCAAGCGGGTTCACTACGTTGTCGTCAAGAATCTTGTATAGTGCAGCCTGGCTCTCTTCAGCCTTCACCGAAAGCATGAGAATAGGAATCATGTCGGTAGAGAACTTGAAGATGATGGGGTTGTTGGCATCATCGGGGAGCGATGATGCAACCATATCGAGTTTGTCGCGGACATCGTTTGTCAAGTCGTCGATGTCGTATCCATATTCGAATTCAAGTGTTACAACCGAAACATTCTCGCGCGAGTTGGTTGTAATGTGCTTGAGGTGTTCAACAGAGTTCAGTGTGTTCTCCAATGGGCGTGTGACATTGTTTTCAATATCCTCGGCACTTGCTCCATTGTAGTATGTGAACACCATAATGGTGTTTGTCTCAATGTCCGGCATAAGGTCAATCGGAAGCTTTGAGAACGAGAAGATACCGAAAAGGGCAATCGCCAAGAAACATAGCGATGTCATAATCGGCTTCTTCACAGCACTTTCATATACGCTCATATTGTGTAATCTTTATTGTGTTTTACTTTATTACTTCTACCTCAACTCCGTCGGCAAGGCTTGTCTGTCCGGCAACAACGACCTCGCTGCCGTTAGCAATGCCTGAAATAAGTTCATAGCGGTTGCCCATGCGGCGACCCAATACAACCTTGTTGTTCTTTACCTTGCCGTTCTCGTATGTGTAAACATAGTAGTCACCGCTTCCGGCCTGTTTAACAACTGCGGCATCGGGTACAACTACGTGCTCTTTTGTACCGAAGTTTACAACGGCCTTTCCGAACATGCCCGGACGAACCTTCCTGTCTTTGTTGGCAAGTTTAATCTCAACGGGGAATGTGTGTGTAGATGCGTTGATAGTGGGGTAGATGATATCTATACTTCCTTTGAACTCTTCGTTGCCGTATGTACCGAAGGTAAGTGTAACATCGAGGTTCTTGTTTGTTTCGGCAAAACGGCTCTCGCTCACGTTAATCTTCATCTTTACAGGGCTCACCTGCTCAACGACAAGAATGGGCTTGCTGCCGTACATGTCGCCATTGTCATAATTGCGTGCTGAAACGTAGCCGTCGATGGGGCTCAAGAGAACGGTGTTTTCAAGACGGCTGTCAAGTGTCTTCTTGGTCACTTCGAGCTGTGTCTTTGCGTTCAGGTACTCCGACTGCGATGTGCCGCCAACCTTGTAGAGAGCCTCAATACGGTTGAAGTCGAGCAACTGGTTCTCATATTGCAATTTAATCTGGTCGAGATTGCTTGCATCGAGCTGAACAAGCTTCTGTCCTTTGGTTACATACTGGCCGACCTCAACAAGAATTTTCTCAATGCGCAACGGTGAGTTGGGGATAATGTTGTTCTTTACCTCTGCCTCAACGGTTGTTGTGTACTCCTCTAACTGTGGAACTGCCTCTGTTGTTACAGTTGCAATCTTTACTTTAGGCAGTTCTGCCTTTACTGCAACAGCTGCTGGCTGTTCTGTTTTTTCTGAATTGCCGCATGAGCTTATGAGGGCTGTTGCGACTAATGCAATGATTGTCAGATTCTTTTTCATAGATATATGTTATTTTATTTATTCTTTTCCCAATACTTTGTTCAATCCCGATTTTGCTACAAGGTAGTCGTAGATGGTGTTGTTGTACGACAGTCTTGTGTTTGTGAGGGTTACCTGTGAGTTTGTGAGCTCCAGAATTGTGCCTTTACCTACGTCGTAACGCTTCTGGCTAATCTCAAGTCCCTTCTCGGCAAGTTCAACAGCCTTTTTGCTGCTTTCGAGTTGTTCGGCGCTTGCTGTCATGTTGTCGATGTAGCTCTGTGCCTGCATGCGCAACATACGCTCTGTGTTTATTCTTGTCTCGGCGAGCTGGTACTGCTGTATCTTGTTGCTCTTGAGGCTGGTGAAGTTCTTTGCTGTGTATAAAGGTATGCTCAATGAGAGTGTGAGCGACGATGCGTTGCTCCAGTTGAAGTTGTGTACCTCCCAGTTTGTGTTCGACATCGACTGGTACTGGTAGCTGCCTACGAGTGATATTGTAGGCATGAATGAGGTCTTCAACAACTTGCGCTGGCGGTTAAGGAGTTCGCCCTGCAGGTCTATCTGGCGCAGTGAAGAGTTGTTTGCAAGGTCTATTTCACCGTTTGTGGCCTGCACCATCTCTGTAACATAGTTGTCGAGGTTGTCGTCGATTACAAGGTTGACATTTGCTGTTATTCCCATGAGCACCCTCAGCTGAAGTTTCGCAAGCTCCACTGCGTTCTTTCCGCTGACAACCGATGGCCAGGCGTTGTTCTTCTGAACCTCGGCGCTAATCTTGTCATATTCGCTCACAAGTCCTTGCTCGTACATTGCATTTACAATGTTGAAGTTTGTCTCGGCGAGTTTGTAGTTCTCGTTGAGTACGTTGTATGAGTCCTGTGCAAGCATCAGTTGGTAATATGCCTTTGTAACCTGTTCTATAAGGTCAATCTTTGAACCTCGGCTCTTCTCAACAGCAAGTTGCAGGTCGTTTTTTGTGAGGCTCATTGTCTGGTACACGGCCGGAGCATAAAGTGGCAATGCAACCTGCAGTGCGCCGTTCCATGTGTTGGAGTCGTCCATACCCATCTTGAAACTACCCATGCTGGTCTTTATCTCGGCAACTTTAATGTTGTAGGCAACTGTTCCGTTAATTGAGACAGTTGGCAACAGGTTCTGCCATGCTTCGGTTTTCGACACTTCTTTGAGTTCAATCTCTTTTTCTGCAACCTTCATTGTGGGGTTCTCGCTCAAGGCAAGTTCAATGGCCTTGTCGAGAGTGATGTGCATAGTTGGGGTAGACTCCTGCGCTTTTGCTGCTGTTGGCAAAATAGCAGCAAGCACGGCTACCACTGTCATTAATCGCTTTTTAAGGTTCATAGTCTTTATTTATTTGTTGTAATTATTCAAGTAGGTCTCAATAATCTCCTGTCCTTTGGGTGTAGATATACCGCGCAGGTAAGAAAGTATCAGTGTGCGTCCGAGCTCCTCGGGTGTGTATTTGCTCAACTCATTCTCCTCGCCTTTGATGTTTACCGTGAATATTATCTCAAGGTCGCGGCGGAGAATGTATGAGAGTACCTCGAAATTGGCATCCTCGCGGAACAGCCCCTGTTTACGGCCGAGTTCAATCCAGGCAAGGAACTTCTTGTTATTCTTTGTCTCGCGCTCCTTGTTGCGCTGGCATATCCTTGGGTAACGCTCAAGCTCGGTGAAGAATTTCTTGTTCACCTTTTTAAGTAGCTCGAAGTATAATCCGTAGAGGTTGAGAATGATATCGAGTATGTGCTCCGAACGGCGTATGATGGCTTTTCCTTCGCTGCGTGTCCTTTCGTGCAATAGCTTCAAAGCCTCAAGAAGCAGTTCTTCCTTGTCGGAGAAGAGCTCGTATATGGTACGTTTCGACACAGAAAGAAGAGATGCAATGTCGTCCATTTTCACCTCTTTTATACCTTTGCTCATGAACTGCTCAAGCGCAGCATTTAATATTAGATTGCGTACTTCGTCCCTTGTGTGTTCTTCTTTCACCTTCTATTCCCTTTTTCGAGTGCAAAGTTACTATGAAAACTTTTTTGGTGCAAAAAGTTTTTACGTAAAATATGTTTATAATTCAAAGTATTAATATTTTTTAGTACTTCGGTTTTATTCTGTTGTAGATAAATGAAATATTTGAATTTGAAAATGCTAAATGGAGCTTTGTATAAACAAATAGAGCGCCTTTTTTACAGGAACTCTATTTGGAATATCATGTCGTTTTTTACTCTTCGAGAAGGTGTTTCAGGAATTCGTTCATCTCTTCATCGAACCCTTCGAGCAGGTCTTCGCTCAATATCATGGTGTCATCGTCAACAATAAGCATATCAACAATTGACAGGTCGTCGTCATCGGTAAGTACAAAGGAGTATGGCTTTGCGATGTTGAGGCTGTCGAAGCATCCCTCGTTATGCATCTTGCCAAGCAGGCCGCGCAGTTCCTTCTCTTGTTGAGCTCTGTCCTGCTCTCCTTCCCACTCTTTAATATGTACGCGCGCGAGGATGTTGCTGTCGTCGTCTTCAACACTCAGTTGGCCGGTTTCGTCGTTTACCTTTATGTGGAAGTCTGTTACGGCAGTCTCTTCTGCTGTTACATATCTCTTGGCCATCTCTTTTATGGCCTCTTGCAATTTGTCGTGTGTTTCTCTGCTCAGTGACATATTTGCCTGTGTTTAAAGGTTTTTACCGTGACAGTTCTTGAATTTCTTGCCGCTACCGCAAGGGCATGGGTCGTTGCGTCCTACAGTCTTTTCAACGCGTATCGGTTCGCGCTTCGCATTCTCGCGGGTGTCGCGCTGTGCTGCAGCCTGCTGGTTGGGGTCGCCCAGGTCGGCCTTGCTTTCGCTGTATCTTCTCTGCTGGTTGTTGCGCTTGGGGTCGGGAGCAACCTTTACGTTGGTCTGCTCTCTCTCCTGAACGGGTATCTGTCCGCGCATCAGTATCGATGTTGTCTGGTCGTTTATCTTTTTTACCATCTTGTCGAATATGGTAAACGACTCCAGCGTGAATATGAGTAGCGGGGCTTTCTGTTCATATCTTGCATTCTGTTCCGAGTGCTTCAGGTCATCGAGGTCGCGCAGGTTCTCTTTCCATGCGTTGTCGATGGTGTGTAGCAGTATGGCCTTCTCGAAGCATTTGATCACCTCTTTGCCTCGTGTCTCGTATGCAGCCTTCAGGTTTACAGGTATCTGGTATACGTGGCGGCCGTCGGTTACAGGAATGTATATGTGCTTCTCGTGCATTTCGGGGTGCTCCTTGTATACGAAGTCTATGAATGGCAATGCAATCTGCGCCATGCGCTCTGTGCGTTGTTTGAACCCTTCCATGGCAGCCTCGAAGCACATCTCTGCTTTAGCCTCCGGCTCTGCCTTGTTGAACTCCTCTTCGGTTGCGATGGGCAACTCTACTGCCAGCAGACGGAGCATCTCCATTTTTGCATCTTCGAATGTGTAGTTCTCTACAATGTGGCAGCAACGGTCCCAAACCATGTTTACAATATCCATGCCAATGCGCTCTCCGATGAGTGCGTGGCGGCGCTTGGTGTATATTACGGTGCGTTGCTTGTTCATTACGTCGTCGTACTCAAGCAGGCGTTTGCGGATACCGAAGTTGTTCTCCTCGACCTTCTTCTGTGCGCGCTCTATTGATTTTGAAATCATAGAGTGCTCTATCATATCGCCCTCCTTGAAGCCCATGAAACGGTTGTCGAGAACCTTTGCAATGCGCTCCGAACCGAACAAGCGCATGAGGTTATCCTCAAGTGATACGAAGAATACCGAAGAGCCAGGGTCGCCTTGACGGCCGGCGCGTCCGCGCAACTGGCGGTCGACGCGGCGCGATTCGTGGCGCTCTGTACCTATGATGGCAAGACCGCCTGCGGCACGAACCTCCTCGCTGAGCTTGATATCGGTACCACGGCCGGCCATGTTGGTGGCGATGGTTACGGTTCCCGAAAGACCGGCTTTTGCTACAATGTCGGCCTCTTTCTGGTGCAGCTTGGCATTGAGTACGTTGTGTGGTATCTTGCGTATGGTGAGCAAGCGGCTCAAAAGTTCTGAAATTTCCACCGATGTTGTACCTACAAGAACCGGACGGCCCTCCTTTACGAGGCGGTCTACCTCGTCGATAACCGCGTTGTATTTCTCGCGCTTTGTCTTGTAGATGCGGTCGTTCATGTCCTTGCGGGCAATGGGGCGGTTTGTGGGGATAACCACCACATCAAGCTTGTAGATATCCCAGAATTCGCCTGCTTCAGTCTCGGCTGTACCGGTCATGCCGGCGAGTTTGTGGTACATGCGGAAATAGTTCTGCAATGTAATGGTTGCAAAAGTCTGCGATGCTGCTTCAACCTTTACGCGCTCCTTGGCTTCGATAGCCTGGTGGAGTCCGTCGGAGTAGCGGCGGCCTTCCATAATACGGCCTGTCTGCTCATCTACAATCTTCACCTGTCCATCCTCGGTGACAACATATTCTACATCGCGGTCAAACATTGTGTAGGCTTTGAGAAGCTGGTTTATTGTATGCACACGCTCCGATTTTATCGCATAGTTGGTGAGCATGGCCTCTTTCTTCTCAACCTTCTCTTCGGTTGTGAGAGTGGTATCGTTCTCAAGCATTGAGAGCTCCGAAGCAATGTCGGGCAACACGAACAGTGTCTGGTCCGAGGCATTGCCTGTAATGAGTTCTATACCCTTGTCGGTAAGGTCCACGCTGTTGTGCTTCTCGTCAATCACGAAGTAGAGTGGTTCTACGGCCTCGGGCATGCGGCGGTTGTTCTGCTCCATGTAAACCTCTTCGGTCTTGAGCAGGCCTGTCTTTACACCCGGTTCGCTCAACAGCTTGATGAGTGCCTTGTTCTTGGGCAGCGCCTTGTGGCTGCGGAAGAGTGAGAGGTAACCCTCGGTAACCTCCTCTTTGTTGTTTGAGTATATCTTTGTTCTTGCCTCGGCAAGGAACTGTGTCGCGAGTCTTTTCTGTGCCTCTACAAGGCGCTCCACAAGCGGACGGTACTCCTCGAACATCTGGTCCTCGTTGCGCGGAACGGGTCCCGAAATAATGAGTGGTGTACGTGCATCGTCTATAAGCACGGAGTCGACCTCATCGACAATTGCATAGTTGTGCTGGCGCTGTACAAGGTCGCTCGGCTGTGTTGCCATGTTGTCGCGCAGGTAGTCGAAACCGAATTCGTTGTTGGTACCAAAGGTAATGTCGGCAAGGTAGGCGTTGCGGCGGGCATCGGAGTTGGGCTGGTGCTTGTCGATACAGTCTACGGTGAGGCCATGGAACATGTAGAGAGGGCCCATCCATTCCGAGTCACGCTTTGCGAGGTAGTCGTTCACTGTAACCACATGCACACCGTTGCCGGTAAGTGCATTCAGGAATACAGGCAGGGTTGCAACAAGAGTCTTTCCCTCACCTGTAGCCATCTCGGCAATCTTTCCTTTGTGCAGCACTACACCGCCGAACAGCTGTACATCGTAGTGTACCATGTTCCACACGGTGTCATTGCCGCCTGCCTGCCAATGGTTGCGGTATATGGCCTTGTCGCCGTCAATAGTTACAAAATCGAACTTTGCCGCAAAGATACGGTCTTTTTCGGTGGCTGTTACAACAACCTCGCCATTCTCGGCAAAGCGGCGTGCGCTGTCCTTTACAATGGCAAAGGCCTCGGGCAAAGCCTCGTCAAGAGCCTTGTCGAGTTTCTCCAGAACCTCTTTCTCCAGTTTGTCTATCTGGTTGAACACAGCCTCGCGCTTTTCAAGCTCGATATCCTCGATACCGGCCTTCAACTCTGCAATCTTGGCGCGTTCACCTGTTACTGTTCCCTGTATCTTCTCTTTGAGCGCAGCCGATGCGGCACGCAGTTCATCATTTGTCAACGCCGAAATAGTTGGGTATACGGCTTTTACCTTTTCTACCCAAGGCTGTATCTCGCGCATGTCTCGGCTTGCTTTGTTGCCGAAAAGTTTGCTTATAAATTCATTAAATCCCATTATGTTGTAATTTTTTATTTCTTTGAAAGTCTTGTGTGCGGCAGTTACCGCCATTATCTTGCAAAGATAGTGATAAAATAGTTAATTCCTTGTATTAAAAAAGAGAAAAATTCCCTCTCCAACAACAAGAGTGCAAAATTGTTGCCAAAATGCTTTGCTTGTCAATATTTCACACAGTATGCCAAATTGGCGCAAGCGCACTGTTTTTCTTGTTTCAGTTATTAAGAATTAAAATAATCGGTTGTCTTAAATAAATTTTCATTATCTTTGCAAAAATAGAAAAATCGAGATGTTATGAGAAGAAATATCTGTCTTGTGTTGTCGGCAATTATGTTTGCCGCGAATTTGTTCGGTCAGAAAATATACGATGCCCGTGATTTCGGAATTATTCCCGGTACAGGCGAGGATATGACCAGAGAAATTGCAACGGCAATAGCCACAATTAAGGCCGAGAGAAACGGAAAGCCCGCTATCCTGCAGTTCCGGAGCGGAGAGTATAATTTCTACCCCGACAGTGCTTTGGTGCGCGAGTATTATATCTCCAATCACGACCAGGATAATCCGAAGAGGGTTGCGATAGTTCTCGAAGGGATGAAAAACTTTACTATCCGTGGAAATGCGAAAGGTGGAGCAGAGTTTATTATGAATGGCCGCATGTTGCCTGTTGCCATGGTTGATTGCGAGAACTGTGTACTTGAGTCTGTTTCCATAGATACCCGTGTACCGCAGATAACACAGGTAGAGGTTCTTGAGAATGATACGGAAAACGGTTATATAACATACCGTGTGGCACCATATGTAAACTACAAGATTGTCGATGGAAGGTTGGTGACCTATGGCAGCAATTGGGAATTTACACCCGGTTGGGGAATTGCTTTCGATGGTAAGACAAAACATGTTGTATACAACACAAGCGACATCGGGGTGGGTGTTCACAATGTCGAGGAAATTGAGCCTCGTGTTATTCGCGCTCCGTGGCGCGATGCCCGCCTTGTTCCGGGTACGGTGGTGGCAATGCGCTCTTATGCGCGTCCTACTCCCGGTATTTTTGTATCTTGCAGCAAGAATATCGCATTGAAGCACACCACAGTGCATTATGCCGAGGGTATGGGTCTTCTTGTACAGGCATCGGAAAATCTACTCCTCAATAATTTCTCTGTAGCATTGAAGGATGGTAGCGGGCGCTTCTTTACAACCCAGGCCGATGCTACTCACTTTTCGGGCTGCAAGGGCATGATAGACTCGCGTGGCGGCCTATATGAAGGAATGATGGATGATGCCATAAACGTGCATGGTACATACCTGCGCGTAGTGAAAAGGCTCGACGACAATACCCTCGTCGGCCGTTACATGCATGGTCAGGCCTATGGCTTCTATTGGGGTGGGGCAGGTGATGATGTTCAGTTTGTACGTTCCGATGTAATGGAGATAACAGAGCCCAACCGCATAGTAGAGATTGTTCCGTATGACAAAGATGGAATTGCAGGTTGCAAGGAGTTCAAAATCAAGTTCGAGAAGCCTCTGCCGGCCGATATTGCCAACGGGAAATATGGTATCGAGAACCTCGAATGGACTCCGGAGGTGGTATTCGATGGCAATACAATACGCAACAACCGTGCACGTGGAGCTCTGTTCAGCACTCCGAAGCGCACCGTGGTAGAGAATAACTTCTTCGACCACACCTCGGGAACAGCTATTCTGCTCTGCGGCGATTGCAACGGCTGGTTCGAGACCGGTGCATGCCGTGAAGTGATAATACGCAAGAACCGCTTCGTGAATGCTCTCACCAATATGTTCCAGTTTACAAATGCAGTAATCTCCATCTATCCCGAAATTCCCAATCTTGCGGAGCAGACAAAGTATTTCCATGGCGGCAACGGCAAGGGTGTTGTAATAGAGGAGAATATCTTCGAGACCTTTGATGCACCTATCGTTTATGCAAAGTCTCTCGACGGCCTCCGTTTTGTAGGTAACAAGGTTGTGGTGAACAGTGATTATGCTCCGTTCCACTGGAACAGGTTCCGTTTCCTCTTCGACCGTGTAACCAATGTTACAATCGGCGGTAATGAGTTTGAGGGAGGCTTTGACCCTGCAAAGGATATGAAATTCAACTACTGATGCAGTTGTTGCATAGGTTCAGCAAGGATATCTCGGGCATTGAACCCCCTTTGAGGTTCAATAACCCATTCTATTATATACCTCATAGGCTGTGCGAAATTGCGGCTGATGAGGTGCGCTCTCTATTGGCTGACAACACCTCTTTAGAGAAGGAGGCAAGAAAGGGCAAGATGTTCGGTGTGCTTGTCGTGCGCGACAGAGCCGGTTACCTTGGTTTTCTGGCGGCCTTTTCAGGGCTGCTTTGCGGCAGTAACAAGGTCGAGGGCTTTGTTCCTCCGGTGTACGACCTTTTGTCGCCCGGGGGGTACTTCAAGCAGAAAGAGGCGGAAATTTCAATTTTGAACGAGAGGATTAAGGAGGTCGGGAATTGCAATGAGTACACTGCTGCTGTTGAAAAGGTGCAGGCTTTGCAACAATCTATGGAGCAGGAACTGTCTGATATGCGCGAAAATATGCGCAAGAGCAAGTTGCGGCGCAGCAGCCTGCGTGCCACAGGAACGCTATCTCCGTCCGAGCTTGAAGCGCTTGTGCGCGAGAGCCAGTTCCAGAAGGCCGAACTTAAACGTGCAACTGCAAGATGGCGGCAGGAAATAGCCTGTGTAGATGAGCTCCTGAAACCATTAAAGGCGCAGATTAATGCGATGAAAGAGGAGCGTAAGAGGCGTTCTGCGGAGTTGCAACGGTGGCTCTTTTCGCAGTATGCGGTTCTTAACGGTGCGGGTGAAGAGAAAACCCTGCTCGATATTTTTGCGGCCCATTCGGGAATAATACCTCCGGGCGGTTCGGGCGAGTGCGCAGCTCCTAAATTACTTCAGTATGCCTATAGGCATCGTTACACTCCATTGGCAATGGCCGAATTTTGGGTGGGCGATTCACCTGCGGGTGAAGTGCGTCGCGACGGCTGTTTCTACGGTTCATGCAAAAGCAAGTGTGAGCCAATCCTGAGCTTTATGCTCCAAGGACTTGACGTAGAGGAGAATGCTCTTGAAAGGGGCGGCGATATTTCATCCATCGATGTTGTGTATGAAGATGAGCATATAGTTGTTGTCGACAAGCCATCGGGTGTGCTGTCGGTGCCGGGAGTAGTGGGCGGAATGTCGGTACAGCAGTGGCTGCGCGAAGAGTATCTTAAAAGCAATGAACTGTATGTCGTGCACAGGCTCGATATGGCAACATCCGGGCTGCTTGTGGCAGCAAAGTCAATGGAGGTTTACAAGGCTATGCAAGGAATGTTCGCCATGCGTGGGATTAGGAAAAAATATATGGCCTTGCTCGACGGAGTACCATCGGTGCATAAAGGCACCATAAATATTCCGCTTGCAGCCGATTATGATAACCGCCCGCGTCAAAAGGTCGACTATGAGCATGGAAAAGAGGCTGTTACCTGTTTTGAGCAGCTCGGAACCATGCTTCTCAATGACAAGGAGTGCGCTGTTGTGCAGTTTGAACCTCTCACCGGCCGCACCCACCAATTGCGTGTTCATTCGGCATGCAAGGAGGGGCTCGATTGTCCCATCGTAGGCGATGCGCTTTACGGAGTCTCTGCCGGAAGGCTCATGCTGCATGCCTCCGGGCTCGAATTTTCTCACCCTGTAAGCGGTGAACTTTTGAAGTTGGTTTCGGCAGCCCCATTTACATAAAATTTATAAAACATTTGTTATTGTTTACATACTTGATTATATTTGTTGCCTATACTATTTTTTTGAATAAATTATAAATCAACTATATATTATGAAACTGAAATCACTTTTTCCCCTGTTTCTGCTGGGGCTGTTGCTCGGAGCGAACGTAAATGCACAGGAGAATTACTATGTTGTCCATGGTGCAGATGAGAATGTCACCCATACCACACACTACCCGAAGAGCGTGGGAATAGAGGGTACACAGAGTACGAAACAACTGCTTGAGGATATTGCTTCGGCACCGGGCTGTGCAGCCTACTTCGACAAGACCTCAACAGTCTTCGAGGTAAAAAGCGGCGAAACAGTAACCCCTCTCATAACAATCAACGGCGGCCATATGCACGGCTATGTATATGTCGACTGGAACAACAACAAGCAGTTCGATGTAAACCTCATAGGTGACGGCCCTTATATTAAAGGCGCCGACAATGAACTCATGTGCTGGTCGCTTTATGGCAAGAATACGACAGGCAATACAGGATGGAACAGTGCCGGTATATACCAGAACAACGGTAATGTTCTTGCTCCCGGCTCTTTCGTGGTTCCCGAAGGGCTTGAGGATGGCTCTACCTATCGCATGCGCTATGCTGTGCAGTGGAACAGCATCGACCCCTCGGGCTCCTATGCCAATTTCATCAGCGACGGTGCTTCAATCATTGATATTACGCTTAAAATCAATGGAGTGGCCGAGAAGGTTACCTATCCCATAGATGAATATACCGAGCCGCGTGTGGGTACAGCCCCCGATGAGGCTGAATGGAGTGCTGTCGCCGACGGCTTGAATGCCACATGGGCTTCGCGCGATGTGCATTATTCACTTCACAAAGTACCGCAGGTAACACAGAAAGATGCGGCTACAATCCATGCATGGAAGGGCGAACGTGCCAATATTCAGGCTCTTCTCTTCAGCAAGAGCGATCAGGGTACGTTGAGTGTACGCATGACTGAATGGCAGAAAGGTGGCGCGGCAACAGGTATCAATGGAGGTGATGCCCGTTTTGTAAACTATGTCATTACCGACGACTATGTATATTGTGGAAACCATCCTATGGATTTGGAGCAGTGGCTTGTGGCAGATGTCATCGACCAGGATAAGCCACATGCAGTTCCTGCAATGGAAACACGCCCGGTGTGGTGTACACTCGAAATTCCGCGCGATATTGAGGCCGGAGAGTACACGACAGCTCTTGAAATTGTCAATGATAAAGGCGAAGTGGTAAAATCCCTTGCTCTCAACATCAATGTGAACAGCCGTTCATTGCCTACCGTTGCCAATCAGAAATTCCACCTCGATTTCTGGCAGCAGCCCTATGCTGTCAGCCGTTATTATGGTGTAGAGCGTTGGAGCGACGAGCATTTCGATGCTCTCCGCCCCTATCTTGCTGCTCTTGGCCGTGCCGGTCAGCGCACTGTTTCGGCAATAATGTTCTATGAGCCTTGGGGTGAGCAGACACACGACCTCTTCGATCCTATGGTAGAGACAATAAAGAAGAGCGACGGCTCTTGGGCGTATGACTATACAGTCTTCGACAAGTATGTGGAGCTTTGTGCCGAGTATGGCATCGACAAGCAAATCAACTGTTTCAGTATGGTTCCTTGGGATATGAGCTTCCGTTACTACGATGAGGCTTTGGGTAGCTACAACTATATTATAACATCGACAAGTGCAGCCGAGTATAAAGAGCTGTGGACAAGTTTCCTCACAGCCTTCAAGGCTCACTTGAAGGAGAAAGGGTGGTTTGAAAAGACAAATATTGCTATGGACGAGCGTGCCGAGAGTGATATGCTCAACGCATACAATATTGCCAATGGCCTCGGTTTCAAGATGGCTCTTGCCGGTAACTACCACTCGTCGCTTTGCGACAAACTTCAGGATTTCTGTGTCCAGCTGGGGCAGGAACACCTCTTTACCGCCGAGCAGCTTGCAAGCCGCAAGGCAAAGGGCATGATAAGCACATTCTACACAAGCTGTGCCAACAGCGAACCCAATATCTACAGCAACTCCTATCCTGCCGAGGCTGCATCACTCCCCATCTATGCGGCAAAGATGAACCTCGACGGTTATCTGCATTGGGCATGGATAAACTGGGATGAGCATCCGCTCACCGACAGCCGTTTCCGCAAGTTCGGCTCAGGTGACACATACTGCTACTATCCCGGCAATCGTTCAAGTGTGCGCTTCGAGCGTCTTATCGAGGGTATACACCAGTACGAAAAAATACACATCCTGCGCGAGGAGTATGCCGGTGATGCCAAGAAACTTGCACTCCTTAATGCTTTGTTGGCGCGATTTACAGCAAACATTTCAGGCGAGAATTGCGCAGAGGCTGTGAATGACCTCGAAGATTTCCTTAACGGCCTTGAGGTCGATGTCCCTGTTGCCGAGGATGTCACAACCGGTTATTATCACATTGTCAGCAAGGCTACATCACGTGCCGAGCACCTTTATAACGATGCTTTCCTTTCGGGCAATAATCTGAAGTTTACCCTCCAGACCAACTCAATGGTCAATACCAATAACGGAATATGGTATGTCGAGGTAAAGGAGAACAACAAACTCGGTGTACGGAACGGCGACGGCAATCCCATTGTGGCAGGTGCAAGTTGGGGCGGCTCAATCCTAGGTTCATTTACCGAGCTCACAGTGGGCTCTACACACGATATAGGTGAGTTGCGTTATTACTATTTTAACGAGGCTCTCAACTGTTCCAACGGTAGTGCAAATTTCAAAGTAGGCGGAGCCGACTTCCTTACTACTTGGGCAACCGGCGGTGCCGGTGCCGACGACAATAACTGGCGTTTCGAGCGTGTGGATATGGAGGGTATGAGCGTCTATAACATCTCTGTTGAGGATAATGCCGATGTATATGTGACATACAATACAACAGGTGAGAAGGCTTTCGATGGCGGCTTCTTCATTACAGCAACACCAATTACAGCAGAACAGTTGTCGGTATCGATGTTGGGCAATGTCCTTAAAGGTGCTTCTGTTACAGTAGAGGGCAACACCATTAAGGTTACCGATATCGACGCAGCCCCGGCTCCTGTAAAGCAGGATCTTTTCAACACCAGCAAGGGCGACGGAACAGTTCCTCCATACCGCATTCCCGGCATCACCACTGCAAGCAACGGACGTCTTATAGCAACAGCGGCTCGCCTTGTGTGCGGTACCGACCCCGGCTTCGGTCAGGTCGATGTCGTTTGCCGTACAAGTGACGATAACGGTGAGACCTGGAGCGAAATAGCGGAAGTAGCAGTCGGTACAGGTATTACATCGGCCACTGAGAACTATTTCGATACAGCTTTCGGTGACCCGGCGGTCGTTGCCGACCGCACAAGCAATGAAGTGCTTATAATAGCTGTTGCCGGCTGTACAGTATATGGCAACGGCAATACAACACGTCAGAATCCTAACCTCATTGCAACAATACACAGCGAGGACAACGGCAATACATGGAAGGCTCCGGTGAATGTCACCGAGCAAATCTACAGCCTCTTCGATGCCGGCAATCCAATCCAGGCAGCCTTTGTGGGCGGCGGTAAAATCTTCCAGAGCCGTATAGTAAAGAAGGACAAGTATTACCGCCTGTATGCAGCCATGTGTGCACGTCCTAACGGCAACCGTGTTGTCTACTCCGACGACTTCGGCCGTACATGGCATGCCCTTGGCGGTGCATCGGCCCTTCCTGCTCCCGGCGGTGATGAGCCCAAGTGCGAAGAGTTGCCCGACGGCCGTGTAATACTCTCAAGCCGTGTAGGCGGTGGCCGTATATACAACATATATACATATAGCAATACAAAGACCGGCGAGGGTAGTTGGAGCAGCAGTGTGAAGAGTACATTTGCAGGCTCGGGCCTCACTCCCGGCGGTAACTCCACCAATGGCGAGATACTCGTGGTTCCCGTACAGCGCAACAGCGACAAGAAAGAGATGTATCTTGCCCTGCAGTCGCTCCCCACAGGCGGTGGCCGCACCAATGTGGGTATCTTCTACAAGGAACTCACCGATGCCAGCGACCTCAACACAGTTGCCAATTTTGCAATCGACTGGAACGGCTTCTATCAGGTGAGCAACACCGCATCGGCATACAGCTCTATGGATCTTCAGGCCGACGGCAGAGTAGGCTTCATATACGAAGAGACACTTACATTCTTCAAGAAGGTGCCCAATCCTGTCTCTACAAGCTTCCCCACAGGTGCCGGTGAGCATAACTACGACGGCTTCGACAACATTTATGTTGCATACGAAATCGAGCAGATAACAGGTGGTGCATACAGCCTTAAACGCGATGTAAACCGTGGAGCATTCGTAAAGGAGTACTTCACCGCGTTGCTTGCCGATATTGAACTTCCCGAAGAGCAGAAACAGAAGGCAACAGCTGCTGTCGAAGCTCTTGGCGAGAACCCCACAACAGCCGAGATTGACGCAATAAATGCACTTCTCGTTCCTGCCGACAAGTGGGATGGCAAAGTGGTTACATTCACCAACGTGCAGCAGAACGGAACAGAGTATATCCTTTATGTCAACGAAAACAACCAACTCGATATTGCTACAACAGCTGCCGATGTTGTAGGCGAAGCAGCGCAGTTCAAGTGCAAGAAGGAGGCAAGCGGCAAATACAGTTTTTTTAATGAAAAGGCACAGCGATACATGATATGGCGTGCCGGTGACAACTACGGTTACAACAACAATGCCGGTACCCTCGATACCTACAATGCCACATATTGCGACTGGAGCATAAATAACGGTAGTGTAAGCGATACATATTACCTTGTAGGCAAGCGAAGCAACGGAACAACCGACGGAGCACTTATTCTGCTTGCAGCAGGAACTTTCGATGCATGGGGCAATGGCGAAGGCTATAGTGCCAACTACAGCAACCTTTTCCGCATTGATGTGGTGGACACTACGACTGGCATCGGTGAGGTGAAAGGTGAAAACGGAAATGTGAAAGGTGCTTACGACCTGCAAGGGCGCAAGGTTGAGAATCCTGCAAAGGGAATATATATCATTAACGGGAAAAAAGTGCTTGTGAAGTAATGCAATAATACATCTTCTATAAAATAGGGAGGCCTGGTCATGACCAGGCCTCCCTATTTACACAGAATTATGGATTGTTCCATTTCATCCATTCTTCGCGTGACCTGTCGCTACGCATATTGTCGATATTTACTTTTCGTTCAATAGTTCACGAAAAGTAAATATTCTCCTTGGGCGTGTATGGTGAACTGCTCGCCGGTGCACTCGTTGAGGGTGCCTTGCCACCAGTTGGTGAAGTCGTAGATGGGGTAGAGCAGCCCTTCGGCGCTCATTCCCTTGGCTGTGATTGAGAAGATTGAAACCTGTTGCCCCTTGCGGCACTTTAGTGTGGTGTCGCCGTTGCAGGGGATGAACACACCGTGGTCGGTGAAAGAACACACCCGGGCCCCTGCACGGGCATATTCAATGAGCAGGCTTATATTGCCTATCGTGTGGTCTTCGCGGCGGCCGGTAGCACCTACAATGGCAATGCGTCTTTTACCTTGCTCCAGCAGAAAGCGCACGGCTTTTGTCTGGTCGTTTGTCTCCTGCTCTGCGACTATGTGCAGCAGGTGGGTGTATTTTGCGCGGTTGTAGGCACTTATGGAGTCGCCGTCGCCCACAATGGCATGGGGCACGTGTCCGGTGGCAATGTAACGGTCGGCAGCACCGTCGCAACACACTATGTATGGTGCGCTTTGCAGCACCTCAAGCGGCTGCGGAGCTGTGGGGTAGTCGCCTCCGGCAAGCACTGCGGCCTCGAACTCTATATTGGAAATATCAATCATTGTTCATCATTCTTTTCCATTTGTAATAGCCAAAGATAGAGATTATGGCGTAAACGGCATAGAGTATGGCTGTAAAATTAAGTCCTTTATATATATATAGGGCACTGCTGGCTACATCGACTATGCACCATACCCACCACTGCTCAATATACTTGCGCGCGAGCATCCACATTCCTACAATGCTCAATGCGGTTGTGAAAGAGTCGGCCCAGGGTACGGTGCTGTCGGTGTAGTTTATCAGTAGCCATGCGATGAACAGTTGGGCGATAATATATGCGGCTGTAACCCAAAGCCATGTACTGCGTGGGGTGTAGCTGATGGGCAGTTCCTGCTCTGTGGTTCCCTTCTCGCCGAATAGTGTAAAGCCTGTCTTCCACACGAACCATCCGTAGAGGGCTATGAGCAGATAGTAGATGTTTATACCGAAATCGGCATAAAGCCCGGCATCGTAATACACGAATATGTATATAGCAGGCATTATTATGCCGGTTATCCACAGATATATGCTTGCCCGGTATTCGAGCCACAGATAGATTACTCCTGTTATTACTCCCAAAATTTCAAGCATGGCCTAAAAATCTCATTCAAATTACAGTTCAATACTCACGTGTCCTATGGCATTTATGCCGGCCTGGGCGGCATAGCCTGCGTAGTTGTAGCGGTGGCGTGTGCCGTCGGCATCGGTGTAGTAACCGCTGCCGGCATAACCGTTATTCTCATACTCTTCGTCGAAGAGGTTGTATATAGTGGCACCGACGGTGATGCTTTTTATGTGGGGCAGCCTGAATGTGTATGCGACGCGCAGGTTGCTCACGAAGTAGGCATCGAGGCGGTGTTCCTCCTCTCCGCTGTTGCTCATGTACTGCTTGCCTGTGTATTGGGTCTGCAGTTCAATGTCAATGCCCTTGAAACGGTAACCTATGGCGTTGTTTAAAATAATATCGGGCGAAAATGCAAGGCGTGTGTCGCGGTGCTTAATCTCCCAACGCTCGTAAGTGTCGTCGTCGTAAAGAACCTCGGTGAACTCCTTGATGCGGTTGCGGCTGAAGGTTGCGTTTGCGTTCCAACGCAGGCCGCAGGGGAGTGACACTCCTGCCATAAGCTCAATGCCGGCGCGGTAGCTGCGCGGAATATTGGCTGCAAGCGGCTCACCAATCTCGTTGAGCTCGCCTGTGAGCACAAGCTGGTCTTTATAGTCCATGAAATAGATGTTTGCACCTGCCTGCAACCAACGGTTGCCGAAAGTGTAGCCAAGTTCATAATCGGTGAGCCTTTCGGCTGTGGGGCGCTCATGGAGTTTGCCGTCGGTGTAGTTGTTGCGGGTGGGTTCCTTGTGGGCTACGCTCACCGAGGCAAAAAGGCGGTTCTTCCTGTCAATCTGCCACGAGAGTCCCGCCTTGGGGTTGAAGAAGTCGAATGTCTCGTCTATGGCAAGTCTCTGCAGGGCACCTTCGGCATCATTCCATTTGTCGTTGCATCCATTTATCTTATATGATATGTGGCGGTATTGCAGGTCGGCATAGAGGTTTAGGTTGTCTGTTACGCGGTAGTCGCCCTTGATGTAGATGTTGGCATCGTTCTTGGCTCCGTTGTTGCGGTAATACTCATGGTTGGGGAGCAGGTCGCCTGTGTACTCCTTTACCCACAGTACATGCCCGAAATGCTTGCCGAAGTAGCGGTTTGCCGCTCCGCCCAGCGATGCGTTCAGCCTCTCGCTCTTGTAGTTGAGTGAGAATACCGCTCCGCCGAAATGGTTGTCCATAGCTTTCTTGCGTATCAGGTCGCTCTTCTTCACCTCATTGCCGTTTATTGTAAACGGCTGCAGGGCATACTCCACAAGTTTTCTGCCTCCTTTGTACTCCCTGTAGTATCCGTCGCCTTTGGTGTAGTGCAGGCCGATGTTCATGTTCCAGGTATTGCTGAAATGGTGGTCGATGAGCAGGTGATAGTTCTTCTGAACATAGTTGTCGGTCTGGTCGTCGTAGTAATGGTCTTTACCATCGGCATCGGTGTACATGTAGCCACAACTGTTGTAGCGTCGGCCGTAAAGTTTCATCTCCTCTTTGCTTGCGTAGTTCCATGCATGGTATGTCTCCTCCTCGCCGGCAAAGGTTATCAATCTTATGCTTGTGTTCCCATTGTAGTAGGCACCTTGCAGGTAGTACGATTGCAGTTTGCCGGAGGCACGCTCAATGTAGCCGTCGCTGCCTATATTTGATAGTCTTATATCAACAGCCCAATGGCCGGAGATTATTCCGCTTCCGGCGCGCAGTGTCTCTTTGTGTGTGCCGAATGAGCCTGCCGAGCTGCTGAAAGAGGCATAAGGCTGTGTGTTGAACTCTCCTGTCTGCATGTTTATGCTTGCCCCGAAGGCACCGGCGCCATTGGTCGAGGTTCCTGCCCCGCGCTGAATCTGAATATCTTTAATAGATGAGGCAAGGTCGGGCATGTTCACCCAGAATACATTGTGGCTCTCGGCATCGTTCACCGGTATTCCGTTGGCCGTTACGTTAATGCGTGTGCCGTCTGTTCCGCGTATCCGCAGGCTTGTGTATCCAATACCTGTGCCGGCATCACTCGTTGCGACAGCGCTCGGGGTCATCGACACAAGGTAGGGCAGGTCAATGCCTGTGTTGTGTCGCCCAATCTCCTCGCGGCCTATGTTTGTGTAGGCTACCGGTGTTGTCGCCGTTGCGCGTATCGACATTATTTCCACTTCCTGCAAGGTGTGCAGGCTGTCACTCACTTCCTCCTGTGCGCAGAGCAAGGAGGGGGCGGCTGCTGCAAGCAGGCAGCCGAGCAATGTTCTCTTCTTCATTGCAGTTTCCAATTTTTTTGGGGAGCATGGTGCAAAAAATAAAATCCGCCAGGCTCCGTTGTTAAACAGAAAATGGGGATTTTCTTAAGTTGAAAACTGAAAACTGTAAGTTGAAAGCTGAAAAGTGAAAGAGTGTTTTCTGTTTTGCTCTTGTCGAGCCGGCTTTTCGTTCTCCGTTCTTCGTTTTCCGTTTCTATTCCTACGCCGGCATTACCCGGATCAGGTTCTTGGGTATGATCTCAGCCCATAATGTTAAGGCACCCCGTTTTTGAAATCTGCTGCAAATGTAATTGTATTTTTTCTAAAAACCATCTGCCCGGAACGGAAATTTGTGCAAACTGCGCATTATTTTAATCTCATTCATCTCTCTCTTGTTGTGTTAATTTTAAAGTTCTTTTGCCTGAATTCTTTGCTTTTTGTCATTTTTTATAAAAATATGGCGATAAAATATTTTTTATATTAAAAAAATGGTATATTTGCGTTGACGTAGGTGCTGATGAACTAAAAACCGTTTTGTTTCTATGAAAAACAATTGCAACAGTTTTTCTCGGGCTTGCGAAACCGTATTATTAACAAATAAAGTTATAACTATGAAAAAGTACTTTAAACTTTCAGCGTTGTTGCTTTCTGCAACTATTATTCTTTCTTCTTGTATCGGTTCTTTCCGTTTGACAAACAACATCAAGGATTGGAACGAGGGAGTTAGCAGCAAATGGGTAAACGAGGTAATCTTTATTGCTCTTCATATTGTTCCTGTTTATGAGATTGCAATGTTTGTCGATGGTCTTGTTCTTAACTCTATCGAGTTCTGGACCGGCAACAACCTTGTTATGGAGCAGGGCGAGACAAAGATTGTAAAGAACAGCGAGGGTGAGAATGTTGAAATTACAGCGCTTGAGAATGGTTATAAACTCTCTAACGGCGAAACTTCAATGAACCTCGTATTCGACAACGACGAGCGCGTTTGGAGTGCAGAGTACAACAATCAGACAACAAAACTCGTGAAACTCGTTGACGAGAACAACGCACAGCTCTATCTTGCAGGCGGTGAGGTTATGGATATCACTCTCGATGCAGAGGGTATGGACATTGCGCGCCAGTACATGAGCAACAGCTTTGCAATGAGCAAGTAATTATTGCAATTATAACTGGGCAGAGCCATGGTTTTTACCGTGGCTCTGTTTTGTTTATGGTTATTTTTGCTATCTTCGCACTATAAAGAACAGTGTTTTATGGAACATCCCGAAAATGACAAGGCTTATAAAGGGCTCAAGGTGAACAGTGGTGTAGAGGCAATGGGGGTGGTGAACCCTTATCTCTCCTTCATGCGAAGAAAACGTGCTGCGGTGCTGTCGGTCAATGATTATGTCGAGGGTATCCTGCGGGGCGATGTAACGGTGCTCAGCCGTGCGGTAACTCTGGTAGAAAGCCTTCTGCCCGAGCATAGGGCAATAGCGCAGGAGGTTGTCGAGCGTTGTCTGCCATATTCGGGTAATTCGGTACGTGTGGGAATAACAGGTGTTCCCGGTGCCGGGAAAAGTACCTCCATCGATGCCTTTGGCATGCACCTGCTCTCAAGCAGCAACGGAAAGCTTGCGGTGCTTGCCGTTGATCCGAGCAGTGAAAAGAGCAAGGGCAGTATCCTGGGTGACAAGACAAGAATGGAGCGCCTCTCGGCTCATCCGCGTGCATTTATCCGCCCCAGTGCTTCGGCCGGCTCTTTAGGCGGCGTTGCGCGCAAGACACGCGAAACCATTGTGTTGTGCGAGGCTGCCGGCTACGATACGGTCTTTGTGGAGACTGTGGGAGTGGGGCAGAGCGAGACAGCGGTATATTCGATGGTCGATTTCTTCTTGCTTATACAGATAGCCGGTGCCGGTGACGAACTGCAAGGAATTAAACGCGGAATAATGGAGATGGCCGACGGCATTGTAATAAACAAAGCCGATGGAGATAACATAGAAGATGCCCGTCGTGCCGCTGTGCACTACAGGAATGCTTTGCAACTCTTCCCCATGCCGCAAAGCGGAATGCGTCCGCAGGTGCTCACATATTCGGGTTTCTTCGATATTGGAATTGCCGAGGTGTGGAACATGATAAACAGTTACATAGAAAATGTAAAAGCAAGCGGCTGTTTCGCTGAGCGTCGCCACAGCCAGCATAAATATTGGATGTACGAGAGTATCGAGGAGCAGTTGAAAATGCGTTTCTATAATGCTCCCGGAGTGGAGGATGTGCTGTCGCACTACGAGCAGTTGTTGCTCTCGGGAAAGATAACCTCTTTTGCTGCAGCAGCAAAGGTTATGGAATTCTTTGATAAATCGAGAAATGGTAACGAGTGATAAGACCCTGCTACGGCGTGTTGTCCGTGCGGCACTAAAAGAAATGCCTGAAGATGAGAAGAGACTCTCTTCGCTGAATATATGCCGTAGTGTAAAGGAACATCTGGCTGTCTGTGGGGCAAGGGTTGTGGCACTTTTCTCTCCGCTTCCCGACGAGCCTTCCATAGCTCCCCTCATAGAGGAACTTTCAAAAAACTTGTTGGTGGTGTTGCCTCGCGTAGAGGGTGATATAATGCAGTTCTACAGTTACACCAGCGGCTCTGTTTCCCTTGGTTCCTTCGGAATTATGGAGCCCGAAGGTACCGGGCTTATTGAGCCTTGGGAAATAGATGCAATGGTTGTTCCCGGTGTGGCTTTTACTGCCGACGGTGCCCGCATGGGGCGTGGAAAAGGCTTTTATGACAAGTATCTGTCGCAAGAGGGTTTCAGGGCTTTGAAGATAGGTGTGTGCTACCCGGTGCAGCTTGTGGAGAGTCTGCCGGTTGAGGAGCATGATGTGAAGATGGATGTGGTTATATATTGATAAAGGACAAAGCACGTGCTTTGTCCTTTATCAATATATTGTATGCCATCAGTTTATGATGCAAGTATCTCCTGTGCGCGTACTGTCTCCTTGTCGATGGGTTTGTCATCCTTTATGGCTTTGGTGAAAGGAATGTAGACAATCTCGTTGTTTCTCAATCCTATCATTACATTACGTTGGCCTTCGAGCAGTGCATCAATAGCAGCAACACCCAAGCGGCTTGCAAGAATGCGGTCGTTGGCTGTGGGGCTTCCGCCACGTTGCAGGTAGCCGAGGATTGAAACACGTACATCGAGCTCGGGGAAGCGCTGGCGCATGCCCTCGGCAACCTCCATGATGTTGTAGTCCTTTTCGCGGCCTTCGGCAAAGAGAACGATGCTGCTGCTCTTTGTACGGCGCAGGCCGTTGGCAATGAATTGGTTTATACGCTCGAACTCGGGGTCAATCTCGGGGAGCACACATGCCTCGGCACCGGTGGCAATTGTTCCGTTGAGCGCAAGAAAACCGGCATCGCGTCCCATTACCTCTACTATGAATAGACGCTCGTGTGAAGATGCTGTGTCGCGTATCTTGTCGACACACTCCATAATGGTGTTGAGCGCTGTATCGTAGCCTATAGTGGTGTCGGTACCGTAGAGGTCGTTGTCGATTGTTCCGGGTAGGGCAATACAGGGAATATCGTACTCGCGTGCAAGGTTGTATGCGCCGGTTATGGAACCGTCGCCGCCTACAACTACAAGTGCATCTATACCCTCTTTCTGCAGGGTTTCGTATGCTTTTGCACGTCCTTCCTCTGTCTTGAACTCATCGCAACGGCTTGTCTTCAGAATTGTTCCGCCACGCTGGATGATGTTACTTACATTCTCTGTCTTGAACTCTTTTATCTCACCTGTAATGAGTCCTTTGAAACCACGGTATATGGCTTTTACAGTAATGCCGTGGAATATGCAGGCACGGGTCACGGCGCGTATTGCAGCGTTCATTCCGGGTGCATCACCGCCTGATGTGAGTACACCCACGCAACGAAGTTTGTTTTTCATCTCATTTATTGTTATGGTAGTTTATAATAGCCTGTTTACAGTTCTCCATGAGCCATTTGGGTGTTGAGGTGGCTCCGCAGATGCCTATCGACTTTACATTGTCGGTCAGTGAAAGGTCAATATCCTCCGGCCCCTCTATCCGGTAGGCATTCGGGTTCATCTTCTTGCACTCATTGTAGAGTATTTTGCCGTTTGAACTCTTGCTGCCGCAGACGAAAAATATGAGTTCGTGTGATTTTGCAAATTCGCCGATGCCGTTCATGCGGTTGCCCACCTGCCCGCAAACAGTGTTGAAAGATTCGCACTGCTTGCCCGGCTCTACAATATTCTTTATGGCTCCTACTATCTGCTTGTAGCCTTCGAGCGATTTTGTAGTCTGGGAGTAGATATATGTGTTTTTGTCTTTCGAAATGCGGTCGAGCTGTGATGAGTTCTCAATCACTATAGCCTCGCCGTGGGTCTGCCCCACAAGGCCGAGAACTTCGGCGTGCCCGGCTTGTCCATGAATAATTATCTGCCTCTCTTCTCCCTCGGTGTCGTGCCATTTCTGTTTTATACGTTGCTGCAGTTTCAGCACCACGGGGCATGTGGCATCTATCAGTTCAAGGTTGTTCTTCTTGGCTGTCTCGTATGTTTCGGGAGGCTCACCATGGGCGCGCAGGAGCACCTTGGCGTTATGCAGCCCACGGAATGTCTCATGGTCAATCGTTACAAGGCCCATGCGTTTCAAGCGGTCGCACTCTATGCTGTTGTGTACGATGTCGCCCAAACAGTAGAGGGTACCGCTGTTCTGCAACTCCTCCTCGGCTTTCTTGATGGCTGTCGTAACGCCGAAGCAAAAGCCTGAATGTTCATCTATCTCTATGTTCAACATTCTGCTGTAAGTTTTTTGAATACCTCAATTAGCCACTCCATCTGCTCTTCGCGTGTCATGTTGCTGTTGTCGAGGAGCAGAGCATCATCGGCCTTTCTCAACGGGCTCACTTCGCGTGTCTGGTCAATATGGTCACGTTCAAGCACATTGTCAAGAATTTCCTGGAAGTTCGCATTGTCGCCGCGGGCTGTCAGCTCGTCATAGCGGCGCTGTGCACGAACCTCGGCCGAGGCGGTTACAAAAACCTTCATCTCGGCTTGCGGGAACACGGTTGTTCCTATGTCGCGCCCATCCATCACAATGCCTTTTGCCTCTCCCATGCGGCGCTGGCGGTCTACCATTTCGCTACGCACGAAGTCTATTGCTGCAACCTGGCTTACAAAACGCGAAACTTCAAGCGAACGTATCTCATGCTCCACGTTTACCCCGTTCAGGAAGGTAATTGAGTTCTTTGTCTCGGGGTCGGCCTGGAATGTTATATCAATCTTGTCAATGACCTTGCGCAGGGCTTCGGCATCAATCTCGTTGCCGTTTATAAGGTTGTTCTGCATGCAGTACAGGGCTACTGCGCGGTACATTGCCCCGCTGTCGAAATAGAGGTAACCGATGTTGCGTGCAAGGGCTTTTGCCATTGTGCTTTTGCCACATGAAGAAAATCCGTCTATTGCTATTACTATCTTTTTCATGATAATATATATATTGTGTGTTTCCGGTGTGTGAATTTACTTAAAAAAATGTCATGTTCAAAGTGTATATGATATATTGAACAGCAGTGACGACGAGGATACGTGCAGCTTGCTGTACGATGCATTGAGCTTTACCTTATTTATATGCAATCCGGCACCGAAACTGAAACCATCCCATTTGTTGCCGCTTGTAGAGAGTTCATCACCCATGCGGCTGTTATAGCCTGCCGACAGGTAGAAGTTCTCTCCAATCAACAAGTCGGCTCCGAGTGTGAGATGTTTCATCAGTATGGTACCAAAACTGTCTTCGCTGCCGTCGGCATTGTAGAAATCGTCCTTGCTCCACTTGTGCAGGTTGGTGAGGGTTGCCGAAATACGTATCGGGGCGTGTGAGAGGCGCTTGGTTATTCCGGCCTGAATGTCGAACGGCATGCGTTCATATTTCTCTTCAAAGGCTTTAACCTGCCCGCCAAGGTTTTTCAGGACAAAAGATATTGAGAGTTCGCTCTCCGGGTTGTAGTAGTTTAGTCCAAGGTCAACACCCAGTGCAACGGCGCTCATGCTCTCATATTTAGAATAAATCACCTTGCCCGAAACACCGCCGCTCCACATTTCGCTGAGCAGGTAGCTGTATGTGGTTGCAATTTCAATGTCCTTGGCCGAAAATGTTCCTGTGTAGAAATTGTCCTCGGTATACCCCTCGAACTCGCCGTAATCGACATATCGCACGGCTATTGCACCGGCCGAGCGCTCACCGAATACCTTGTTGAAGGCGGCACCGGCAATCTTGCTGTCGCTCATGTAACTCATGTAACTGAAGTTAAGCGTTCTGTCGCTTGTGTTTATAAGCAGTGCCGGGTTGCTTGCCGATAGTGTGATGTCATCGTCTATTAGTGAAATGTTGTCGCCGCCAAGTGCTGCTGAATGGGCCGAAGCAGGCAAGCGGAGAATGTTGAATGCATTCTCTCCGCCTTGGGCGGTTGCAAATAGGGGAAATGCAAGTAAAAAACAAAAAATGATACTATTTAATTTCACGTTCCTGATATTTTGTTTAGCTTTGCAAGCAGTGCTTGATTGCAGTGCGAAGATACTCATTTTTTTCATTATTTATACCGCTGCCACCATTAAATTAGTATAACAGGCGGTATAAATAATAACGTATGAAAAATTGTTTTATGTTACGCCGGGTAAAGAAAATCTTTTTAAAATAAAAAAAAGATTGCATTTAATCGTGTGTATTGAAAAATATTGTTTATTTTTGCATGAGATATGTGTAACTGTATCTGTGCCCAAAGGTACGCTTTTTACAAGGTTTATCATCGGAGCCGGTGTGTACAGATATATCCAATAAAAGGAAACAATAATAA
>JAUNQV010000003.1:48023-56845 GCA_030535995.1 Bacteroidales bacterium
TTTTAAGGAAGATTGAAAGAGCGAAGAGAATACAAACAATAATAATTACGATAATGAATACAGAGAAAAATCAACAGGCTGATGGCTTGCTCGAGGTTAAGAAGAGCAACAAGGCGAACTTGGAACAACACAGGTTTCTATGGCTTCTGATAGGCTGTGTTACAGTGCTTGCAACTACTTATGCAGTAATTGAGTGGACAAGTTTCGAACCAAAGGAAAAGAAGAAGAAGGCTGCGCAGCAGGCTAACCTTGATATTCCTATTGAAATTATGGTGCCTTTTACAATACCCGAGAAAAAGGTGGTTCCTCCTCCTCCCGAAGCAAAGAAAATCGTGGATATTCTCGAAATTGTAGAAGATGAGGCTGAAATCGAAGAGAGCGACCTTGTATCAATCGAGGAGCAGGGTGATGTCGTTGAGGTTACCGATAACGCAAACCTTGTTGTAGAAGAGGTTATTGAAGAGGAGACTGTGTTCCAGGTAGTAGAGCAACAGCCGGAGTTCCCCGGTGGTATGAAGGCTCTTATGAAGTATCTTCAGGAGAATATCAACTACCCACGTATCTCCCGCGACAACAACTCGCAGGGTCGTGCCCTCATCCGTTTCGTCGTAAACACCGACGGTTCTATCCAAGGTGCCGAGGTTATGAAGAGCTCGGGTGATATCTACCTCGACAAAGAGGCTGTCCGTGTGGTAAGCGGAATGCCAAAATGGTCGCCGGGTCGTCAGAGCGGTAAGGCTGTTCGTGTGTACTTCGTATTGCCGGTAGTATTCCGTTTGCAGTAATCGATAAATCACCAAAAAAGAGGCTGCGTTGCAGCCTCTTTTTTTTGACTAAATATTATCTTATATGTATAGCTGGATTGAAACAAGAGACTTGGTAAATGAGTTTATTGATAAACTCGAGTTCGAGAGAGAGCCACGGGAGTTGTATGCCCCCATCAGATATACATTGTCGCAGAGCGGCAAACGTGTGCGTCCGGTTCTCTTCCTCATGGCATACAATTTATATAAGGAGTGTGTAAAGGAGGCACTCTATCCGGCAGTAGCCATGGAGACCTACCACAACTACACCCTCATCCACGACGATGTGATGGACAGGGCATCGATACGCCGTGGCAAGCCTACCGTGTGTGCCAAATGGGGCGATACTGCAGCAATCCTGTCGGGCGACACAATGCTGGTGCTTGCCTATGAGTTCTTTGCCCATGTACCTGCCGACAAACTTCCTGCAATGCTTGCGCTGTTCACCGAAACGGCAAAGGAGATAGGTGACGGTCAGCAGTATGACCTCGGCTTTGAGAACCGCGACGATGTAAAGGAGGAGGAGTACCTGGAAATGATACGCCTCAAGACTTCGGTTCTTCTTGCGGCATCGTTGAAACTTGGAGGCATGCTTGCCGGAGCCCCGGCCGAGGATCTTGAAAACCTTTATGCATACGGCGAGACTATGGGAGTTGCCTTCCAGTTACAGGATGACCTTCTCGATGTATATGCCGATGAAAAGCTTTTCGGAAAAAAGATAGGCGGAGATATCTGTTGCAATAAAAAGACATTCCTTCTTATAACAGCCATGAACCTGGCTTCTCCCGAGCAGTTGGCGCAGATGAAGGAGTGGATGGCAAAAGAGGAATTCGATGCTGCTGAAAAGGTCGCTTTCTTTACAAATATGTACAATACTCTGGGTGTCAGGGAAATATGTGAACAGCGCATAGAGTCACTTTTTGCGAAGTGCGACGATTATATCGCCCGCGTTTCTGTGCCCGAAGAGAAAAAGAGCGAGCTGAAGGCTTTTGCCAATTCATTATTGAACCGTAACCTGTAAAAACACTGCTGCAGAATGCCATACCGCCGATTGCCAAAGACCGACCAGGCCCGTATACGCGCATTGAGAGCCGCTGTAGAGAGCAGTGTGCAGAATGGTATATTTACCAATGTGCTCTCCCACAATACATACCATCGTGCCAAGAGTTTTCTTGAAAGATTTGAACGCGAGGTCATGTTGTACAAGCGTTGTGTGCAGGAACAGGCTTCGAAGCGTGGCAACGTGAGCTACGAAGAGGCTTTGAAGAAGGCGCGAATGTATGTGTCGCATTTTATCCAGGTATTGAGCATGGCTATAATGCGTGGCGAAATTGCGCGCAGCAAGCGCCCATATTACGGCTTGCCGGAGAATGAGGATACAATACCTAATCTCTTTTCGGAGTCGGCCGTTCTTGAATGGGGCTTGAAGATAATCGAAGGGGAGCGTCGTCGCCAGGGTGAGGGCGGTGTACCTATATACAACCCTACGATGGGCCGCGTGTCGGTTGTGTTTGAACTCTTCAAAGAGATGTACGACAGGCAGCAGATGTTGCAGGAACGTACAAATGAATCTCTGCGCAATATCTCCGACATGCGTTTCGAGGCTGACGAGATAATCTTCGAGGCATGGGGTGAGATTGAGAAGGCTTTTGCATCATTGCAGGGTGTTGCACGAATAAAGAAATGTGCTTCGTACGGGGTAATATATTATGAACGCCCCGACCGGAAATCAAAAAAAGAGCATCAGTAATGACTGAATATATCGATACTCATACCCATCTTTTTGTGTCGGAATTTGACGAGGACCGGGAGGCTGCCGTGCAACGTGCCGTCGATGCCGGAGTTACAAGATTATGTCTGCCGGCAATAAACGAAGAGACTCTGGATGCTCTTCTGGCTATGTGCGACAGGTATCCCGGCATCTGTTTCCCTATGATGGGGCTTCATCCTACCGATGTTGGTGAGGATTACAAAGAGGTACTCGCGCGCATGCATGAGAAACTTCTTGCCGACAGTCGCATCATTGCTGTTGGTGAGGTGGGGCTCGACTTCTACTGGGACGATTCGCAGAAAGAGAGGCAGATAGAAGCCTTCCGCATACAAATCGGCTGGGCCATTGAAACCGGCTTGCCGTTGGCAATACATTCGCGCAGCGCTTTCAATGAACTCTGCGAAGTGCTCGATGAGTATCGTTCCTGTGGCTTGAAAGGTGTATTCCACTGCTTTACAGGTAGCGAGGAGGAGGCGCAGAAACTTTTGTCTTTCAACGGATTCTATCTCGGAATAGGCGGTGTGTTAACTTATAAGAAATCGACATTGCCGGCAGTGCTTGGCGGTGTGCCGCTTGAAAGAATTGTACTTGAGACCGATTCGCCATATCTCTCTCCGGTGCCGTTCCGTGGCAAGCGCAACGAGAGTGCATATATCCCTCATATTGCAGAGGCGCTTTCCAAAATATATAATTGCAGTATCGAGGAGGTTGCTGCAGTAACGGTAAATAATAGCTGTAATCTTTTTAAAAGAGTTGTCAAGTGATGGTTTTCGATAAGATAGATATATTCGACAAACAAACCAGGCCGGTTGTTATTGCCGGGCCATGCAGTGCCGAGAGCGAGGAGCAGGTTCTTACTATAGCGGCAGCCCTGGCCGGTCGTGGTGTTTCTCTCTTCCGCGCAGGAATATGGAAACCGCGTACACGTCCCGGCTGCTTTGAAGGTGTCGGAAAAGAGGGGCTTGCATGGTTGCAGAGAGTAAAGTATGAGTATGGGATGTCTGTAACCACAGAGGTTGCAACAGCGACTCATGTCGAGCAGGCTCTTGCAGCCGGTGTCGATGTTCTGTGGGTGGGAGCGCGAACAACTACCAACCCTTTTGCGGTGCAAGAGATTGCCGATGCGCTGCGTGGAGTGGATATTCCGGTGCTGGTGAAAAATCCTGTCAATCCCGATGTCGAACTGTGGGTAGGTGCTCTTGAGCGTCTTTATAATGCCGGTGTAACACGGCTTGGAGCCATACACCGTGGCTTTTCGTCCTATGCCGAAAAATTTTTCCGTAATGCACCGCAATGGCAATTGCCCATCCAATTGCGCAGGCGTTTTCCCAACCTGCCGTTAGTCTGTGACCCAAGCCACATTGCCGGCAAGCGGGAACTGATTCTCTCTCTCTCCCAGCATGCAGTAGACTTGGGTTTCAACGGCCTGATGATAGAGACCCATTGTAACCCTGTGTGTGCATTGAGTGATGCCCGCCAGCAGGTTACTCCCGATGAGTTGGGAATAATATTAGAACGCCTTGTCCATCGCTCTTTGGATAACGGAGCTGTTGAGTTTGCAAGCCACCGTAGGCGTATGGACGAGATTGATGACGCTATAGTACACTTGCTTGCCAAGCGCATGGAGCTGTCGCGTGAAATAGGAATATTGAAACGCGAGTGTGGTGTTACTGTGTTCCAACCATCGCGTTATAACGAGATAATTGAGCGTTGTACAAGAGCGGCTGCGGAGGAAAAACTCGATACCGGAGCAGTAAAGGATATATTTGAACTTGTCCATTCCGAGAGTATACGCCAGCAGTTGCGTGTGATAAACGGTGAATCTGATAAGTAGTATGGCAATCCGTTGTTTACATATCTTGAAACTAATATCCCTCTTTATGCTCTCTATGCTTCTTTTATTGTCGTGGGGTGCATGTGGCTCTCCATCGGCAAAAATAGAGAATATTGAGGGCGATACCATAGAAATGCGTCATTCATCGCTGTTGACTATCGTTGAGTGCGAAGGGTATACTGTTGCCGATGTCAAGAATCCATGGAACGGTAATCTGCTGAAGCGTTATCTGCTGTTGCCAAAGAATTCCGGAATTCCCGATGGACTACCCCGGGGAGTGCTGTTGCGTGTACCGCTTGAACGTGCAGTGGTCTTTTCGGGTGTGCATGCCTCGCTGCTTGCCGAATTGGGTGTGGCAGGTGTCATAGGCGGAGTATGTGATGCGCGTTATATGTACTGTGATGCAGTGAAAGAGCGTCTCTCTGCGGGCGAGATTGTCGATTGCGGCAGCTCGCTGAATGTGAACAGCGAGCGTATCATGCAGGTCGCTCCCGATGCCATATTTGTATTGCCTTATGAAAATGGCGGCTATGGCAAGCTTGAGAATATGAAATTCCCGCTTGTGGAGTGTGCCGATTACATGGAGAACTCTCCGCTGGGGTGTGCCGAGTGGGTACGTTTTTATGGCAGGCTGGTGGGTATGGCGGCCAAAAGTGACTCTCTTTTCAATGCGGTGTGCAATGAGTATGAGGAACTTGCCGCAAGGGTAAAGGAGTGCGGTGACCGTCCTGAATTGCTCTGCGAACTTAAAAGCAGCTCTGCATGGTATGTGCCCGGTGGGGCGAGTACCGTGGGATGCCTCTACAGCGATGCCGGTGCCGATTACATCTTTTCCGATTACAAAGTCAACGGTTCCGTTCCCCTCTCATACGAGACTGTTCTGGACAAGGCTGCCGATGCCGATATATGGCTCATAAAGTATAACCGCGCGACCGATATCTCCATGGAAACAATGCTTGCCGATTTTCAGGGCTACTCCCATTTCAAGCCGTTCAAGGAGGGTATGGTGTATGGCTGCAATACTCATAACCGTAATATCTTTGAAGAGACCTCGTTTCATCCCGAAAGGCTTCTGAAAGAGTTGGTGGCTCTTTTCCATCCTGCTCTGTTGCCCGAATATAAAGCTATGTATTATGAAAAAATACGTTGACAGGAGGTTTATGGCATTGATTGTGGCGTTTTTTATGCTGCTGGCCCTGTTTGCACTCAATATGTTCTATGGAACAGTCGATATACCCTCGGCCGATGTCCTTTCGATACTATCCGGAGGCGAGTGTGAGCGTGAGGCTTGGCGTCTTATTGTTCTTGAGACCCGCTTGCCACAGGCTGTAACAGCTCTTTTTGCAGGTGCAGCAATTTCTGTTGCAGGTCTTCTGTTGCAGACTCTCTTCGGCAATCCTTTGGCCGGGCCCGAGGTGCTTGGTATAAACAGCGGTGCAGGGCTTGGCGTTGCTGTGGTAATGTTGCTTTCGCATGGGCTTCTGGCTGTGAGTGAGATGGGGCTTGCCGGGTACACTGCGCTTCTGCTTGGTGCTTTTGCCGGTGCCGGTGCCATAATTGTTGTTATACTGTTCCTCTCGTCGGTGTTGAAGAACAAACTCTATCTGCTAATTGCCGGTGTTGCTGTAAGTTATCTTGCCTCTTCGGCAATATCGGTGCTGAACTATTTTGCAACCTCCGAAGGGGTACATTCGTATATGATTTGGGGAATGGGCAGCTTTTCTGCGGTATCGTATGCGCAGATGCCCATTTTTGTAACAATAGTTGCCGTTGTTCTGTTATTTGCCTTGGCTCTGATGAAACCGCTCAATGCCTTGTTGCTTGGCGATGCATACGCCCGCAATCTCGGGGTCAATGTCAAAGGAGTGCGTGCGGCAGTCCTTGCTGTTACAGGAGTGTTGGCAGCTGTCGTAACTGCTTTCTGCGGCCCTGTAGCGTTTATCGGGCTTGCTGTACCTCATATTGCGCGTCTTTTCCTTAAAAGCAACAACCACAGGCTTCTGTTGCCAGGTACAATGATAACCGGTGCAGCCGTAGCACTTCTTTGCAATATCATCTGCCAGTTGCCCGGCGAGAGCGGGCTGCTGCCTCTCGGGGCAATAACACCGCTTATTGGTGCTCCGGTAATAATTTATGTGGTACTGCGCAGTAAAGGCGTGTGAGTTTTGTGGTTTTCTTCTTTCTCTTCTTTTTGTTAAAATTTTGCATGTTTTGTTTTAATTTTATTGCATAAACTGAAAAAAGAGTGTACTTTTGTATGTGAAATAATTTAAAACAATTACAAGTATATGTTGTTCCAGGCTATCGGTATTATCGGCATTATTGACTACCTATCCATCGGTTAGGCAGGGTTGGCCGTATATCATTAGTCTGTAGCCTTTCTCCCTGTTCGAGAAGGGCATTTTTATTGATAATAAACAATAGTGATATGAAAATAAGACTCAGAAGTGCGCAGTGTACCGAGGGGCGCCGAATGGCCGGGGCAAGAGCCCTGTGGGTTGCCAACGGCATGAAACGCGAAATGTTCGGCAAGCCTATAATAGCAATAGCCAACTCTTTCACCCAGCTTGTTCCGGGGCACACTCATCTGCATGAGGCCGGGCAAATAGTAAAGGCCGAAATAGAGCGTCTTGGTTGTTTTGCGGCGGAGTTCAATACAATAGCCATTGATGATGGTATTGCTATGGGCCACAATGGCATGCTCTACTCCTTGCCTTCGCGCGATATCATTGCCGATAGCGTTGAATATATGTGTAATGCCCATAAGGTCGATGCCCTTGTGTGTATATCGAACTGCGACAAGATAACTCCCGGAATGTTGATGGCGGCAATGCGCCTGAATATTCCCACAGTGTTTGTCTCCGGTGGCCCAATGGAAAAAGGTAGCTGGAAAAACGAAAACCTCGACCTTGTGGTTGCAATGGTAAAGGCTGCCGACAAAGGGGTGAGTGATGCTGAACTTGAAGAGATTGAGCGCCGTTCGTGTCCCGGCTGTGGCTGCTGCTCGGGTATGTTTACTGCCAATTCCATGAATTCATTGACCGAGGCCATTGGTCTTTCCCTGCCCGGTAACGGGACAATTCTTGCTACTCACACAAACAGGGTAGAATTGTTGAAAGATGCTGCAAGGCTCATTGTAGAGAACGCCATGAAGTATTACGGCAATGGCGACGAGAGTGTTCTTCCGCGCAGCATCGCTACCCGCGAGGCCTTTCTCAACGCAATGACTCTGGACATTGCAATGGGCGGTTCAACTAATACCATACTGCACCTGCTTGCCGTGGCGCATGAAGGTGAGGTCGATTTCACCATGAAAGATATCGATGCATTGAGCAGAAAGGTGCCTTGTCTCTGCAAGTTGGCTCCCAACAGCAACCTCTACAGCATGCAGGATTGTGGCCGTGCCGGCGGTATCCTCGGAATTATGGGTGAGCTTGCCAAGGGTGGCTTGTTGAATACCGGTGTAATGCGTGTCAATGGTGCTACACTTGCCCGGGATATTGAAAAATACTGCATAACAAAGGAGTGCCCCGGCGAGGAGGCTGTGAGAATTTACAGCACTGCTCCGGCAAATGTGTTCAGCAATAGAATGGGTTCGCAGAGCAATGCTTATGCTTCTCTGGATAAAGACAGGGTAGGCGGTTGCATACGTTCGCTCGGGAATAGCTATACCAAGGAGGGCGGGCTTGCAATACTCTTCGGCAACATAGCAAAGGATGGCTGTGTGGTAAAGACAGCCGGTGTCGATGAAAGTATCCTGCGTTTCACCGGCAAGGCACGTGTGTTCGATTCGCAAGAGTCGGCTGTCGACGGAATTCTTTCGGGTGAAGTAGAGGCCGGTGATGTAGTTGTCATAATATATGAAGGACCGAAAGGCGGGCCGGGTATGCAGGAGATGCTTTACCCTACATCATATATTAAATCGCGTCATTTGGGCAAAGAGTGTGCTCTTATCACCGACGGCCGCTTCAGTGGCGGTACATCGGGCTTGAGCATAGGGCATATATCGCCCGAGGCTGCTGCCGGCGGAAACATCGGAAAGTTGCGCGATGGTGATATAATAGATATCGATATCCCGTCACGCTCGATAAATGTGAGACTAACCGATGAGGAACTTGCCGCACGCAGCATGTTTCCTCTCACACGCGACCGCCTTGTGCCTAAAAGCCTTAAAGCATACGCGAGCATGGTAAGCTCTGCCGACAAAGGCGGAGTAAGGTTAATTGATTGATTGTTTTTATGGAAAAAGAGATAATATCAGGTGGAGAGGCGCTCATGCGTTCTCTGATAAAAGAGGGGGTAGATACAGTCTTCGGTTATCCCGGGGGCTCAATAATGCCGGTTTTTGATGCTATGTATGACCACCGTGACGATTTCCGTCAGGTTCTTGTACGCCACGAACAGGGCGCGGTGC
>JAUNQV010000185.1 GCA_030535995.1 Bacteroidales bacterium
GCAGCCGTTTTTAAATGACGTTTTAAATGAAATGTGTTAACTAATAATTTTATCAATATGAAAAAGTCAACAATTATCGTTTTAGTGATTATAGCAGTCGTTGCCATTTGGGGTATAACCGGCTACAACGGGCTTGTAAATGCCGAGGAGACGGTGAGCAACGCATGGAGCAATGTGGAGAGCCAGTACCAGCGCAGGGCCGACCTCATACCCAATCTTGTCAATACGGTAAAGGGCTATGCGGAACATGAGGCGCAGACACTCCAGGCGGTTACCGATGCCCGTGTCCGTGCGACGCAGATGAATGTGAATGTTGAGGATTTGACTCCTGAAAAACTGCTTGAATACCAAAAAGTGCAAGGCGAGCTTGGTGCAGCAATTGGCAGGCTGCTTGCAATTACCGAGGCTTATCCCGAGTTGAAGGCAAATGAAAACTTTCTTGAACTTCAGGCGCAGCTTGAGGGCACAGAGAACCGCATAGCAGTGGCGCGTCAGAATTTCAACGAGACTGTAAAGGAGTATAATACCTCTATACGCAAATTCCCCCGTAATCTGCTTGCCGGAATGTTCGGCTTTGAAAAACGCCCCTATTTTGAGGCACAAGAGGGTGCAGCCGATGCCCCGCAAGTGAATTTTTAAATCTGTATCGTTATGGAAATATCACCTGCTATAAAATATGTCGGGGTCGACGACCTCGATATCGACCTCTTCGAGAGCCAGTATGTTGTGCCCGAGGGTATGGCATACAATTCCTATATAATTCTCGATGAGAAGGTTGCAATAATGGATACTGCCGATGCTCGTAAAGGTGCCGAATGGTGGTGCAATGTTAAAGGGGCACTGGCAGGGCGCACACCCGATTACCTTGTTGTACAGCATCTTGAACCCGACCACGCTGCACTCATAGCCGAGGTCATGGAAGAGTTTCCGGCTGTGAAGGTGGTGGCTACAGCTGCTGCGGTTAAAATGTTGCCACAGTTCTTCGAAGGGGTAGATTTCGGTAACCGTGTGTTAACAGTGAAAGAGGGCGATACACTCCCCTTGGGCAGTCATACTTTGCAGTTCTTTGTGGCTCCTATGGTTCACTGGCCCGAGGTTATGGTTTCGTATGAGCAGAGCGAGAAGGTTCTCTTCTCGGCCGATGCATTCGGCAAGTTCGGCGCCCTTTGCAACGAAGGACCATGGGATTGCGAGGCGCGCCGTTACTATATTAACATCTGTGGCAAGTACGGAGCTCAAGTGCAGGCGCTGCTCAAGAAGGCTGCAACGCTCGATATCCGCATGATATGTCCTTTGCACGGCCCGGTGCTCACCGAAGACCTTGGACACTACATCGGGCTTTATGATATCTGGAGCAGATATGAGCCTGAAACAGATGGCGTGTTTGTTGCCTATGCCTCAATACATGGTGGAACGGCGGTGGCAGCTAACCGTCTGGCCGAAATATTGCGCGAAAAGGGTGCTCCCAAAGTTGTGGTTACCGACCTTTCGCGTTGTGATATGGCCGAGGCTGTCGAGGATGCTTTCCGCTACAGCCACATGGTGGTTTGTGCAGCGTCATACGATGCCGATGTATTTCCGCCCATGCACGATTTCCTGCACCACCTTAAAATGAAGAACTATCAGAAGCGTCGCGTGGCAATCGTCGAGAACGGCTCATGGGCGCCTACGGCCGGGCGTGTAATGCGCGCCATGCTCGAGGGAATGAAGGAGATTGAGATAGTTGAGCCTGTGGTCACAATACGCTCACGCATGAAAGAGGGCGACCTTGCGGCAATGGAGCTGTTGTCTACATCTCTTTTAGGCTGAACCCTGCAGTTGAAAATAGATTAAGAGAAGGGCTTGAATTCTTTATGCAGACGGGCTTATAATGGCTCGTCTGTTTTTTTTGTATCAAAAAGCCGTTAATAATTTATAATATAAATACATTAGTGTCCCATAAAAATTTGGGACTGGTTAAACATTAAATAAAACTGGCTCA